>VHCY01000020.1 GCA_016871595.1 Verrucomicrobiota bacterium
ACGCGCTTGAGGCCCCTTGGGGCGAGACCTTTTCCGCCGCGCAGGTCGCCGCCGCCTTCGCCGCCCACCCGCGCGCGCGGCTGCTCGGGATCGTCCACGCCGAGACCAGCACGGGCGCGCATCAGCCCCTCGAGGGCCTCGCGGCGATCGCCCGGGCCCACGACGCGCTCCTCCTGGTCGATGCCGTCACCAGCCTCGGCGGGCACGAGCTGCGCGTGGATGACTGGGAGATCGACGCGATCTACAGCGGCACCCAGAAGTGCCTGAGCTGCCCCCCGGGGCTCTCGCCGGTCAGCTTCGGCCCGCGCGCCCTCGCCCGGATGGACGCACGCAAGACCAAGGTGCAGTCTTGGTACCTCGACGTCTCGATGCTCCGGAAATACTACTCGGGGGGCGGCGGCGGCCGCGTGTACCACCACACGGCGCCAATCAATATGACCTACGCCCTCCACGAGGCGCTGACGATCGTGCTGGAGGAAGGTCTAGAGGCCCGCATCGCCCGGCACGCCGCGATGCACCAGCGGCTCCGCCGCGGGCTGGAGGCGCTGGGCCTCAGCTACATTCCCTCCCGCTCCCTCCACACCCTCAACTGCATCCGCATCCCCGAGGGGGCCGACGACGCGGGGGTCCGGCGACGTTTGCTCGAGGAGTACGGGATCGAGATCGGTGCGGGCCTTGGCCCGATGGCGGGCAAGGCTTGGCGCATCGGACTGATGGGCCACGGCGCCACCCTGCGGAACGTCGACCTCGTACTGGCCGCCCTCGGGAACTGCCTCGGCCGTCCCGCCGCCTCCGCCTGAGGGCCCGCCGATGCTCCGCCCGATCCTCACCGGCCTGCTGCTCCTCACCGCCCTCGCGCCGACGCGCGCCCGGGCCGCCGCGACGACGGACCGGCCGAACATCATCCTCATCAACATCGACGACCTCGGCTCGCGGGAGCTGGGCGCGTGGGGCGGTCGCTTCCGCACGCCGGCACTCGATCGGATGGCCGCCGAGGGCCGGCGGATGACGGATCATTACGCCGCCCCCGTCTGCTCGCCCTCGCGGGCGGCCCTGCTCACCGGCTCCTACCCGAAGCGGGTGCTGCCCACGCCCCACGTGCTCTTTCCCGGGGCCGCCGTCGGACTTCATCCCGACGAGCAGACCATCGCCGAGGTCCTGCGCGCCTCCGGCTACGCCACGGCCTGCATCGGCAAATGGCACCTCGGCGACCAGCTTCCCTTCCTACCCCTCCAGCAGGGATTCGGGGAATACTTCGGCCTCCCGTACTCCAACGATATGGGTCCGGCCGCCGAGGGCGTGAAGAGCAACTTCGGCGCTCCCCTGCCCACCCCGAAGGCGGCCCCCAAGGCCGCGGGCGGCGCCGACGACGGCACGGGGATCCGCGCCCTGCAGCCCCCCCTGCCGCTGCTCGAGGGCAACACCGTGATCGGCCGCGTCGGCCCCGCGGAGCAGGCCGATCTCGTGCGGCGCTACACCGAGCGCGCGGTCGACTACGTGCGCCGCCCGCGGACGCAGCCGTTCTTCCTCTACCTCGCCCACAACGCCGTCCACTTCCCCCTCTACCCCTCGGCCGCCTTCCGGGCACGGGTGCCCCAGAGCCTCCTCGGCGCGTGGATCGAGGAGGTCGACTGGAGCGTGGGCCAAGTGCTCGACGCCGTGCGCTCCGCGGGACTCGAGCGCCGCACGCTGGTCCTCTTCGTCTCGGACAACGGCGGCCCGCTCAACCACGGGGCCGACAACCATCCCCTGCGCGGCGGCAAGGGCAGCACCCTCGAGGGCGGCATCCGCGTTCCCCTCCTGGCGTGGTGGCCGGGCCGGATTCCCGCCGGCACCACTTCCTCCGCCATCACCGCCAATCAAGACCTGCTGCCCACCCTCGCCCGCCTCGCCGGGGCGGGATTGCCGACGGGACGCCGGCTCGACGGCGTGGATGTCTCCGCCCCGCTGCTGGGCGACCCCGGCCCCGGCACCCGCCGCGAGTTCCTTTACTTCCGCGGTCTCGACCTCGAGGCCGTGCGCGCGGACGCGTGGAAACTGCACCTCGCGCGCGGCGAGCTTTATCACCTCGGCGAGGATCCCGGGGAGGCCCGGGACGTCGCCGGCCGGCATCCGGAAGTCGTCGCCCGACTGCGCGCGATCGCCGCCGCCAACGCGGCTGATCTCGGCAACACCGGCGTGGGGCCCGGCTGCCGCCCGCTCGGCCGGATCGAGTCCCCGCAACCCCTGCTCGCCCACGACGGCACGGTGCGCGCGGACGCCATCGGCCCGCGCCCGCGCTTCCCCTGAACCAACCCGCCTCAATCCGGGCTGGACCCACCGGTCCCGCGGCCAACAGCCTCTCCCGCCGATGAAGTCCCGCCCGACCGCCCCCGCCTACCGCCTCGCTCGCGACCGCTACGCCGCGCTCGGCGTCGACACGGACCGCGCCCTGCGCTTGGCGGCCAAAATCCCGATCTCGATCCACTGCTGGCAAGGAGACGACGTCGGCGGCTTCGAGCAGGCGGGCGGCCAGAAGCTCGGGGACGGGCTCGCCGTCTTCGGGAGCCATCCCGGCAAGGCGCGCACCCCGGATGAGCTGCGCCGGGATTTCGAGGCGGCGATGGCGCTGATTCCCGGGACCAAGCGTTTCAACCTGCACGCCCTCTACGCCGAAATGGGCGGGCGTCACGTCGACCGCGACGCCCTCGGAGTGGAACAGTTCCGCGGCTGGATCAGCTGGGCCAAGGGCCTCGGGATCGGCCTCGACTTCAACCAGACGTACTTCTCTCACCCCCGGGTGAAGGACGGCTGCACGCTCACCCATCCGGACGCCGCGGTGCGCCGCTTCTGGATCGAGCACGGCATCCGCTGCCGCGAGATCGGCGCCGCGATCGGCCGCGCCCTCGGCCGCGCGTGCCTAACGAACCTCTGGATCCCGGACGGCGTGAAGGACACGCCCGCTGACCGCCGCGGGCCCCGCGAACGGCTGGCGGCCTCGCTCGACGTGATCTTCGCCCGCCCGCTGAACCCGCGGCACAACGTGGACGCGGTCGAGCCGAAGCTCTTCGGCCTCGGCTCCGAAAGCTACGTGCCCGGCTCACACGAGTTCTACCTCAGCTACGCCGTGAGCCGCGGCAAGCTCCTCACGCTCGACGCCGGGCATTACCACCCGACCGAGGGTATTGCCGACAAGATCTCAGCCGTCCTGCAGTTCCTCCCGGAGATCGCGCTGCACGTGAGCCGCGGCGTGCGCTGGGACAGCGATCACGTCGTGACCCTGACCGATGAGCTGCAGGCAATCGCCCAGGAGATCGTCTGGGGCGGCTACACCGACCGCGTGCGCATCGGGCTCGATTATTTCGACGCCAGCATCAACCGCGTGGCGGCCTGGGTCATCGGCACGCGCAATATGCAGAAGGCGCTGCTGCTCGCGCTGGTGGCGCCGATCGCGCGCATCCGGGCGGCGGAACGGGAGGGCGACCTCACCACCCGGCTCGCCCTGCTCGAGGAGGCGCGCACCCTGCCCTTCCCCGCGGTCTGGGACCAGTACTGCCTGGAGGCCGGCGTGCCCGAGGGCGAGCGCTGGCTTGCCGAGGTCAAGGCCTACGAGCGCACGGTGCTGAGCCAGCGGGCCGGCTGAACGGGAACCCCACCGATGCGCTCCCTGCTGGCCACGCTGTTCCTTTCCGCCGTGCTGGCGTCCGCCGCCGAGGTCACGGTGCCCTCCCGCGGCTTCGGCCGCCTCGCCGACGGCCGCGAGGCGCGGCTCTTCACGTTGGACAACGGCCGCGGACTGGTCGCGGAGATCACAGACTTTGGGGGCATCATCGTCCGCCTGCTGGTGCCGGACCGGACGGGCCGGCAGGCCGACGTCGTGCTGGGGGTGGACTCGGCCGCCGAGTTCGAGGCCAAGGCGGCCGGCTTCAATTCTGTGATCGGGCGCTACACGAACCGCATCGCCGGCGGGCGCTTCAGCCTCGACGGACAGACCTACCAGTTGGAGACCAATTCCAATTCCGGCGGCGTTCCGGTGCACCTCCACGGGGGCCGCCTCGGCTTCAATCGCCGGCTCTGGACCGCCACGCCAACGACCCGGGAGGGCCTCCCCGCCGTGCGGCTCCGCCTCACGAGTCCCGACGGTGACCAGGGTTATCCCGGCACGCTGCAGGTCGAGGTGCTCTATTCCGTGACGGCCGATGGTGGACTGCGCCTCGACTATGCGGCGACCACCGACCGCCCGACCCCGCTCAATCTGACGAACCACGCCTACTTCAACCTCAAGGGCGAGGGAGAGGGGGAAATCCTGGACCACGAACTCACCCTCCACGCCGCCCGATACACGCCCGTCACGCCCGCCCAGATCCCCACCGGAGAGCTCGCGCCCGTCGCCGGCACGCCCTTCGACTTCACCCGTCCCCGGCGCATCGGGGAGCGCATCGCGGGGGATCACCCCCAGCTGGCGATTGGACGCGGCTACGACCATAACTTCGTGCTCGATCACCGGGGCGCGGAGCCCGGTCTGGCAGCCGTCGTCCGCGAGCCGGCTTCCGGGAGGGTGCTCGAGGTGCTGACGACCGAGCCCGGCGTGCAGTTGTTCACGGCCAACCACTTCGCGGGCCGCCTGACCGGCAAATCCGGACGTCCCTACCCGCGCTTCGCCGGCTTTTGCCTGGAGACCCAGCACTTTCCGGACAGCCCCAATCAACCGGGCTTCCCGAGCACCATCCTGCGTCCCGGCGAGACCTTCCGCTCGACGACCGTGTTTCGCTTCTCCGCCCGCTAAGTCCGTCCGGTCAGGCAGCTGAGCCGGTTGGGGGGTTCGGAAACTACGCAGGGTATGACTTTGAGCGCTGATTGGAGCACAGGGCTGGCTTGGACAACGCGTTTCCCACCAGCAGTTAGCAGACCTTATTTGGAATAATTCCAATTCCAAGTTGCAACTTGGAACCATTCCAATTCGGTCGCTCCACTTCCTCCTTCCACCGATGCAACCGCTTCCCCCCGCCGAATCCCTCACCCAGAGACTCGCGGACAGCGGCCTCCGCGCCACGCCCCAGCGTGAGGTGGTTTACTCGGTGCTCCTCCGCAAGCGGGACCATCCGACGGCCGAGGAGGTCTTTGCCCGGGTCAAGTCGGAGCTGCCCACCATTTCCCTCGCGACGGTCTACAACTGCCTGGAAACCCTCGTGCAATGCGAACTGGTGCGGGCGGTGAACTTCGAGCGCAGCCCGACGCGGTATTGCCCGAACCTGCGGCCGCACGCGCATTTTCACGACGATCAGACTGGCCGCACGTACGACATCGACCTGCCCCCGGCCGTGCTCGCCGAGGTCAACCAGGTGCTCCCGGCCGGCTTCGACGCCTCGTCCGTCGAGATCACCTTCCGCGGCCAGGCCCGCCCCGCTTCCTGAACCCTTCCTTTCCCGACCCAATGTCCTCGCTCGTCATCCACGACCTCCACGTCTCCATCGGCGACAAACCCATCGTCAAGGGTCTGTCCCTCACCGTGAACAGCGGTGAGGTGCACGCCATTATGGGGCCGAACGGCACCGGCAAATCGACCCTCGCCAAGGTCATCGCCGGGCATCCGGACTACACCGTGACCGGCGGGGACGTGCTCCTCGACGGCCGCTCCGTGCTCGCGCAGGAGGCGGATGAGCGCGCCCGCGCGGGGCTCTTCCTCGCCTTCCAGTACCCGAGCGAGATCCCCGGGGTCTCGATCGCCAACTTCCTGCGCGCCGCCGTCCAGGCGCGGCTGCCCGAGGGCGAGGAGATCGACGCCACCGCCTACTACAAGCGCCTCTACGCGAAGATGGACCTCCTGAAGATCGACCGGAAGTTCACCTCCCGCGCGGTCAACGAGGGCTTCTCCGGCGGCGAGAAGAAGCGCTGCGAGATCCTCCAGATGGCGATGCTCGAGCCGAAGATGGCGGTGATGGACGAGACGGACTCCGGCCTCGACATCGACGCCCTGCGTATCGTCTCGGACGGCGTGAACGCGCTGCGCGGCCCGGGCCTCGGCGTGCTGATGATCACCCATTACCAGCGGCTGCTGAACCACATCGTGCCGGACTTCGTGCACGTGATGTACGACGGCCGGATCGTGAAGAGCGGCGACAAGTCCCTCGCCCTGGACCTCGAGTCGCGGGGCTACGACTGGGTGAAGCAGGAGCTCGCCGCCCTCCCCGCCTGAACCCCGGCGCCCCACCATGAAGAGCCTCATCGACAGCGGCCCCGCCACCACCGTGGAGAATCCCGTCGCCGGGATCGACCAGACCAAGGGCGATTTCACCTACGATGTCGCCTATGAGTTCGACGCGGGCACGGGCCTCAGCGAGCGGACCGTCGACTACATCAGCTCGGTCAAGAAGGAGGCGGACTGGATCCGGGCCTTCCGCCGCCAGGCGCTGCAGGTCTTCCAGTCCAAGCCGATGCCCACCCACTGGGCCACGCGCGACCTCGAGAACATCGATTTCGACCGCATCCGCTACTACCTCGCGAGCGGCCAGAAGCCGAAGCGCACCTGGGACGAGGTGCCCGAGGACATCAAGCGCACCTTCGAGCGCCTGGGCATCCCGGAGCAGGAGCGGAAGTTCCTCGCCGGGGTCGAGGCGCAGTTCGACTCCGAGGCCGCCTACTCGAACATCAAGGAGATCGTCGCCAAGCAGGGCGTCATCTTCGTGAACTCGACCGAGGGCCTGCGCGAGCACCCGGAGCTGTTCCGCCGCTGGTTCGGCAAGGTCATCCCGACGGGGGACAACAAGTTCTCCGCGCTCAACAGCGCCGTGTTCTCCGGCGGCTCCTTCATCTACGTGCCGCCCGGGGTGAAGGTCGCCCAGCCGCTCCAGGCCTACTTCCGGATCAACGCCGAGAACTTCGGCCAGTTCGAGCGCACCCTGATCATCGCCGACGAGGGTTCCGAGGTCACCTATATGGAGGGCTGCACCGCGCCCAAGTTCTCCACCGCCACCCTGCACAGCGCCGTGGTCGAGCTGGTCGCGCTCAAGGGGGCGAAGATCCAGTACATCACCGTCCAGAACTGGGCGAACAACGTGTTCAACCTCGTGACCAAGCGCGGGCTCGCCCACGAGGAGGCCGAGATCAAGTGGATCGACTGCAACATCGGCTCCCGGCTCACGATGAAGTACCCGGGCGTCGTGCTGAAGGGCCGCAAGGCGCGCGGGGAGGTCATCTCCATCGCCCTCGCCAACGACGGCCAGCACCAGGACACCGGGGCGAAGATGATCCACGCCGCGGACGAGACCACCTCCAACGTGGTCTCCAAGTCCATTAGCGTGGGCCAGGGCCGCGCGACCTACCGGGGCCAGGTGCACATCCCGAAACGCCTCCGCGGCTGCCGGAACAACACCGAGTGCGACGCGCTGCTGATCAACACCAACAGCCGCACCGACACCTACCCCGCCATCACCGTCCGCGGCGACCGCAACTCGATCCAGCACGAGGCCAGCGTCTCCAAGGTCAGCGAGGATATGATCTTTTACATGCAGCAGCGCGGCCTCACCGAGGGCCAGGCGATGAGCCTCGCGGTCAACGGCTTCATCAACGACCTCGCCCGCCAGTTCCCGATGGAGTATTCCGTCGAGCTGAAGCGGCTGATCGATCTGGAGATGGAAGGCAGCGTCGGCTGACCCGCGCCCCGCGATGACCACCACGACTGCCCCTCTCCCGCCCGCGCCCGTCGGCGCCTTCACCCGCGCCGCCTTCGAGGCCCATCTCGCGTCGCTGCCCCCGCTCCCCGAGTGGTGGCTCGCGCGCAAACGGGCCGCCTTCGAGCGTTTCGCCGCCCTGCCGTTGCCCGTCCGCACCGACGAGGCCTGGCGTTTCAGCAACGTGTCTGGGCTCACGCTCGACGGCTTCGCGCCGCCCGCCCCCGCCCGCGCCGTGCCCTTCGCCAGCATCGGCATCAGCAAGGCCGCCCGTCTCATCTTCGCCAACGGGCGCCTCTTCTCCCGCGAGATCCTCGCCCCCGACCTCGGGCGCCGGGGCGTGGTGGTCGACACGCTCCAGAACGCCCTGCGCGAGCACGGTGACCTGGTGCGGGAGCACCTGCTCGCCCAGCCCGCCCGCCTCGGCTCGGGCAAGTTCTCCGCCCTCCACGAGGCGTTCCTCGTCGACGGCGCCTTCGTCCACGTGCCCCGCGGGGTCGAGGTGGAGCTGCCGATCGGCATCTTCTCCTTCGCCCTCGGCGACCACGCCGCCGTCTTCCCCCACACGCTCGTCGTCGCCGACGAGGGCGCGCGGGTCACGGTCATCGATTACTTCGGCTCCCAGGACGACACGGAGCGGCAACTGGCCATCGGCGCCAACGACCTGTACGCCGGCCACGGCGCGCGGATCACGTACGTGGGCAAGCAGGACTGGAGCCACCAGGCCCTCGCGCTGCAGTCCAACTCCACCGTGGTGCGCCGGGACGCGGGCGTGCAATCGCTCAACGTCCACCTCGGCGCCCGCCAGGCCCGGCACGAGTCCCACTCGCAGCTGCAGGCGCCCGGCGCGAACTCGGAGATGCTGTCGCTGACCGTCGCGCGGGACGAACAGGAGTTCGACCAGCGCACCCTGCAGATCCACCAGGCGCCGAATACCCGCTCGGATCTCCTCTACAAGAACGCCCTGCTGCAGCGGGCGCGGACCATCTTCTCGGGCCTGATCGTCGTCGATCCGGACGCCCAAAAGACGGACGCCTACCAGAGCAACCGCAACCTGATGCTAAGCGACGAGGCGGACGCCAACTCCCTGCCCGGGCTCGAGATCCAGGCGAACGACGTCCGCTGCACCCACGGCGCCACCACGTCCCGCATCGATCCGGAACAGGAGTTCTACCTGCAGGCCCGCGGCATCCCCAAGCGCGCGGCCGACGAACTGCTCACCTTCGGTTTCTTCGAGGAGGTGCTCAACCGCCTCAGCCAGGATGACCTGCACGCGGCACTCCGCACGCTGATCCAGACGAAGTTCGCCGGGGAGAAGGCCGCCCGATGAACCGCGAGCGCACCCTTTCCCGGGACGTCGTCGCGACGCAGATCCCCTCCGGGGACAAGCAGACGCTGCCGCAGCACGCCCGCGTGTTCCTTCACCAGACGCTCGGCGGGAGCTACACCGTGCAGACGGATTTCGGCCTGTTCCGCATCGATGGTCGCGACGGGGACGCGCTGGGCGAGCAGGTCACGGCAGCCGCCGTGGCCGCCCCCACCCTCGCGGATGGGGCGCCGGACCCGGAGGCCATCTGGGCCCAGCTGCGGCAGGTCTACGACCCGGAGATCCCGGTGAACATCGTCGACCTCGGCCTCGTCTACACGATGGAGGTCGTGAAGGTGACCGAGCCCGAGGCCGGCTACCGCGTGGACGTCGCGATGACCCTTACCGCGCCCGGCTGCGGGATGGGCCCGGCGATCGCCGAGGATGCCAAGGGGAAGATCCTGCTCGTGCCCGGCGTGAGCGCGGCCGATGTGCGGATCACTTGGGAACCACCCTGGAACCAGCAGATGATCTCCGAGGAAGGGAAGATGAAGCTAGGACTTATCTGAGCCTTGGTGGATCGAGACCCGATAGGCGCCCGCGCGAGAAAATCCTTCCCACGCGTTGCGCCGCGCTGCACAACCACGGCGTGTCCGCTCCCCAGATCATCGGCTCCGCGGAGGTCCAGGCCGCGATCGGCAGGCTGGCCGCCGCGATTGCGGCGCGCCACCCCGACCCGCGGGGCCTCCTGCTGCTGGGAATCGCCAACGGCGGGATCGAACTCGCCCGCCGGCTGGGCGAACGCCTGCACCTGACCGCCGGCATCGTCGACATCGCCTTCCACCGCGACGACTTCGGCTCCCATCCGATCCCGAAGGAGACCACCTCCAGCCGCATCCCGGGCGAGGTGCAGGGCGCGACCGTGATTCTGGTGGACGACGTGCTCTTCACCGGCCGGACGGTCAAGGCCGCCCTCAACGAGATCTTCGACCACGGCCGGCCCGAGGCGGTCGAGCTCGCGGTGCTGGTCGACCGCGGCTGCCGGCGCCTGCCCTTCGCCGCCGATCACCTCGGGCTGCAGTTGCCCGCCGCCGAGGACCAGCGGGTCTCCGTCCGCCTCGATCCCGCCGACCCGCGGCGGGACGAGATCCGCATCGCGCCGTCCAAACGCTGAATTCCCGCGCCACCCTATGTCCTGGCAACGCCGCCACCTGCTCACCGTCGAGGAACTCACCCTCACGGAGCTGGAGCAGATCCACGCCACCGCCGCCGCCTTCAAGCGCACCCTGAGCCGCAATATGCGCAAGGTGCCGGCCCTGCGCGGCAAGACCATCGTCAATCTTTTCCTCGAGCCCAGCACCCGCACGCGGATGGCTTTCGAGATGGCCGCCAAGCGCCTCAGCGCCGACGTGATCTCGCTCGACGGCGCCAGCAGCAGCGCCACGAAGGGCGAGACGCTGCGCGACACGGCCGAGAACATCCAGGCGCTGCAGGCGGATATGATCGTGATCCGCCACGCCGCCGCGGGATCGCCGCTCTACCTGTCCCGCTTACTCGACATCCCCGTAATCAACGCGGGCGACGGGGCGCACGAGCACCCGACCCAGGGCCTCCTCGACACCTTCACGATGAAGGAGCACCTCGGCTCCCTGCGGGGCCGCAAGGTGGTGATCCTCGGGGACATCCTTTTCAGCCGGGTCGCCCGCTCCAACATCCACGCCCTGACCAAGCTCGGCGCGGACGTGACGCTCGTCGGCCCCTCCACCCTCGTGCCGCCCTGGTTCACCCACCTGGGCGTCAAGGTGAGCCACGACCTCCGGGGCGCCCTCGCGGACGCGGAGGTCGTGATGCTGCTGCGCATCCAGCACGAGCGGCAGGCGGCGGGACACTTCCCTTCCCTCGGTGAATACACGGGGATGTTCGGGTTGAACAAGACCCGCGCCTCGTGGCTCAACCCCAAGGCCATCATCATGCACCCCGGTCCCATCAACCGCGGGGTGGAGATCGACAGCGAGCTCGCCGACGGCGAACGCAGCGTGATCCTCGAGCAGGTGACCAACGGCATCGCCGTGCGGATGGCCGTCCTCTACCTCTGCGCCGGTGGTCAGCCGGAACAGGTCAGCCCCGTCGCCTAGGAAACGTATGCCCGCCCTCTGGATCCAAAACGCCCGGGTGATCGATCCCGCGTCGCGCCGCGACGCCCCCGGGGACCTCTTCCTCGACCAGGGCCGGATCGTGGCCCCGCCCTCCGCCGCCGCGCGGAAACGCGCCCGCCGGATCGACGCCCGCGGCCTCGTGGCCTGCCCCGGCCTCGTCGACGTGCACGTCCACTTCCGGGAGCCCGGCCAGACCCACAAGGAGACCATCGCCACCGGCTCCCGCGCCGCGGCCGCCGGCGGCTTCACCACCGTGGTCTGCATGCCGAACACCTCCCCGGTGGCCGACAACAGCGGGACCATCCAGCTGATGAAGGATGTGATCGCGCGCGACGCGGTCGTGCGCGTCCACCCCACCGGCTGCATCACCGTGGGGATGAAGGGCCAGGCCCTCGCGCCCATCGGCTCCCTGAAGCGCGCGGGGGTGGTCGCGATCACCGACGACGGCGAATGCGTGCAATCGAACGATCTGATGCGCCGGGCGGTGGAGTACGCCCGGATGTTCTCCCTGCCGGTGATGGACCACTGTCAGGACTACTCGATGACGCAGGGTGCGGTGATGAACGAGGGCGTGGTCTCCACCCGCCTCGGCCTCCGCGGCTGGCCCCACGCCGCCGAGGACATCATCGTCGCGCGCAACATCATCCTCGCCGAGCAAACCGGCGCCCACATCCACCTCCAGCACATCTCATCGCGCTACTCGGTGGACCACATCCGACGCGCCAAGGCCCGCGGCGTACGCGTCACCGCCGAGGCCACGCCACACCACCTCGCCCTCACCGAGGAGGCCCTCGCCGGCTACGACACGCATTTCAAGATGAACCCGCCCCTGCGCACCGAGGCGGACCGGCAGGCGCTCATCGCCGGCCTGCGTGACGGCACGCTCGACATCATCGCCACCGACCACGCGCCGCACACCGACTACGAGAAGGACAAGGAGTTCGACTACGCCCCCAACGGGATCCTGGGCCTCGAGACGGCCCTGCCCGTCTGCCTCGACGTGCTGGTGCGCCAGGCGCGCTTCAAGCTCAGCCGCGTGGTCGACCTGATGACCCGCCGCCCCGCCGCCATCGTCGACCTCCCGGCCGGCACGCTCGCCGAGGGGGCCGCCGCCGATGTCTGCCTGTTCGACCCGGAGGAAAAGTGGCGCTACGACGCCAAGGCCGGCCAGAGCAAGTCCTCGAACTCGCCGTGGTCGGGCCGCGATCTCCGGGGCCGGGTGCGCACGACGATCGTCGGCGGCAAGGTCGTCTATACGGACGGGCGCATTACCGCCTGAGGCGGACCCGGCCGCGCGCGAGGACCCGTGACGCCCCCGCTTTCCGCCTTCGCGACGCTGGTGCTGGTGTTCGAGCTGGGGTGCGTCGCCGCCGGCCTGGTGTTGCTCTGGCGGCACGGGCTCTCCCCGGCCGCGCGGGCGGAGCCACCCCGCCTGCGCGCCTGGGACGCGCCGTGGCCCGGGTTCCTCACCTTCGCGGCGAGCGTCCTGCTCGGCACCTTCCTGATCGCCGCGCTCGCGGGCCTCGCCGCCCGCCAGGCCGGCTTGGCCGGGCACGCCGCCACGATCGCCAACGGCGCGGGGGCGCAGCTCGGGATGCTCCTCGGGGTTTTTCTCCACCACCGCGTGCTGGCACCCGCCGCGGGACACCCGCGCGCGCCCGCCGGGATGCTCCTGCGCTCCGGCGTGGCCGTCTTCCTCGCCGCTCTGCCGCCATTGCTGCTGACGGCGCAACTTTGGGAATTCGCGCTGCGCGCGGCGGGCCTGCCCACGGCGCGGCAGGACCTGATCCGCATCCTCACCGAGATCGAGTCGCCCATTCTCCTCGCCGCGATGGTGATCCTTGCCGTCCTGATCGCCCCGCTCACCGAGGAGCTGGTCTTCCGCGGGGGCGTTTTCCGCTACCTGCGGACCCGCTGGCCGCGCTGGGCGGCGCTCCTGCTGCCCTCCGTCTTCTTCGCGGCGCTGCACGTCAACTGGTCCACCCTCGAGGGTCTCTCCAGCGCGCTGCCGCTGGTCGTGCTCGCGGTGTTCTTCTCCCTCGCCTACGAGCGCACGGGACACCTCGGCACGGCGGTCGTGGCGCACGCCTGCTTCAACCTGAACACGCTGCTCGTGCTCTTCGCCGGGCTGGGCCCCTGAGTCGCGTGCACCCCTTCGCCACCGGCCCACGCGACCGTGTCGACGCCCTCGGTGAGGGCGGCCTGATCGCCGCCATCCGGCGCTGGCTGGGCAACACCTGCCCCCCCGCCCCCGCGGGCATCGGGGATGACTGCGCCGTGCTGCCACCGGCCCGGCATCGGCAGCTCCTCACCGTGGACCCCGTGATCCTCGGCCGCCACTTCGATGCCGCGGTGCCGCCGGCGGCCGTGGGCGCCAAGCTGCTCAAGCGCAACCTGAGCGACATCGCGGCGATGGGCGGCCGGCCTCGGGCCGCCGTCGTCTCCCTCGGCCTCGATCGTTCCACCCGGGTCCGCTGGCTGAGGGAATTCCACCGCGGGCTCGCCACCACCGCCCGGCGCCACGGGGTCGCGCTGGTCGGAGGCGACGTCGCGGAGGTCCCCGGCGCCCTGATCGCGACCCTCACCCTGCTGGGCGAGACGGACGGCACCCGCGTACTCACACGGCAAGGCGCGCGCGCCGGCGACTGGATCGCCGTCACCGGCCGCCTCGGCGGCAGCCTCGCCTCGGGGCACCACCACCGCTTCACGCCCCGGCTCGCCGAGGGCCGGTGGCTCGCGCGACGGCCCGAGATCCGTGCGATGATGGATGTGAGCGACGGGCTGGCGAAGGACCTGTTCGCACTCACCCCCCCCGGCACCCGGGCCGCGCTCGACCTGACGGCGGTTCCCCGGCGGCGCGGCTGCACTGTCGCGGCCGCGTTGAGCGACGGGGAGGACTACGAGCTTCTCTGCGCGATCAGCGCCCGCGCGAATCTTGCCGCCCTGCAAGAGGCGTGGCGGCGGCGTTTCCCGACCCTGCCGCTGACCGTCATCGGGAGATTCGTCAGGAATCCGGGCGGACAGACCGCGCCGGCTGCGTTGCCCGCTTCCGGATATGAGCATCTTCGACCAGCTCCGTGAGGGCATCACGACCCGCGACCCGGCCGCCACGCGCGCGCTCGCGGCGGAATTCGCGCGATCGCTGACCCCAGGAACGGTGCTGGCGCTGCACGGGGATCTCGGCGTCGGCAAGACGACCTTCGTGCAAGGTCTGGCCCGCGGCCTCGGCATCACCGCGCCGGTGACCAGCCCAACCTTCAACCTGTTCACCCTTCATCGGGGACCGGTGAACCTGGTGCACCTCGACGCCTACCGGCTCGGCTCCGCGCGGGAGTTTGAGGCTCTCTTGGTCGACGAGTTCCTCTCCCCTCCGTGGATTCTCGCGGTGGAATGGCCCGAGCGGATCGCCGAAGCGATCCCTCCGGACGCGCTGCACCTGGAGCTGCGGATCCAGCCGGATCAGAGCCACCACCTCTGGCTCCGCCGCGCGGACGCGACGGAGCGGGCCACTCAGGCCTGAGCCGTGGGCGGCGTCTCCTCGGCCGGGGGCGCGGACTCCGAGGGCGCGGCTTCCGTCACCTCCGGAGCGCCGCCCTCAGTCTGGGCGGGGGCCGCCTCGCCCTCGGCAGGCGCCGCCGCCACCGGAGCGACCTCGGGGAAGTTCTCGGGATCGTGGTCCTCCGCCTCGATCTCCTTCTTGCGCGCCTCGACCATCGGCGGCGGGGCGAAGAGCCGGCCGTCGATGAACTCGGTCACATAGCCCTCGCGGACCAACCACAGCAGGTCGCCCTGCAGGCGGGCCACGCGGGCGCGGTCCTCCGGGGACGGACCGGCGGGCGCCGCTTCGCCACCCTCGACGGGGGCGGGCGCGGCGACCGGCGCGAGACCGAGGAACTTACCGGGCAGCTCCCCGGCGCGCACCATCGGGTTGGCCTCGATGAAGGCGATCAGGGAGCCGATGCTGTCAGCGAAGGTCTGGCCCGGAACCCGGAACCGGCGCTTCACCGCGCAGACATAGGAGATGCCCTTGGAGCCCTTCTTGAAGATCGTGAAGTGCTCGCGGCGGAGGCGACCCCGCAGCGCGTTCGCGGTGTCGAGGGGAAAACGGCGCTGCCGCTCGAGGGCGCCCTCGACCGCGCGACGGATCTCCCCGGGGGGCAGCGTCTCGATGAGTAGGCCCTTGAAGCGCACGGACTCCGCGGTGCGCACCACCTTATCGCGGGCCTGCGTCAGCAGGTGCAGGCGGGCGTCCTCCAGCGTGTCGAAGGCGGGCCCGGCGGGTGCCTCGGCCGCGGGCGCCGGAGCCTCCGGCGCGGGGGACTCCGCGGACGCCGGTTCGGTCGCGGGGGCCGGCTCAGGGGCCGGCGCGGCCGCGGCGGGTGCCGGAGCGGCGACCTTCCACGTGTAACGCAACGTGCGCCGCATCTGGTCGAGCCACTGTTTGACGATCTCCGGATCGCGGACCGTCTCGATGCGGCTCTTGAAGGCCTCGAAGGGCATCCGGGCGCCAACCTTGGCCGCGTAGTGCTGCTGGAGGATCTGGCCGTAACGGTGGTAATTCGGGGGCCCGAGGAGCTCGCCCGTCAGACCGCAGCGATTGATGACCAAGAAGTTTCCCTTCGGCGGATCCACCTCAACCTCGGCCTTCGTGAAAAAGGAGGCGAGGTGCCGGGCCAGCACGTGGGCTACGGCCGCCTCGTCGGACTCGAACGGCAGCCCGTCCGGGACCGAGACGTGCACTACGGGACGGGGGGCCGCCTCAGCGCCAGCGGCGGGTTGATCGGCCGCCACCCGGGGCGCGAGGACCACGATGAAGCGGTCATTCTTGGCGACCACCGTGCGGGCGATTTCGAAGAGCTCCACCGTGCGGCAGGACTTCCGGATCGTCTGCGCCAAGGTCGCGAAACTGGTATCCTCCGGGTAGAAAGTCGCCGTGAAATAGGGGCTCTCGTAGGGCCCACGCTCCATCATCGGACGCCCGCCGAAACCGCCTCCGCCACCACGGGGCCCCCGGTCCGCGAACTCGCGCCGCGGCCCGCGGGAATCCCGGAAGCCCGGGCCCGGCCCGCGCCGGTCGTCCGGACCACCGCCGCCCGCCGGTCGCCCGCCTTCCCGCGGGCCGGCGTCCATCGAGGGGCCAACTCGCCGGAATCCCCGCCGGTCGCGCCGGTCCGGCCCGCCCGCGTCACGCCGGTCGTCCGCGCCCCCCCGGCCGCCACCGCGTTCGGGAGCGGAAGGCTTCTCCTGCGACCACTGGGTGCCGAAGCTGAAGCCCTGCAATTGGCTCAGGTCCAGCTTGTTGAAATCGGCAGGCGGTTGGTCCTTTGAATCGGGTGCGTCCATAACGGGAAAAGCGGGCCGGGGCCCGCGCGTTGGCAGTGAAGCGGCGCTGGCTGCGCAGCAGACCGAGCCTCCACGCAGGGAGCCAGCCGTGGCAAGACGTTTCCGGACCGCGGGGCCCCGGGCGGCAATGGCCCCGGAGCGCCAGTCGCCCGCTCAGCGCAGCAGGTAGACCTCGGCCAGGGCCTCGCCGACCGATCCATCCACGCCCGAAACCTGAAGGGTATAGGGCCCCGGCTCCAGCAGCAGCAGCAGGGCCGCGTCCGCACTGCGTTCCGGCCAAGGGAAAGCCCCCGCGGACTCCGCCGCCACCCGCAGGTCATAAGCGACGCCGCCATCCGACCAGCCCCGATTCAGGCGCAACAGACGGTCGCCCCGATAAATGGCGATCTGCGGACGTTGCAGGGGCTGGACCACGCCAAAGGCGGCGAGAGCGGGGCCCGCCGCCCGGACCAGCACCCGCGCCGGGGCGTCGCCGCCCAACACGAAACCCGGGATCAGCACGCGTTCATCCTGGCCGACCGGGCCCCGGAGGGAAAGGTTGACCAAGCGGTTGCCCGGATCGCCGCCCAAGGCGTCGTAAGCCTCAAAGAGCGCCACCCCACCCCGGCCCCCGGCGTCCCGCAGATGCGCGGTGTAAAGTCCGGCCCCCAACCCGAGCACGAGCGCCGCATCCCGGCTGGCGACCGGGAAAGGGAACGCCCCGACGGCGTCCGCCGTGTCGACCACGGAGGGCCCTGGCTCGGCCTGCCCCCAGTCATCGTTCGTGCGCAGCGGCGTCGCGCCGGAGTACAACGTGAGGATCGGATCGGGCAGGAAACCCGTCACCCCGAATGGCGCGAGCGCGGGTCCGGCGCCGCGGACGAGGTAGGCGCGCGGCGCCCGGCCTTCGACCACGAAGCCCGCGATCAGCACGCTGCCCTCGGCCACCTCGGCGCGGCTCGCGAGATTGAGCAATCGCGCCCCGCCGTCCCGCACGTGGGCGGCGCGCCCGGTCCGCCCGGCGTCCCGCCGGAAGGCGGGCCACGCCGAGAACGTCGAGAGGGGGGAGCCGTTGCCCCGCAGCTTGTACAGCCGGCCGTCCAGCGAGCCGAAATACAGCGCGCCATCCGGCGCGACCAGCACCGAGGACTCGATGTAGTCCCCCGGTGCCGCCCGGGTGTCGTAGCGCCACAGGACGCCACCGTCGGACGGCCGCAAGGCCCGGACCACGCCGTCGTCGGCCGCGACGATGATGGCGCCATCCCCGCGCACCGCGGCGGTGGAGGCGCTGCTCGAATTCAGGTCGACCCGCCACCGCAGACGCCCGTCCTCCGCGGCGAGGGAATAGAAGCGGGTGTCATCCGAGGCGAAGCAGACGGAGCCGTCGGCCTCCAGCACGGGCGACGAGAAGATGGCGCCGTTGGTGAAGTAGTCCCAGCGTTTCACGCCGTCCGGCGCGATGGCGTACATCCGCTGGTCCGTCGAGCCGATGTAGATGGTCCCGTCGGCCCCGATCGCCGGGGAGCCATCGATCCGCCCGCCCGTGCGGAAGCGCCACCGCTCGCGGCCGTCCCGGCTGACCGCGTACAGGGAACCATCGCGGCACCCGACGTAAACCGTGCCATCCACCGCCACCGCCGGCGAGGACTCGATCCAGTCGCCCACCGGAAAGGTCCAGCGCTCCCTCCCATCGGGACCGACGGCGTGGAGGCGAAAGCTGCCGGAGCCGAAGTAGAGGGTGCCGTCGCCGCCGATCGCGGGTGAACTTGAGATGAAGCTGCCCGCGTTGTAGGACCAGCGGATCGCGCCGTTGGCCGGCTGCAGCGCGTACAGGCGGCCGTCGTGGGAGCCCACGTAGATGGTCCCGTCCGGTCCCACCGCCGGGGTGGAGTCGACCCAGTCCGCGCGCGTCACCGACCACAACACCCGGCCGGCCGGGGTGACGGCGACAATCCGCCCGGCGGTGGCGGTGGAGACCCCGAGGTAGATGGCGCCGCCGTCGGCGCTCAGCGCCGGGGACGAGGAGGTGTAGCCCTGCAGCGAGACCATCCACTCGAGGGAGCCCTCCTGCGCGTGGACCGGGCGGGCGAGCAGGAGGCAGAGCGCGGCGGCGCCCGCGGCCAGCAGCCGTGCCGCCGCAGGGAACCGGTTCAAGGCCTCCCGGAAGGTGTGATCTGAAAGCGCCGGATGCAGGGACCGCTCGAATCACGCCTCCCCCGCCAAGACAAGGCGGAAGCACGTGCCGCCGGCATCACTGCGCTCCAGCTCCAGGCTGCCCCCGGCCTGCAGCGCCAGTTGGTGGCTCAGGGCGAGGCCGAGGCCGCTGCCGCCCGGTTTGCCGCTCACGCACGGCTGGAAGAGCCGGGCGCGCACGGTCTCCGGCAGCCCCACGCCCCCGTCACAGACCCGGAATTCCACGGCCCCCCGCTCCCCCATCCGGGTCTCCACGCGCACCCAACCGCCCGCCGGCTGCGCCTCGATCGCGTTCTGGAGCAGGTTCCGCAACACCAGCACGGCCAGGTTGGCGCGACGGCCCACCAACTCGACCCCGCCCGCACCGGTCGCCTCAAGTGACACACCGCGCGCGCCAGCGTCCGCGCGGACCTTCGCCAGCGCGAGCGCCGCGACCTCCTCGACCGGGAGAAAAAACGTGCCGGCGGATTGTTCATCCCGCAGCACCGCCACGACGTCGTTCACCATCGTGCGCAGGCGGCGGGTCAGGGCCGAGGCCTCCGCCAACTCCCGGCCATCCTCGTCGCGCCCCGCCTCCGCCTGACCCGCCACAAACAGCTCGAGGCCGGCGAGCGGGTTCTTCAACTCGTGGATGAGGTGGGCGGTCACGGTGCCGAGCGCCGAGGTCTTAGCCGCGAGGACCAGCTCGCGGTTCGCGCGCTCGAGATCCGCCGAGCGGGCGCGCAGCTGGGCGTTCATCACCGTCAGGCGCCGGAAGGCCCACGCGAGTCCCAACCCGATGACCAGCGAACCCGCGCCCCAGCCGGCGAGCGCCTGCACCCAGAGCCGGCGGTCGTGCCCCTCGAGCTCGCGGCGGGCCGCGCCGCTCTCCAGCCAGAACTGGGCCGCGCCCGCGACGCCCGTGGCGCCGCTGCGGCGCAGGGGCACCCACGCCTCTAGCACCTGGCCAGAGTCCTCCGGCGGAACCAGCAGGACGTCGCCGGACGGGGCCGGGCTGAGCCGGGCGAACGATTCCCCGGCAACCACCCGGCGCCAATCCTCCGCCGCGGGGGGCGGGAGTTCACCGACAATCCCGTCGGCCGCGTTCAAGTTGCCCCGGCCGTCGAAAACCCGCACGGCGATCACGCCCCGGTACCTGGCCGCCTGCAGCACCGTGACGAGGAGGGCGCCGGGCACCTCCGCCAACGGCAGTGCACCATACTCGGCCGCCCGGGTGTCCAGTTGGAGGGCCGCCACCGCCGCCAGGGCATCCGCCTCCCGCCGCAGGATCTGTTCACGCAGGCCGACCCGCATCTGGCCGGCCACCAGCGCCACCACCACCCCGAAGATCAGGATCGTCAGCAGGGCTCCGCCCAGCATCGGGGCGGGCCAGCGGCGCGACGGGACAGCGGGGACGGGCATCGGGGAGGGCTTACCTCTCCCAGCCGCGGCGCAGGGCTAGCAAGCCTTCGTTGACCCGATAGGCACCCAGCGGGTCGTTGGAGCGCACGTGCTCCCGCGAAAAGAAGGCGATCAGCGACCAATCTCCCGCGAGGTGACGCTCAGCGCGGAGCGAGCCCGAGAGTTCCGTGCGCCGACGCGCGGGCGGGGCGATGCCCAGGCCCACCGTCTGGACGCCGAAGCGCAATCCCCGGAGCCCCGCCTCCGCCCGGATCTTCCACCGGTCATCGGACCATTCCAGCTGCTGCTCCCATCGCCACTCGCGGTGGCCGAAGTAGCCCGAGCCGTTATCGCCCAGCCGCCGGCCGCCCAGGCGGCCCGTGGTCCGCCAGCGTTCCCCCGGGCCCCAGCGGAAGGCGACGCTCATTTCGCCCTCCGTCTCGGCGAACCGGAGCCGCGTCCCGAGCAGCGGCCGACCCGCCGCGGAGTACTGGACCCGGCGCGCGTAGGCCCGCTCGCGTTGCCAGAGTGAAACCTTGCCCTCCCACGCCGGCGCGGGGCGCCAGCCGATCCGGAACAGTCCCCGGATAACCTCCGCGTCGTTGACCCCATCCTCGTGGCGCACCCGGTCGCCGGCCACCTGCGTCTCGACGTGCCATCGGTCCGCGAAGTCCCAGCGGACCTGCGGACCGCCCAGCACCCCCGCCAGCCGCGTCTCGGCGATGAGCCGCTCGACGTCGGTGTCTGACACGTCCAGCACCCGGTCGTCGTAATACGCGCTCACCGGCAGGGACCATTTCCAACCGCGCGCGGGGCGCCACGCGGGCTCGCCCTGCAGCCACGCCGAGGCCTCCTGGTGCACGGTCCGGCCGGACCAGAAACGGCGGCCCTCGGTCTGCAGGAAAAAGGAAGCCTCGAGGCCCCGCCCCGGCACGCGCAGGAGCAGCAGTTCGGCCGCGGCGTGCAGGAAACCGCTGCGTTCCTCGGCCGTGGAACTCAGCAGGAGGTTGTCGCGGTAGCCGACGCCCGTCTCGAGCGCGGCGGACCAACCCCAGTCCGGCAGCGGCGGCGGCTCCGGCGGGCTGGTGGCCGCCCGTCCGGCCAGCAGCGCACCGGCGCAGGCGAACAGCCAGGGAGCAAGGAGGCGCGCGAACGACATCGGAGGGAAACGCAGGGAATGTGAGGGTGAAGGCGGCCCGCTCCACATCAAGCCCTCGGGCTGACTCGGCGGGAGCCGGAAGACAAAAGGGCGGTTGCCCGGAGGCAACCGCCCTTTGACTGATATTACGCTAGTATTACGCCAAAATTCACCGCTTGCCGGTCACCGACTGCCGCTGCCGGCGCTGTTCCTCGCGGATCTGCTTGTGGAGCGCACTCTGCGCGGCCTCGAACTCGCGCTTCTGCTCCTGCATCCGCTCCAGGATCGCCTTGCGCTGCTCCTCCCCCGCCTCGCGCAACTCGCGGGCCAGGGATTCGTGCGCGGAAATCATCTGGTCGCGCTGCGACTTCACCTGCTCCAGCAGGCGCTGCATCTCGGGAACCCCGGAGGACGCCTTTACCGGCGCCGCCACCGCCTCCGCGCCTCGCACCGAATGCGTCACCCCCAACAGGGCACAGAGCGCCAAAGCGCCGCAGCGAAGGGAGAGGAAACCGCCGAAGTTCACCAGTCTCACTGTTGCAGCTCTCGTGCCAACCCGAATTTAATTCATTAGTATCTGCCTGCCATTTTTTTACAAAACGGCCACGGAAAAGCTCCGCGCTTCAGATTGGTCATCCGGGCCCATTCAGATCCCCTCTGGCGGGGAATTTTCCCCAGCCCCACGTTCCTCTGCGGCGGTCTTCAGCCGATAGCGGACCACGTCCCGGGAAACGCCGAGCAGGCGGGCAGCCCTGGAGACGTTGCCGCTCGCCTGGCGCAGTGCCCGCTGGACGATCGCATCGATCGCGCGTTCGAGGGAGAATCCGGTTTCGGGAAAGACGAAGTCCGTGGTGAAGCAACGCGCCTCGAGGGCGCCCGACCCGCCCCCCTGTTCCGCCCCACCGCCCAAGTGGGAGAAACTCAGACCCGCCTCGCCGCCGAACACCACCGCCCGCTCGATCTCGTGCGCCAGCTCCCGCACGTTGCCCGGCCAACGGTGGGCCAGCAACCGCCGGCGCCCTTCCGCGGGAATACCGCCTGCCTTGACGCCATACCGGCGTGCCACGCGGCGCAGCAGTTCCTCCGCAAGGTTCACGATGTCCTCGCCGCGTTCGCGCAGCGGGGGCAGGCGCACCCGGAAAAGGTCCAGGCGCTGCCGCAAGTCCTCGCGAAAACGGCCGCTCGCGACCAGGTCGCCCAGATCGGCGTTGGTGGCGGCGATGATGCGCGCGTCCACCGGCACGGGGCGGGAAGCCCCAACCCGGCGGAGGGCCCGGTCTTCGAGCGCGGTGAGCAGCTTCGCCTGCAGCGGCAGGGCGAGGCTGGGCAATTCGTCCAAGAAAAGGCTGCCGCCGTCCGCGGCCTCCATCAGACCGATGCGCGCCGCCTTGGCGTCCGTGAAGGCTCCCCGTTCGTGACCGAACAGCTCCGCCTCCGCGAGCGCCTCCGGCAGCGCGGAACAGTTGAGCTCGACCAAGGGGGCCTCCGCGCGGGGGCCGTGGCGGTGGATCCATCGGGCCACGGCCGTCTTGCCCGTCCCGGTCTCGCCCTCGATCAGGACCGGCGGCAGGTGCTCCCCGAGGCGACGATCCGCCGCCGTGATCCGCAGGAGTTGCTCGTGGAGACCGGCGAGGCTCGCGCCGAAGACCAGCTCCGTCTCCTGCCCGCGCCGGAACTCCTCCACCCGGCGGCTCTGGCGGCTCCGGCGCGCCGCGGCGAAACGCAACGGGACCTCGGCCGGGTCGAAAGGCTTGACCAGGTAGTCGGCCGCCCCCGCCTGGAGCGCCTCCACGGCGCCGGCCACCCCGCCCTCCGCGGTCATCACGACCACGGAGGTCGTCGGCGGGAAGGCCTTCTCCCGCAGCAGGTCGATGCCCCGGCCGTCCGGCAGGTTCACGTCGATCAGGGCCGCCTCGAACGCGAGGGTGCCCAGCGCCTGCCGGGCCGCCGCCACCGAGGTCACGGCGGTCACCTCCGCCTGCTCGCGCTCGAAGAAGGCGGTCAGGCGCCGCCGCAGCAGGGCGTCATCCTCGAGCAGGAGCAGGTTGAGGCCGGCGAGGGGTGACTTGGACATAACCGCAGCTTGCGCGGCGGGGGGCGCGGCACCAACCCCAAAGCGTGCCTCAGCGCGGAGGCGCGGGGGCGGCCACCCGCTCGATGAGCGGGGCAAGGCCGCTGAGCCGGATGCTGAGGTGGGGCGTGGAATCGAAGAGCGCGAGGAACTTGCTGCGCCGCAGGGTGAGCAGCGAGCGGGCGGCGGCCTGCTGGGTCTCATCGAGCCCGTAGTCGCGGGTCAGCATTTCCAACCGCGGGGTCACCGTGACCTTGAAGTAGACCCAGGTGAGGGAGCGCTCCTGTTCCCGCTGGATCTCCTCGTTGGAGAGCGGCTCAAGTTTCGCCGCGCGCTTGGCGTCGCGCTCGGCGTAGCGGCGCTGGGAGGCGAGGTACTTCTCGCGCTGGGTGGGGGGCAGCAACTGGGCGAATTCGCGGTCGAACTCGGCGTCGATCTCCTGCATCCGGGCGCTGTAGGCCTCGATCTGCGGCCGCAGCTTGTGGATCTCCGCGACCAGCCGGGCGCGGTCCAATTGGCGCTCCCCGCGACGCTCCCCGGCGGAGGGCGCCGGACGCGCGAACTCCTGCGCGAGCGCGACGGGCGCGGGCGGGACCGCCGGGCCGGGCTCGGTGACCCAGCGGGCGACGTAGCCGGCGATGAAGACGGCCACCGTGATGAGGGCGACGAACAGGCGCTGGTTCATCGCACTCCCGCGTCCAGGTCCTGCGCCGCGGCCACGATCTGGCTCCATTCGGCCAGATTGCGGGCGTCCGCCGCCGCCAGCTCGTGATGGTGGAAAAGGATGACCGCCGCGAGGCAGGCGGCCGCGGTGAGCGCGCTGAGCGCCAGCTGGCTGCCGTACGAGGGGATCTCGAGCCGGTCCCGGGCGGCGGCCAGCACCCGGTCAGCGAAGCCCGGGCGCAGGCAATCGGCCGCGGCGTCGCGCAGCCGGTGCCAGGCCCCCGGGGGGCAACCGTGCGCCGAGCGCAGCACGCGCTCGGCGAATCCGCCCCCCAGCCGCGAGGCGGCGTGGGCGCGGAGACGGGACCAGGCCTCTTGCTCAGGGTTTGTGTTCACGTCTGATAGTGCTCGCGCAGATGCTCCCGGGCACGGTGGAGCCGCGCCTTTACGGCGGCAACACTCGTGCCGAGAATTTCGGAAATCTCCGCGTGGCTGCGACCCTCCTGCACGAGGGCCAGCAGGGCCCGGTCCTGGGGCCGGAGCTGCTCCAGGGCGTGCCGGAGGGCGTCGAGCTCCTCGGAGTCCACCGCGCCGGGGGGCTCCGGGATGTTCTCGTGCTCCTCCGCGAAGGGCAGGAAAATCCGCCGGAGCCGCTGCCGCCGCAGCTGGTCGATGCAGGTGTTCCGCGCCAGGCGGAACAGCCAGGACTCGAACTGGGCCGGCGCCTGCAGGCGGTCCACCGCGCGGATCATCTTGATGAAGATCTGCTGGCAGAGGTCCTCGACGACATCGCTCCGGTTGGTCATCGCGAAGACGAAGCCCGCCACCCGGTGCTGATAGGCCATGATGAGCTCACGCTGCGCCGATTCGTCGCCCCGCTGGGCCTGACGCACCAAATCGACCAGTGCCGCGGATGAGGATGGATCCATGCGAGCTGCATACCTGCCCGCAGCCAGACGCCGGAATCGCCGGAAAGATGCGCACAGGCAAGGCGCAACCTTGCCATCCCCCGATTCCTTCGCCTCCGTCAACCCGCGTTCCTTATGCCGCACCGATTCCCTTCCCGCCCCCTGCTCCTTGGTTGCGCCACCCTCCTGCTCGCCGCCTGCGGCTCCGGTCCCGCCCCCCGGGACCTGATGCTGGAGGAGGCCGCCCGCGGCGGGACCGCGGAACGCCCGGTGGCGATGCGCGGCGAGACCGCCTTTCTGGACGGCAAACTCGCCGCCGTCGCCACGGTGAGCCGCGGCTTCGACCGCGGCGTGCGCACCCCGCGGGGCCGGCCCGGCGCCCCCGAAGGCGCGTTCGACGAACCCGGCCGCCGCCGCCGGGACGATGCCGGCGCCTTCAGCGAAGTCTACTATCTCGGCGGAGCCGGCGACTCCGAGGAGGAGCAGAAGGAGGCGATGCAGGATTACATCCGCCAAGCCCGCGCCCGCCGGGCGGCCGGGAGCCCGATGCCCCCCGTGACCCTGAAGGTCGCCTTCGAGAACCGGGGCGATGCCCCCTTGGAAATCGAGGTCACGGACGTCAATTCCGACCTGGGGAACTTCGCGGTCCGCCCGCCCAAGCTGACGATCGCGCCGGGGGCGAGTGGCGTCCTCGAACCGATGATCTCGCAACTCGGGGTCACCAGCGACGAGATTCCCCTGGTGCTCGCGCTGCGCAGCGGCGGGCGCAAGGAGAAGCAGGTCGTGGTGGTAAAGAACGTGCTCGCCCGCTCGCTCCGCCAGGATTTCGAGCAGCTGAAGCGCTGATCAGGCGCCCAGCATCCGGACCCGCCGGTCCTTCCGGGGGAACTGCAGGGTCACGCTGGTGCCCCGCCCCTCCTGGCTCTCGATCCCGATCTGGCCGCCGTGATCGCGCATAATCCGTTGCGCGATCATCAGGCCCAACCCGTTCCCGCCCGGCTTGGTGGTGTGGTAGGGCTCGAACAGCCGCACGAGGTCCTCCGGCTTGATGCCGCTACCGCTGTCCGCGAAGACAAGCAGGACGTGGTCGTCGTCGGTCCGCGCCCGGATGCGCAGGCGCCCGCCCGGCTGCATCGCCTCGGCCGCGTTCTTGGTCACGTTGAAGATCACCTGCTTGATCTGGTTCCGGTCCGCGAGGACGAGCGGCAGGCCGGCCGCCTCGACCTCCACCGCGATGCCCCGGTCGGCCAGTTCCCGGTGCTGGAAGCGCAGCACCTCGGCCAGGATCTCCGCGAGATCGGTTTCCGCGAGGTCCGGCGGGCGCGGGCGGATCGCCTCCAGGAAATTGCTGATGATGCCGTCCAACCGCCCCACCTCGGAGCGGCACACCGCGAGGGACTCCGTGAGCGCCTCGCGGTCCTTCCCCCGGGTGTCCTCCAGCTTGCGGATCCGGCGCTCCAGCAACTGCAGGTGGATCGTCAAGGAATTCAGCGGGTTGCCCAGCTCGTGCGCGACCCCCGCCGCGAGGAGCAGGATCGAGGAGGTGCGCTCGTTCTCGATCCGTTCCTCGGTCGTCGCCCGCTCCTTGGTGACGTCGGTGAGGATGACCGCGAACCGGCGCGCCGCCCGGGCCCCCGCCCCGCGGAAGGGAACCATATAGAGGCGGACCACCCTGGGCTCGGGATAGGTCAGCTCGAACTCGCGCGAGGCGACCGGCGCGGCGGAGTCGTCCCCGCCCGGCTCGAAGGCCGCCCCAAGCGAGCTGCGCAACCCGGGCACCAGCCGCCAGAGGGTCTGGCCCGTGACCTCCTGGCCCCCCTGCCCCACCAGCCGCTCCGCCGCGGCGTTGGCGTACTCGATCGCCCCGTCATCGCGGATGACCAGGATGCCCTCCTGCAGCGTGTTGAAGATCTCCTCGAAGACCGCGCGCTCGCGGGCGAGGCGCTGCACCAGGTTGGCGAGGTTGATCGAATCGAGCGTGTCGAGCCGGCCGAGGACGCGATCGAGCGAGGAGTGTTTCTTGACGGCCATAATGCGCGGCGGGAAGGCTCAGACGTCCGGTTCGAGGAAACTCATCTGCGCGGGATCGGAACGTTCCGCGAGCAGCTTCCGCAGGAACGCCTCCCGGTGCTCCGGACACCGGCCCAGCCGCAGGACCGCCTCCCGGTGCTGCTCGGTGCCGTAGCCCTTGTGTTGGGCGAACCCGTAGCCGGGATGGCGGCCGTCCAGCTCCACCATCAAACGGTCGCGGGTAACCTTCGCGGCCACGGAGGCCATTGCGATGCAAAGGGACCGCGCGTCCCCGCGCACGAAGGCGACGTGGGGATACGGGAAGCCGCGCAGGCGCAGGCCGTCGATGAGGATCCGGGCCGAGACCGGGGGCGCGAAGGAGCGCCGCTCCTCGAAGCTGGAGAACAGGTCGGGCTCATCGCGGTCCGCCGCGAAGGCCTCGGGCGGCTGCCAGGCCTCGAGCGCCCGGCGCATCGCGAGCTTGGTGGCGCCGAGGATGTTGTGCTGGGCGATCTCCTCCACCGAGGCCACGCCCAGCCGGAGCACGATGGCCCCCTCGGCCGCCAGCGCGGAAAACTCCGTCCAGAGCTCCTCGCGCTCGGCCGCCGTGAGCAGCTTGGAGTCGTTGACCCGCCCGCCCCGGCCGATGGCCCAGCGGCCCTCGAGGAACTCCCGCGTCACGCCGACCGCCGCCGCGACCACCGGGCCCGCGAACGCGCCCCGCCCCACCTCGTCCACGCCGAGGAGGTGCGCCACGTCCTGGATCTGCTTGAGGTCGAAGCCGCGGAGCTGGCGGCGCTTCATCGCGGCATCTGAACCGGCGCGCCCCCCGGGTGGCAAGCCGCGAGCCCGGGGGCTCGCCTTCCCGCGGCCGGGCGTCCGCCTCCCGCCATGGACCTGCTGCAGACCTGGGAGCTGCTGAGCTATCTGGTGACCGTGATCGGCCTGCCGCTGGCCATCCTGGTGTTCGTCTACGAGCAGCGCCGGGAGCGGCAGAATGACCAGGAGGAGATCTTCCAGCGCCTTTCCGACGAGTACCGGGAATTCCTCAAGCTGGTGCTGGAGAACTCGGACCTGCACCTGCTGCAGCGCGAGGTCTCGACCCACGAGCTCTCCCCGGAGCAGAAGGAACGCCGCTTCGTCATCTTCGGCATTCTGGTCTCCCTCTTTGAGCGCGCCTACCTCCTCGTCTACGAGGAGAAGATGGACAAGCAGACCGCCCGTCTCTGGCAATCGTGGGAGGACTATATGCGCGAGTGGCTGCGGCGGGCGGAGTTCCGCGAGGCCCTGCCCCAGTTGCTGCCCGGGGAAGACCCGGACTTCACCGGCCACATCCAGCGGCTGGCCGACGCCGAGCGCGCCGCGGGCCGGACGCCCCCGGACGCCCCCGCCGCGGGCCGCAATTGAGGCGCAAAAAAAGGCCGCCCGCGAAGGCGGGCGGCCGGGCAGCAGCAGGCCGGGGGGCCGTCACTCCTTCTTGCGGGCCTCGTCGAGGATGTCGCCGAGGTTCATCATATCGTTCGAGGCGCTGCGGTTGAGGGCCTCGTAGGCCGTGGTCTCCGCCGCCAGCTCCGCGTCCGAGTAGTTGGCCGCCTTGATGGAGAGGCCGAGGCGACGCTCCTCACGGTCGATCTTGACCACGCGGGCGGTGACCTCCTGGCCGGGCTTGAGGACGTCCTTCACCTTGTCGATACGCTCCTCGCTGATCTGCGAGATGTGCACCAGGCCGTCGATACCGTCCTTGAGCTCCACGAAGGCGCCGAAGGAGGTGATCTTGGTGACGGTGCCCT
>VHCY01000021.1 GCA_016871595.1 Verrucomicrobiota bacterium
TTCCCCTGATGCGCCCCCTCGCCCTCCTGCTCGCCCTGCTACTCGGACCCGTCGCCGCCTTCGCCGCGGAGAAATTCCCCGTCATCGCCCGCGAGGACCTCGTGCAGGCGCTGGCCGCCGGCCCGGTCACCCTGATCGACGCCAACGGCTCCTCCTCCTTCCGCGGCGGCCGGCTCCCCGGCGCGATCGACTACGCGGCCCGCAAGGCGGACCTCGCCCGGCTCCTCCCCGCGGACAAGGGCGCGCTCATCGTGGCCTACTGCGGCAGCGAGGCCTGCCCGTCGTGGCGCGCCGCCGCGAGCGCCGCCGCCGCGCTCGGCTACACCAACGTCCGCCACTTCAAGGCCGGCCTCGCCGGCTGGCGCCAGGCCGGCGGCCCGCTCGAGCGCGACTAGCGCCACCGCCCGGGCACGCGGGCTCAGCGTGCGGGACCGGCGGCCTGCTCGGCCCGCCAGTGGAACACGCAGACCGTGAGCGGCGGAAGCGTCACCCGCAGCGACTGGCCGCAGCCGTCCCACGGGACTTCCTCCGCGGTGCGCCCGCCCTCGTTGCCGAGACCGGTCCCGCCGTAGTGCTCGCTGTTGGTGTTCAACACCTCCCGCCAATGGCCCCGGCGGGGCACGCCCACGCGGTGCTCGCGCCGGACGCCCCCGAAGTGGCCCACCACCGCGTAGAGGGATTCCTCGGCGGCATCGCTCCGCAGGAAGGCCAGGACGTTCGCGTCCGCGGCGTCGCAATTGAGCCAGCGGAACCCGCGGGGATCGAGGTCGTGCTCGCCCAGCGCGGGGTCCCCGGTGTGCAGCCGGTTGAGGTCACGGACCAGTCGCCGCACGCCCTCGTGGTCGAGGTACTGGCAGAGGTGCCAGTCAAGGCTCCGGTCGTGGGCCCATTCGCGCGACTGCGCGAACTCACTGCCCATAAAGAGCAGTTTTTTCCCCGGCCACATCCAGGCGTGCGCGTACAGCGCCCGGAGGTGCGCCGCCTTTTCCGCGATGTGCCACGCGCCCATCTTGAGGAGCATCGAGCCCTTGCCGTGCACCACCTCGTCGTGGGAGTACACGGTGATGAAGTTCTCCGCGTACTGGTAGAGCATCCCGAAGGTCAGGTCCGAGTGATGGTGACGCCGGACGACGGGCTCCTTGCCGAAATAGCGCAGGGTGTCGTGCATCAGCCCCATATTCCACTTGTAGTCGAAACCCAGCCCGCCCTGCGCCGTGGGCCGGCTCACCCCGGGGAAGGAGGTGCTCTCCTCCGCGATCATCAGCACGCCCGGATGGTAGTGGTGCACGGCGTCGTTCACCCGCCGCAGGAAATCGATCGCCTCCAGGTTCTCCCGCCCGCCGTGGCGGTTGGGGATCCACTCGCCCTCGCGCCGCGAGTAATCGAGGTACAGCATCGAGGCCACCGCGTCCACGCGCAGGCCGTCGAGGTGGTAGCGCTCGAGCCAGGCGAGGGCGTTCGCGATCAGGAAGCAGCGGACCTCGTTGCGCCCGAAATTGAAGATCAGCGTGCCCCAATCCATATGCGCCCCCTGCCGCGGGTCGGCGTGCTCGTACAGGTGGGTGCCGTCAAACTCGGCCAGCGCGAAGCTGTCGCGCGGGAAATGCGCCGGCACCCAGTCCAAAATCACGCCGAGGCCGCGCTGGTGGAGGTGGTCGACGAACCACGCGAAGTCCTCCGGCGGCCCGAACCGATGGGTGGGTGCGAAGAAGCCCGTCACCTGGTAGCCCCACGAGCCCTCGAAAGGGTGCTCCGCCAGGGGCATCAGCTCGACGTGGGTGAAGCCCATCGCCAGCGCGTGGTCCGCGAGCTGGGGGGCCAGCTCCCGGTAGGTCAGCGGCCGGTCCGCGTCCTCCGGGCGGCGTTTCCAGGACCCGAGGTGCACCTCGTAGATAGAGAGCGGCCGGTCGAGCCGCCCGGCCTGCGCGCGCCGGCGCGCCATCCACGCGTCGTCCCCCCAGCGGTGCCGCCGCGGATCGCAGACGATCGCCGCGTTGTTCGGCGGACCCTCGAACCGCGTACCGTAGGGGTCGGTCTTCAGGCGCACGTGGCCGCGCTGGTCGCGGACCTCGAACTTGTAAAGTTCACCCTCCTCCAGCCCCGGGATGAACAGTTCCCACACGCCCGAGGAACCCAGCGGCCGCATCGGGTGGTAGCGGCCATCCCAGCCGTTGAAGGTCCCCACGACGGACACCCGCGCCGCCGCGGGCGCCCACACCGCGAACGCCACCCCCGGGACGCCGTTGGGCGAGCGCGGATGCGCCCCCAGCTTGTCGAAGGCCCGGTGCTCATTGCCCTCGTTGAACAGGTAAAGGTCCTGCGCATCGAGGGTGGGCAGGAAGGAGTAGGGGTCCGAGAACTGGCGCAGCTCGCCGTTGTGGCGCCGCACCCGCAACTGGTAGCGGAAAACCCCGGCCCGCCGCGGCAGGAACACCTCGAACAACCCCTCCGCCGCCACCCGCGCCATCGGGTGCGACCGGGCGGGCCGCGCGTCAACCTCGACCAGCTCGCACGTCTCCGCATCCCGCAGGAACGCCCGCACCACCACCCCGCGGACACGGCCGCGCGCGTGCGGATGCATCCCCAACACGCCGTGCGGCGCCGCGTGGCGCGCCTCGAGGAGCGCGGAAAGCTCGGTAATGTCCAGGATCACCCCGCGACTGTGATGGCCGCGCCACCCGGACGCGAGCCCACGTGACGCGCCCGGCACGGGCTTGCCCCGCCGCCCCCGCGCCCGTTTCCTCCGCCCGTGCCTCGCCGCCTGCCGCTCCTCCTCGCCCTGCTTTGCGCCGCCCCCGCCGCGCCGGCCGCGACGCCACCCCCCGTCGAGCTCTCCGGCGACACGCTCGACCTCGGCCTCAGCACCGGCGGCAACCTCGTCTACCGCGGCAACGCCCGCGTCACCGGCGACGGCTTCCGCCTCGCGGCCGACGAGATCCGCCTCGAGGGCGCGACCGACACCTTCCACGCCCGCGGCCGCGTGGTGCTGACGTTGACCGGCGCCCGCCTGCTGGCCGAGGAGTTGACCCTCCGCCGCCGCGATGGCCGCTTCGAGGCCCGCCAGGTCCGCCTCGGCTCGCCGCCGTACTTCGCCACCGCCGCGGAGGCCGCGGGCACCCGCGCCGAGGTCACCCTCCGCGGCGCCCAGGTCTCCCTCGGCGAGCCCGGTCCCTGGCAACCCACCCTCACCGCGGCCGAACTCGTGGTGTTGCCCGGCAAGGGAATCCGCACCGCCGGCGCGGCCCTCGGTGTGGGTGACTTCCGCCCGTTCGCGCTGCGCGGTGCCCGCCACGACTTCGACCAGCCCCTGCCCCTCTCGCTCGGCCTCGGGGGCGGCTTCCGCCGATCGCTCGGCCTCTTCGGCGAGGCCCGCGCCCTCCTCCCGGTCCGGCCCGGCCTCGGGCTTGGCGGCGAACTCGGGCTCTACACCTCCCGCGGGGTGATGATCGGACCGGCCGCCCGGTACGCCGACCCATCCCCGGACGACCGCTGGAACGGCAGCCTCCGCTCGGGCTACATCCGGGACCACGGGGACCGGGAGACGGATCTCCTCGGCCGCCCCATCCACGCCGACCGCGGCCTCCTCGCGTGGGAACACCGGCAGCGTATCCCCAATGGCACGACCATCGCCGCCCAGTTGAACTGGTGGTCCGACTCCGAGGTGCTCCGCGACTTCCGGCCGCGCGCCTTCTTTCCCGTGCAGGTGCCCGACTCCTTCGTCGAGATCGCGCACCCGGGCCCCAACTCCTTCCTCACGTTCCTCACGCGGCTGCAGCCCAACCGGTTCCACGCGGTGCAGGAGCGCCTGCCGGAACTCCGCTTCGACGCCCTCCCCACTCCCCTCGCCCTTGGCGTGTGGCAGCGCGGCGAGGCCTCCTACGCGCGCCTCCGCGAGGATCCCCCGGGCGGCGGCCCGCGCCTCGCGGCCGACCGCCTCGACGCCTACTACGGCCTCTCCCGGCCCTGGGCCCCCACCCCGTGGTTCTCCTTTACGCCGGTCGTCGGCGGCCGGCTCACCCACTACACCAACCTCCGTCGCGGCGAGGACCGGCCGGGCAACCAGCTGCGCCTGCTCGGCGAGGCCGGCTTCGATGCCGCCCTGCGCCTGAGCGGCACCTTCGACGTCCGCGATCCCGTCTGGAAGATCGACGGTCTTCGCCACCTGCTCACGCCACGCCTCTCCTACCGCCACTTCCCCGGCGCCGACCGCGGGCGCGGCCTCATTCCCCGCATCGACCGGCAGGCCTTCAGCACCTACCTGCCGCCCCTCGGGCTCGGCGAGACCCGCCACCTCGACGACCTGCGCGCCACCCGCACGTTTCGCCTGGGCCTCGGTAATCTTCTCCAGACCCGCGACCCCGCCGAGGGCGTCCGCGAGCTCCTGCGCCTCGACCTGGCCGGCGACCTCGCGGTGGGCCCGCGCCCCCCGGAGGGCCGCTTCGCCGCCGTCCACACGGAACTCTCCACCCGCCCGGCCCCCTGGCTGGAACTCGACGCGCTCCAGGTCTGGTCCGCCCGCGGGGACGGCCTGCGCGAGTTCAACACCGGGATCACGCTGCGCGAGGGCGACCGCTGGTCCCTCCGCTGGGGCAACAACTTCCTGCGCCGGGAACTGGAGGACTATGCGGTCGACGGGCGCGCCCGCCTGCGCGAGGGGCTCGAGTTCATCACCCGGCTCCAGTACGACGCCCGCCGCCGCCGCTTCAACGAGCAGACCTACGGTCTCGCCTTCGCCGTGGCCGGCACCTGGCTCGTCACCAGCTCCGTGAGCGTCTACTCGGGCCGCAAACGCGAGAGCAGCTTCGGCTTCGACCTCCGCGTCGACGCCCTGCGCTTCTGAGCGCCGTGGGCATCGCCGCCAGCCAGGGCCGGGTCTACCTCGAGCTCGCCCGTGCCCTTCAGCCGCACTGGCGGGGCGACTTCGCCCTGCCCGCGCGCCTCCAGCGCCTCCTTGCCGCCCGCCCCGGCTGCGGCTCCCGCGACCGCCGCCTCTACCGCGAACTGATCTACACCACGCTCCGCCACCTGCCTTGGATCGAGCCCTGCCTCGCGACGGACCCCAACGAGGCACTGCGCCGCGCCGCCTGGCTCTCCGCCGCGACCCCCGCCACCACCACCTTCCGCGCCGCCTGGGCCACCGGCGAACCACCCGCCGGGGATCCCAGTGAACTGCTGCCCGCCTGGTTCCGCCCCGAGGCGCCCGCCCTGTTCACGATGGAAGAGGCCGCCGCCCAAGCCCGCCGCGCGCCGCTCTGGCTGCGCCTGCAGACCGCCGACCCGGCCACCGTCCACGCTGAACTCCGCGCCCGCGGCTGGCCGTTCTCCCCTTCCCCCATCCTCCCCGATGCCCTCCGGCTCGAGGCGGAGGCGGACCTGACCACGACCGAGGCCTGGCGCACCGGCCAGCTCGAGGTACAGGACCTCGGTTCCCAACTCCTGCTCGCGAGCACCGGTCTCGCACCCGGCGGCCACTGGCTCGACGCCTGCGCGGGCGCCGGCGGCAAGTCCCTCCAACTCGCCCGCCTGCTCGGCCCCACCGGATCGGTCGAGGCGACGGACCTCCGCCCCGCGGCCCTGGCCGAGTTGCGCGAGCGCGCCACCCGCGCCGGCCTCGCGAACGTTCGCATCACGACCCGCCCCTCCCGCACCGCCTACGACGGGGTGCTCGTGGATGCCCCCTGCAGCGGCACCGGCACGTGGCGCCGCGCCCCGCACCTAAAGTGGGTCACCCGCCCCGAGCACCTCGCCCGCGCCGCCGCCCGGCAAGCGGCGCTCCTCCGCCAGCTCGCCCCGCTGGTCCAGCCCGGCGGACTGCTCGTCTACGCCACCTGCTCACTCGCCCGGAGCGAGAATGCCGCCGTCGTCGCCGGATTTCTCCAGGAGCATCCCGTCTTCACCCCGAAACCGCCCGCGGCGGACTTCGGCTTCGCGCCCGCGGAGGGCGGCCTGACCGTCTGGCCCGCGCGCCACGACACGGACGGGTTTTTCGTGGCCGCCCTGCGCCGGGGTTGAATTCCCTTGCGGCAGCCCCCCCCGCTCCAACCATCCCCGCGTGGTTCCCGACGCCGACTACCGCATCAAGCTCCAGGTCTTCGAGGGCCCTCTCGACCTGCTGCTCTTCCTCATCCGGAAGAACGAGCTGGATATCTACGACATCCCGATCGAGTCCGTCACCCGGCAGTACATCGACGCCCTCCAAGCGATGCAGCGGCTGGACCTCGACGTGGCCGGGGAATTCTTCGTGATGGCCGCCACCCTGATGGAGATCAAAAGCCGTCTCCTGCTCCCCAAGGGCCAGCACGCGGTCGATCCGAATGCGGAGGACGAGGAGGTCGATCCCCGCTGGGAACTCGTTCACCAGCTCATCCAGTACCGGAAATTCAAGGACGCGGCCGGGGACCTCGCCGGCCTCATCGAGACCCGCCAGGGCAACCTGCCGCGGCTCGTGCCCGCCGCCAGCGGCCCGGAGACCGAGCGCCGCCTCCGGCAGGTCGACCGCATCGAGCTCTGGAATACCTTCAACACGGTCCTCCGCCGCCTCGCCGAGAAGCTGGTCGTGGGCGAGATCCACGACGAGGTGGTCACCGTGGCCGACCAGATGGAGTGGCTGCTGGGGCGCCTTCCCGCCAGCGGCGCGATCACCTTCACGCAGCTGTTCCCCGAGGGCACGACGCTGCGGCGCCTCGTCGCGACCTTCCTCGCGATGCTCGAGCTCACCCGCATCCGGAAGGTGCGCGTCCGCCAAGACGAGGCCTTCGCCGACATCCTGCTGGAGCCCGTGACTGACCAGCCGCCCGCGCCGCTCGCCCCCGAACCGGAGGATCCCGCGACCGACGCCGCCACGCCCGCGGCGGAGTCCATCGCCGCGGCTGATCCCGCGCCCGAAAAGCCGCTTGAAACCCCCGCGATCCCACCCACGGTGACCGCGTGAGCAAAAAGCCGCAACGTCCCCGTCCCGCCCAGCGCCCCCGGATCAGCGGCATCCTCGGGGTGGGACTCGACCACGAGGACGGCCACAAACGCATCACCACCGGGGAGAAGTTCGCGCTCGTCGGCGGCTCGCAGGAAACCCACGAGGTGATGACGGAGACGATGCTCAAGACCTTCGAGGAGCTAAAGCGTCGCGCGAAGCCGCTCGAGACCGTCGACCCGCGCGAGCTGGGCGAGATCATCGAGAAATCCCGCCCCCGCTGACGTGAGCGATCCCGCCCCCGATGCCCAAGCCGGCCGCGCCGCGGAACCGGAAGCCTGCCCCTCGTGGCTGGTCGGCCTCTGCGGGGTCGCCGCCGCCGCCTCGCTCCTCTTCACCCTCCTCCTTTTCCTTAACCGCTGAACGTATGTCCGCCCAAGTCGCCCACCTCACCACCGAATCCTTCGCCGCCGCCGTCGCCGCCTCGGGCACCACGCCCGTGCTCGTGGACTTCTGGGCCCCCTGGTGCGGCCCCTGCAAGGCGATCGCGCCCATCCTCGACGAGCTCGCCACGGAGATGGCGGGCAAGGTGGCCATCGGGAAGGTGAACATCGATGACCACGACGCCGTGGCCGCCCAGCACGGCATCCGCGCCATCCCCACGATGATCCTCTTCAAGGGTGGTCAGGCGGTCGAGACGATCGTCGGCATGACCTCCAAGGCCAACCTGAAGGCAAAGCTCGCGGCCCACGTGGGCTGAGCCCCCGCCGGCGGGCCGGGTTCAGGCCGCCAACCCCGCCGCGAACAGGATTCCGAACCCGGCGAGCAGCCGCCCGGTCGAGCCCAGCAGCGCGATCAGCTCCGCCGGGGCGCTCGCCCGGGCCAGCCGGCGTCCGTGGAGGAACGCCACCGGCGCGAGCACGACCGGCAGGAGCACGCTCGCCCCGTATCCGGCGAGCCAAAAGCCCACCGGCACCGCCAAGGCCACCGCCGCGGAAAGCGCGAACTGGAACCGCGCGGCCCCCCGTCCCCAGCGCACGACCAGCGTGCGCTTACCTGCCTTCGCGTCGGTCTCGACGTCCCGGTAATTGTTCACGACCAGAATATTCGCCGCGAGCAGGCCAACCGGCACCCCGGCCCAGAACGCGGGCCAACCCCATACCCCGGTCTGGACCAGGACCGTGCCGCCGACCGCCACCAGCCCGAAGAAAAGGAACACGAACAGGTCGCCCAGCCCGTGGTAGGCCAGCGGATACGGGCCGCTGGTGTAGGCGGCCCCACTCAGGATGCTCGCCACCCCGATCACCAGCAGCCACGGACCGCCCCACGCGACGAGCCCCAGACCGGTGGCGAACGCCAGCACGAAAGTCAGGACGGCCGCGCGACGCATCGCGGCCGGACTGATCAGGCCCGCGGCGACCGCCCGCCGGGGCCCGACTCGCTCCGCCGTGTCCGCCCCCCGCCGGTGGTCCGCGTAGTCGTTCACATAATTGGTGCCCACCTGCACGAGTCCGGCGAACCCGAGGCACAGCAGCGCGGCCGCGGGCTGGAAGCGTCCCTCGTGCGCCGCGAGGCCGGAGCCCACCGCGACCGGCGCCAACGCCGCCGGCAAGGTCCGCGGCCGGGCGGCCTCCCACCAGAGGGCCAAGCCGGCGCCGCTCACTGCTCCCGGCTCCCCTTGCGGGTGAAGATCATCAGCGGCCGCCGCACCATCAGGCTGAGCAGCACCGGGAAAAACGCGGTCAGCGCCATCGCGGCCGCCGGGATGCTGCGCCAGCCATTGAACAGCAGGCCGAATCCCAGCAGCAGGAGCGCGTAGACCGAAAGGAAACCCTGCGCGCTGCCGATGCCCGCGTTCACCACCCAGACGCCGATGAACGCGAACGCCGCCGCCTGGTAGCCCACCGCGCCCACCGCCAGCCCGCCCAGGAAGAAGATCGGCGGGAAGAACGATACCTTCACTTTCTCGTAGCGGATGGACTGGATCACCACCGCGAGCAGGGTGATCAGGCACTTCAACCCCAGTACCGCGAGGGCCATCCGCCCGCCCGCGGCAGGATCCGCAGCCAGGGCCGGCGCCACCTCGAAACCGCCCCACAACGCCACCCCGCCCGCCCCGGCCCGCACGAGGTCTAGGTAGTTGCGCGGCTTCCGGAACTCCACCGCCGGCACGACCCGCGGATCGCCGGGCTCCCGGTCCTTCCACGGCTCGAGGATCCGCTCGCTGCCGCCGGAACGCCGCCGCTTGCGCCGCCACAGGGATCCGCCCGCGCGCAGCGCGTTTCGCGGAAACCAGAGTACAACCAAGACGAGCGCAAATTGGAGAGTCAGGATCTTCATCGGCGGCTTCGGGTCATCTGGCAGGGTCTTCGCTCGCGCTGCAACGCTTTCATCGGTCCGGTCGGTAAACGTCCCCGGCTGGAACCCCCAGCTCCGCCTCCAGTTCCCGGATCCGCTGCAGCACCAGTTCCGCGCCGGCGCCCAGATCCGCCTCCGGCAGCGCCGGATGGATCTCCCGCAGCCACGCGAGGGCCTCCGCCCTCTTGCCCGCCCGCCGCAACACCTCCGCCCGCAGCCGCGCCACGTAAAACGGCGCCCGCGGCCGCGCCCACGCCTCCCGGTAAGCCGCCGCCGCCGCCAGCGGATCCCCCCTCCGGTTCAAGTGGATATTCGCCTCCTCCACCCACAGGTCGACACTGTCGGGATGCCGCTGCCGCGCCGCGCCCAGCAACTCCAGCGCCGCCGCCGCCTGCGCCTCGTTGACCGCCCGCTGCACCGCCGCCGGCACCGCGTCGTAGCCCCCCGCCGCCTCGATCCGCCACGCCGGGAAATCATACGCCAGGATCCGCGCCGCGTTCAGCCAGAAGTAAACCGGCCGCGGGTCCACCGTCGTGACCAGCCGCGCGAACGCCTCCGTCCCCGCCAAATCCCGGCGCTCCCAGCGCGCGTACATCTGAATCCACGCCGCATCCGCCACCAAAGCCCGGAACCCGCCCAGCAGCGCCAGCGTCACCCCCTGCCCCGCCGCCGCCACCCCCGGCTCCAGCCGCAGGGCCGGCTCCCGCTCCCGACGCTGCCGCCAAGGCTCCGCCACCAACGGGGCCAGCACCTGCCCCGCCAGCGCGAGTCCGGCGCAAACCAGCAGCGCGAGCCCGAGCCTAGATTTCACGGCGCCGGAAACTCAGGACCGCCAGCAGCCCTGCCGCCAGGGCCCACCCCAACCCGTAGGCCGTCAACCGCACCATCGTCCCCGGGGCCGGCAGGTCCGCGGCCGCGAGGGAGTCCGCCAGACTCAGCACCTGGAAGTTCGGAAACATCCCGCCGAACAGTCCACCCAGCGCGACCCCCACCGCCGATCCGGCGCGCGTATAGGCCTCCTGCGCCAGATGCTGCAGGTGACAGATGACGAGCACCCCGAAGCCGCAGACGACCGCGAAGACCTGCGTCCGCGCGAAACTCGCCACCAAGAGCGTGAAGGCGGCCAGCACCACCAGCCGCAGCCACTGCAGCCAGCCGCCCAGCGCCACCATCGCGTAACTGACCGCCCGCCCCCCGCGGAAACCCTCCGGATCAAGCGCCATCAGTTCCCCCTCCCGCACCCAGAGGACCGCCGCCAGCAGCCCCGTCAACAGGGCGCAAAACAGCGCCGTGAGCAGGGCCACGCCCACCAGCTTGCCCAGCAGGAACTCCGCCCGCCACACCGGCTTCGCCAGCAGGGTCAGCGCAGTGCGGTTCTCGATCTCGCTGAAGAACAACTGCGCCGTGGCCGCGATGGTCAGGGCCGAACCAAAGAGGGTCATCGCGCCAAACCCGCAGTCCGCGATGAACTTCAGCTCCGGCGCCCCAAAGTTGAAATCCCGCAGGCTCCGCGCCCCGAGCACCAGCGCCAGCGCGAGCCCCAAAAACAGGTGCAACAGGCGCTGCCGCACCGCCTCCCGCAGGGTGTTCTGCGCGACCAAGCCCAGCCGCAGGAACGAGAACGGCGCGCCCTTCACAGCTCCTTGCCCTCCCCTTTGACCCGCCCCACCCGCTCCAGGAAAACCGCGTCCAAACCCCGCCCTGCCGCCGCCACGCCGTGCAGCCCCCGCCCCCGCACCGCCAGCCACGCCCGCAGCTCCGTCATCTGCGCCTCATCCAGGCGGTCCACCTCCAGCTGCTGCCGGCCCGTGCCGCCCGCCAATTCCGCCACCGTGCCCTCCGCGACGAGGCGCCCCCGGTCCAGGATCGCCACCCGGTCGCACAGCGCCTCCATCTGGCCCAGCAGATGCGACGTCAGCAGCACCGTCTTGCCCGCATCGCGCAGGCCGCGGATCAGGTCCGCCATCGCCGCCGAGCCCACCGGGTCGACCCCCGCCGTGGGCTCATCGAGGATCAGCAGCCGCGGATCGTGCACCAGCGCCTGCGCCAACCCGATCCGTTGCAGCATCCCCTTCGAATAGGTCTCCACCGCGCGGTCGGCCGCGCCGGTCATCCCCACCTGCGCCACCACCGTCTCGACCCGCTCGGCGAGCTCACGCCGGCCCAGCCCGCACATCCGGCCGTAAAAGCCCACCAACTCCCGCCCGGTCAGGTGCCGGTAAAAGTAGGGCGCCTCCGGCAGGTAACCCACGTCCCGCCGCGCGGCGACCTCCCCGCTCGGCCGGCCGAAGATCCGGCACTCCCCGGCGGACGGCGCCACGAGCCCCAGCAGCGCCTTGATGGTCGTGCTCTTGCCCGAGCCGTTGGGCCCCAGCAGCCCGTAGATCACCCCCGCGGGAACCGAGAGGTCGAGGTGATCGACCGCGCGCAACTTCACCTCGCGCAACCCCACCGGGAAATCCTTCACCAGCCCGCGCGTCTCCAGCGCGGGCGCCACCGCCGGGACTGGAGCGGCCGCCTCCACTTAACGGATCACGAAGCCGCTGAACTGCGGTGCCCGGCGCGCCGCGGACCGTTCCACCTTCCGGATGTGGCCGTGCATCCGCTCCCCGACGGCGGCGAGAAACTCCTCCAGCGCCCCGGCCCGGCCCTCCGCCTCGAGGCGCACCCGGCCGTCCGCCAGGTTCTGCACGTAACCGGCCACCTCGAACTCCCGCGCCACCTGCAGCACCGCGTGCCGGAAACCCACGCCCTGCACGTGGCCCGTGTAGTGCACCGTCTCGTGAAGGATCTCCGCCATCCGTGCCACCGTAAAACCCGCCCGCCCGGATTCAACCCGCAATCTTGACGCCTTTTGGTTTGCATCCCTCCGCCGCGAGGCCGACGGTCCCCATCAAGCGATGAGCAACTCCGACTCCGGCGAAACGGGCGACGAGCACTGGGAAGAGCGCGGCGAGCTCGCCTGGAACGAGTTCGACTGGGAACGCTACCTCCGCGGCCAGGAGGTCGCCGTGATGCGTTACCTCCGCCTTTACGACGAGGCCGGCGAACGCCCGGACCGCATCGACCACGTCGCCGAACGGATGGACTGGGGCGCCGAGGACTGGACCTCCGAGGAGGGCGGTGAAGGCAACGAGGAGCCGGCGGACGCGGATGACGAGGTTTACACCCTCCACAAGAACCCGATCTACATCGCGACCCGGGCGCTTTACCTGAGTCTGACCCGCTCGTGGGAGGATCTGGCCGCCGATCCGCGCCACGTGCCGCAGGCCAACGCGGTGCGGCTACTGGTGCGCCTGCACCGGGGCGAGGCGGAGGCGATCGAGGCGATCCACGCGCTCGATTTCGGTGATTACGCGCTGGCGGTGACGCTCTTCAAGCGCGCCCTCGCGACGCTGAACGGCCTGCTCGCGGAGATGCAGGCGCCAGCGCTTGCCGCAGGCCGGGCGGCCGCGTGGCGCGAGATGGCCCTGCCCCGCGTTTTCGACCTGCGCGAGATCTGGCTGCGGGTGATCGCGGAGTGCCGCGAGGAGCTCGAACGGATGGGCGACGAGGACTAGGCGGAAATCGGCCTTGCACTTTGGCGGCCCGCGGATTGCCTCCCGGGCTTGGTTGACCGGAGAGATGGCTGAGTGGTCGAAAGCGGCGCTTTGCTAAAGCGTTGTAGGGGTTTAAATCCCTACCGAGGGTTCGAATCCCTCTCTCTCCGCCAGCCTCCGCCAAGCCTACGGCTGGGAGCCCGACTCAAGCGGCTAACTTTCGTGAGCAGGGAGAGAGTGGAGAACCCTGCGGCGGCTGCGCGCCGTAGGCTCGGCGAACGCGGGCAAGGAGGGTCGAACACCGCGTGGCAGACGATCCGGGCAAGCGCCTCCGCCAAGCCTACGGCTGGCAGGCCCTGGCCGCCGTAGCCCAGCGGGCGAAGGAGGCCGATTCTGGTCGCCACTTCCTGCCACCCGGTGCACGGTCACCTGCCTCGCCGAGGCCGCGCTCCACGGGTCCGACGAAGGCAACCCCATACCCCGATGGATCACCTGATCGTCTTCGCCCTTTTTCTCGCCTTATTCGGCCTGCTCGTCGTCTGGGGGAAGGCCCAGCAGCGGCGCGTCGCCAGCCGGGTTGCTGCCCTCGCCTTGCGGCATGGATTCACCGTGGTTGGCGACGAGCGGAAATGGCTCGGCGCCAATCCGCGCGCCGAGGGCGAGCGCCGCGGGCGCCGCCTCAAATTCTGGAGCTATACCAGCGGCGCCGGCAAATCGCGCCGCCACTGGGTCGCCACCGGGGTCGCGCCCCGGACCCCGGGAAACCTGACGTTCGAACTGCAACCGCAGGGCCTCGGCACCCGCCTCGCGGAACTCTTCGGCGCGAAAGAAATCACGGTCGGTGACGTCGCCTTCGACGCGGCTTGGTTCATTCGCACCAACACCCCGGAAACCTTCGGCGCCCTGCTCCTGCCCGAAATCCGGACCCGCCTGCTCGCCCTCCGCAATGCGGGCGGCAAGGGCACAGTGCAACTAGAGGAAGGCTGGATCCGCTACGCCGAGGAAGGCCATTTCGGGCAGGACCAGGTCGTCGCGCGTCTTGAGCATATCCTGCCCGCCTTGGAGGACCTCGCCGACGCCGTCGAGGTCAGCTTTGGCCGCTGAGCCTCCGAGCGGACGCTCGGTCCGTTTGCACGTTGCCGCTGAACGTTCGAGGCCACAGCCTCCGGACCACCCCACCCCGCCATGGAAGCTTCTCTGCTCTCCAATGTTCTCCTGCCCCTTGCACTCGCCGTGGTCATGCTCGGGCTCGGCCTCGGGCTCACGCTCGCCGATTTCCGGCGCGTGGCCGCGATGCCCAAACCCGTCTTCATCGGCCTCGCCCTCCAGACGCTGCTGCTGCCGGCCGTGGCCTTCCTGCTCGCCCACGCCTTCCGCCTGCCGCCCGAACTCGCCGTCGGCCTAATGCTCCTCGCCGCCTCCCCCGGCGGGCCCACCGCCAACATCTACAGCCACCTCGCCAAGGGGGACGTCGCCCTGAACATCACCCTCACCGCGACCAACAGCCTCCTCTGCCTCGTCAGCCTGCCGCTGATCCTCGACTTCTCGCTCACCCACTTCCTCGGGGCCGGTAACCCCATCGCGCCCCCAGTGCGCAAGGTCGTGGAGGTGGCGGTGATCATCCTGGTGCCGGTCCTGATCGGGATGCTCCTGCGCCAGCGCGCGCCCGCCTTCGCGGCCCGGATGGACCGCCCCGTACGCGCGTTTTCCCTCCTTGTGCTCTGCGGGGTGATTGCCGCCGCCGTGATCCAGGAGTGGGCGCGTCTGCCCGGTTATTTCGCGGCAGTGGGTCTCGCTTGTCTCGCGTTCAATCTGCTGAGCCTCGGACTGGGCTATACGCTGCCCCGGGCGCTCCGCCTGCCGCGGCCGCAGGCGATCGCCATCGCGATGGAGATCGGCATCCACAACGGCACCCTCGCCATCTTCATCGCCTTGAACGTGCTTTCGAGCGCAGCTCTCTCCATCCCCGCCGTGGCCTACAGCCTGATCATGTTCCTGACCGCCGGCCTATTTGTCTGGCGGATCAAGGCTCCGGCCGCGGACGCGGCGAGGTGAGGGGCGGGAGGGTGCGAGGGTTCAGCGGAAATGCCTCCCGGCGAAAGTTCGGCCCGAACCGCTCTTCAGGTAGCGTTCAAAGGCCCGGGCTAATCCTTCGTCGGCAAAGGCAAGGTAAACCGTGAGGACCCAAGGCCGTCCCCGGGCCGTCGAGGAATTCTGGCCCGCGTTGTGGCGGGCGATGCGCGCGCGAAGGTTATCCGTGCATCCGATGTAATGGCGCCGGCGGTCGACCGCGCTCTGCAGGAGGTAAACGTAGTGCACGCGGAGACCGCGGGCCGGTGAACCTTGCCTCGCAACGCCAACGAAACCCTAAACCCGGGGGTGATACGTATCAGGCCGAGTGGGATCTCATCCCCTCCAGCCTCCGCAGGGTTCTCCACCCGCTCCCCGCTCACGAACGTGAGCCGCTTGAGTCGGCCACCTTCGCCCGCTGGGCTACGGCGGCCAGGGCCTGCCAGCCGTAGGCTTGGCGGAGGCGCTTGCCCGGATCGTCTACCACCCGATGTTCGACCCTCCTTGCCCGCCTTCGCCGAGCCTACGGCGCGCAGCCTCCGCAGGGTTCTCCACCCGCTCCCCGCTCACGAACGTGAGCCGCTTGAGTCGGCCTGCCAGCCGTAGGCTTGGCGGAGGCTGGCGGAGAGGGTGGGATTCGAACCCACGGTACCCTTTCGGGCACGCCTGATTTCGAGTCAGGTACGATAGACCACTCTGCCACCTCTCCGGCGCAGAACCGCGGACGCTACGGCCCCCCGCCCCGAACGGAAGCCCAAAAAACACCCTCCCTAACGGTTATCGTCCGGTCCCGCCCGCCCCGTGCCGCCGTTCGCCGGCAGATGGTGCGGCAGGAAAAAATAGTAGTTCATCAGCCACCAGCTCCGCGACGGCCGGTACAGCACCACCGGCACCCCCACTGCCCCCACGCCCGCCAGCACCGCCGCCAAGTGCAGCGACAATACGCCGTGATACGCCAGCAACGCCAGCGGCAGCAGGTACACCACCAGCGTCACGCCGTAGTTCAACGACATCGACCCGAGGAAGAACCCCTCGTCATTCCCCCGCTCCAGCGCGAACCCGCACGCCGGACACTCCGGATTCAGCCGGAACCGCGCGTCCGGCCGGAACAGCGTCCGGCCCCCACAATTCGGGCAACGGTTCGTGAGGCCGCGGGTGACGATCTGGAGACGGGTGACCTTGGGCATAAAAAAACCGCCCCACTCTGACGAGGGGGGCGGCGGGAAAACAACCCTGCTCTGCGGCTCAGGCACCCAGCTGGTACCGGACAAACCGGCGCACCTGGATGTTCTCGCCGATCTTCGCGATCTGCTCGGTCAGCATCTCCTTCACCGTCTTGTCCGGCAGCTTCACGAACGGCTGGTCCAGCAGGCACACGGTGGCGAAGTACTTGTCGAGCTTGCCCTCGACGATCTTCTGCACCGCCGCGGGCGGCTTGCCCTGCACCTGCGAGGCCGCAATCTCACGCTCCTTGGCCACCTCGGCCTCCGGCACCTCCTCGCGCGACACGCAGGTCGGGCTGGCGGCCGCGATCTGCAGGCAGAGGTCCTTCACGAACGCGCGGAACGCGTCGTTGCGGGCCACGAAGTCCGTCTCGCAGTTGACCTCGATCAGGACGCCGACCTTGCCGCCGACGTGGATGTAACTCTCGATCACGCCTTCCTTGGTCGCGCGCTCCGCCTTCTTCGCGGCGGACGCAGCACCCTTCTTCCGGAGGATGGTGATGGCCTCCTCCAGGTTGCCCTTCGCTTCATCGAGGGCCTTCTTGCAGTCGAGCAGGCCGGCGCCGGTCTTCTCGCGAAGCTCGGCCACGGTCCGGGCGGTGACGGGGGGATTGCTCATACGGGATGGTTCAAGCCGGGTTTCGCGGGATCACTCCGCCTTCACGGCGGGACGCTTGGCGCGCACGGTCTTCTTCTTGGCGGCGACCACGGCCTCGCCCTCACCCTCGACCGCCACCGCACCCTCGGCGGGCACCTCGGCCGGGGCGGCCTCACCCTCGGCGGGAGCCGCCACGGGCGCGGCCGTCTCGACGCCGGCGGTCACCCCGCGGAGATCCGCGGCGCCCCGCTGGGCCCGCCGCGACTCGCGCAGCGCCAGGCCGCTCTGCACGGCCGCCGTCACCGCCTCGACGATGATGCGGACCGACTTCACGGCGTCGTCATTGCCCGGGATCGGGTGCGAGACCGTCGCCGGATCCGAATTCGTGTCGACCAGGCCGACGCAGGGGATGCCCGAGCGGGAGGCCTCGGCGACCGCGATCTTGTGGTGGTTCACGTCGACCACGAACATCGCGGAAGGCAGCCCGCCCATCTCGGCGATGCCGCTGAAATTCTTCTGCATCCGGGTCATCTCGCGCTTGATCGCGGACTCCTCCTTGCGGGGCAGCTTGGACATCTCGCCGCTGGTCTCCATCGCCTGGTACTTCTTGAACTTGGCGATCGAGCGCTTGACCGTCTCGTAATTCGTGAGCGTGCCGCCGAGCCAGCGGTCAACGCAGACCGGCATATTCACCGAGGCCGCCGCTTCGCGCACGAGGTCCTTGGCCTGCCGCTTGGTGCCAACAAAGAGCACGTTCCCACCGTTGGCGACCGTCTCCTCAAGGAAGTCACAGGCCTTCACGAGCGCCTCGTGGGTCTTGCCGAGATCGATGATCGTGACGCCCTGGCGGTGATCAAAGATGAAGGGCTTGGAGCGCGGGTTCCAGCGCTTGGTCTGGTGGCCGAAGTGGACGCCCGCATCGAGCAGGTCCTTGGGAGTGACGTTCAGGTGCATGGTGATCTGATGTTTCTGGCGAGACACAGGTCGGCCGGAGGGCCGCCTTGCGATCGTTGGTTATGGGTTGTGGGACTGGTTCCCGAGATGGGAAGCCGGCCAGAAGACGGGGGGCGGCGGGCACTGGCAAGCGAGAATTGGGGAAATTGCGAGAATGCCGTTGACACGTCCCCGCGCGCTGCGGATGGTCCGCCCTCTCCCGTTGCAGGGTGGAGCAGCCTGGTAGCTCGTCAGGCTCATAACCTGAAGGTCGCTGGTTCAAATCCAGCCCCTGCACCCAATCTTAAAGCCCTCTCGAACATCGGTTTGAGAGGGCTTTTTGTTTTCCCGGCTCATAATCCCGCACCTGCGGGATCGCTGGTCCCGCACCTGCGGGATCCAGCCCCTGCACCCAATTTAAGGCCCCGGTGACCAAGCGGTTACCGGGGCCTTTTGGTTTCTGGCGCTTGAGGGCGAACCCGCTGGTCGCGATGAGAGTCCCCTACCCGCCAGCCCGCTCGCCGACACACGATTTTCCGCCGTCCGCACCTGCCTGGCTCCTTCGCTTGTCCTTCGATTCTCCTTCGATTCTCGTTCGATCCTCGAACCAAGGCACCCTCGGCCTTCAACTCCGTCCCGCGGGTCCGGGGAAGGATTCCCCGGCTACAACCGAACCACCCGCCGAACCGGAGTTGGCTCCGCCGCCCCCCTCCGCGGTGGCTTCGCCCGGCAGACTCCCGCTCGCGGCCAGGGCTTATGCCATAACCCGGGCGCGCGCGGCCTTGCCTTCTTCCGCCTCCGCGGCCTCCCTCCTCCCGTGCATTCGCATCACGAACGACTCCCCGCCGCGGCTCACCGCCAAGGCGTGGGTCTGCCAACCGAGCTTGGGAAAAGCCGCGGTGGCCGCAGCGCGACGAGTCGTCGCGCTGGATGTGGGGATTCCTCCCAAATGATTTTCCCCGTGGTGCGCGTGCCGGCCTCCGGCCTCCCGCACTATGTCCCCCGCACCTGAACCCGTCCTCCGCTACCGGGGTGGCGATCGCCACCACCTGTTCCTGAACCACGGCACGTGGTTCGTCCGCTACAGCCTGCGCCCGTCGCCCCTCTTCAAGGCCGACCGCCGCGTCGCCGTCTCCCTCGGCACCAAGGACCTCGCCACCGCCCGCGCGCGCCGCGACGCCTTCCTCGCCCACCTGCAACTCGAGCAGGCCCTCGGCTCCACCCCCACGCGCCTCGCCGCCTGAACGCCCACGCCCCCTCCCCCGATGCCCACTCCTGAATCACCCTCCCCCCAACCGGGAAAGAACCCGCCGCCGCCCACCAACGCCCTCCAGGCGCTGTGGCAGGAACAGCTCCGCACCGGGTTTATGGACCTGGAGAAGCCCGCCCCGCAGGAAGCCGGTGCCGTAACCGTCACCTTCCACCGCCCGCCGCCCCCGGAACCCACGCCGCACCCGCCGGAGGATCCTGCGGTCGCCGCCCTGACCGGCCCCTACTGGGACCGCCTGCGCCAGCTGAAGCGCGTCCGCATCACTTGCCCTCCCTCGAGCGGCATCGTCGTGAGCCGTTCACCCGCCGACGATCCGCCACCCCCGGCCCAGACCTCCCGATGACGCCCACCCGCGACCAGCTCCGCGCCGCCCTGCGTGACGAATTGCAGCGCCTGCAGGCCCACGCCCGGCTCGCCGTGTCCGCCGCCGGCCACCTGAACGGACTGGCCCTCAACCCGGACACGGCGCGCCCGGACCTCGTCCCGGAAAGCAGCGTCGTGCGGGAACTCGCCGCCCTGCTGGAGCACGCCAGCCAGAACCTCGCCCGCCAGGTCGCCACCCCACCCCGCCAAACCCGCCATTAACCCCCTCCCAAACGCCCCCCGCTCCCAAATACTCGCTCCTCGCTCCCCACCCCTCGCTCCTCGCCTTGTCCGGCCTTGCGCTTGCCGCCCGGGCTCCCCGCGGTTGCACTCCGGCCGATGAAAACCGCCGTCCTCCTCGGGTTGGTGCTGCCTGCTTTCGCCGTCGCCGCCGGGAACTGGCCCCAATACCGCGGACCCGCCGCCAGCGGCGTCGATGCCTCCGCCGCCCTCCCCGTGACCTGGAACGTCTCGACCGGCGAGAACGTCCGCTGGCAGACCAATGTCCCCGGCCTCGCCCACTCCTCGCCGATCGTCTGGGAGGACCGCCTCTACGTCACGACCGCGATCCAGAAGAATGCCGCCCTCAAGGTCGGCCTCTACGGGAGCATCGAGTCCGTGCCCGAGAAGGATCCGGTGCAATGGCGCCTGCTGGCCCTCGATCGCCGCACCGGAAAGGTCGTCTGGGACGTGACCGCGCACGAGGCGGTCCCGCGGGTCAGCCGTCACCCGAAGGGCACGCACTGCAACTCCACCCCGGCGACGGATGGCCGGCACCTCGTCGCCATCCTCGGCTCCGAGGGCCTGTTCTGCTTCGACCTCACGGGCCGGCTGCTCTGGCGCAAGGACCTGGGCCCGATGGACTCCGGCTACTTCCAGGTGCCGACCGCCCAATGGGGCTTCGCCAGCTCGCCCATCATCCACGACGGCAAGGTCATCGTGCAATGCGATGTGCAGCAGGACTCCTTTCTCGCCGTGTTCGATGTCACCGATGGCCGCGAGCTCTGGCGGGTGGCCCGCAAGGACGTCCCGACCTGGAGCACGCCCACCGTCGTACGCTCCGCCGGCCGGGTGCAGATCGCGGTGAACGGCTGGCGCCACACCGGCGGGTACGATTTCGCCACCGGCCGCGAGTTGTGGCGGCTGGACGGAGGCGGCGACATCCCCGTGCCCACGCCGGTCGCCGCCCACGGGCTGATCTACCTCACCAGCGCGCACGGGCGCCTGCGGCCGATGCGCGCGATCCGGGCTGACGCCACCGGCGATCTGACGCCGAACGAAACCGGGACCCCGAACCCGGCCAGCGCCGCGATCGTCTGGAACCACGACAAGAAGGGGAATTATATGCAGACGCCGATCGTCGTGGGCGACCTGCTCTTCGGGTGCGCGGACATCGGCCTGCTCACCTGCTTCGACGCGCGCACCGGGGAGATCCGCTACAGTGAGCGGGTGAACCCGCGGAGCGAGGGTTACACGGCTTCGCCCGTGTCCGACGGCCGGCACCTGTACGTGACGAGTGAGCTGGGCAACGTGCACGTGATCCCAGCGACCTCCTCCTTCTCCATCGCGGCGACCAACGCGCTGGGGGAGACCTGCCTGTCGACCCCGGCACTCGCCGGCGGCACCCTCTATTTCCGCACCCGGGAGAAACTGGTGGCAGTGGGGAGGCCCTGAGCGGCCGGCCCGCAACGCAACCTGCGCTCCAATCGGCTCGCTCCTCATCCTTGGGTGCACGCTGCTGCCTCATCCCTCCAGTCTGCGTCCAGTGCTGATCCAATCCTCCTTCAATGGTCGCCTTGGCCGACCGGAGTGTGACTGGAGCGCACTGGAGCCCGAATGCAGCCGCCCCGCGCAACGAAGCTAGGCTGAAATCACCTGCGTCTTCAACGCACCGCCGACACGTGCTCCCGAGGATCCGCGCCCACCCCAAACGAAGCCCTGAGCCGATGATCTCCGCCTGTTACATCGTTCGGAACGCGCAGGACACGCTGGAGGAAAGCATCCTGTCCGTCGCCCCGCACGTGAGTGAGATCGTCGTCACGGACACGGGGAGTACGGACCAGACGCTCGCCATCCTCCGGCGCCTGATGGCCGCCGACGACCGGATCCGGCTACGTTGCTTCAAGTGGTGCGATGACTTCTCCCAAGCGAGGAACTATTGCCTCAGCCAAGCCACCCAGGACTTTATCCTGGTGATCGATGCGGATGAGAAGCTCACCGCGTTCCGGATCGAGGACGGCTACCAGGCGGACTGGTATCCCGCAGTCGTCACCAATCACGTCGCCAGCGAGGGCCGCAGGATCCCGGTGCGGCACACCAGCACGCGCCTGTTCCGGAACTTTTCGGGCATCGTCTACCTGGGAATCGTCCACGAGCTCGTGGAGGCCAGCCTGGCTGGCCGGCGGCGGGGAAACGGCTCCATTCAACTGGAGCACAGCGGCTATGAGTCAGGGGAAATGGCGACCCGGAAGGCCCGGCGGAATCTCGAGTTGATGAAGCGGCAGGAGGTGGAACAACCCGCGAACCCGGCGAACGCCTTCATCCTGTGCAAAACGCATTACCAGCTGGAGGACTACCAATTCTGCATCGATCACGGCTTCCAGGCGCTCCTGAGCCCGATCGATGACCACAGCAAAGCCCAGATCGGCATCTTCCTGCATCTGGCCTATGCCAAACTGGGGAAACCGCGTTTCGGCGTGAGGTACCTGGAGCTGGCGTTGCGGTTCGTGCCGGGACAAATCCGCGCCCATCTCCTGTTGATCGAATATTGGCAATCCATCGGCCGAAGGGACCTGATCCAGAAGGGTCTGACGGATCTGAAAAGCGTGGTGGAAAAGGGCGCCTCCGCACTGGCCAACGATGAGGTGATGACTTTGGCGGATCTGGAGGCCTACACGAGGCGCGTCCAAATCGGCTCCTGATCCCGCCCGGGCGCCGCTGCAGGGCTCCGGCAACCTACCCGTTGACTGGCCCTACTCGCCCCTCAAGCGCCGCCTTAAAATCAGGATGACACGGGGCGCGGGCCGCCCACTCTGACCCCACCCCAGGACCCGGCCGCCGCTCCCCCGGCGCCGCGTTCGCCCTCCCCAACCGCCTTCCCCACGATGACCGCTTCGCTGCGCCTGCTCCTTGCCCACGGCTTCGCCCTGCTCCTCGCCGGCCCCGCCGGCCCCGCGGCCGCCCGCGCCGCCGCGCCCACCGGCACCTTGTCCGGCGTGGTCAGCAACAGTGCCACCGGCAACCTGCTGGAGGGCGCCCGGGTGGAAGCGCCAGCCCTCGGCCTCGCCACGCTGACCGACCAGACCGGACGCTACGTGCTCAACGGCCTGCCCGCCGGCACGCACGAGATCACTGTCACCTACATTGGGCTCGACCGCGCCCGCACGACGGTCGAGGTGCCGGCCGGGGCGCGCGCGGCGCGCGACTTCGACCCCTGAGCGGCGGGCCCGCGACTGTCGAGGGCGACCGGCCCCGGCTCATCTCCCCTGACCCAGTCTGCCTCCAATTCTGGTCCAATCCTCCTCCAAGGGCCCGCCGGCGGTCCCTAGAGAACACGGGAAGCAACGCGGAAGGGCCGGTCCGCGGATTGTTGAATCGCGTGCTTCCGGCGACCGCGACGACGAGGCCCCAGCGGGTCGTTGCCCGCTTCGCCCAGCCCCATTGCTGGCGGGACCCGCTTCGCCCGCGGCCGCGGTCGCCGCTCAGCCGACGCCGGGCAGCGACCGCACGTTGGCCTCGCGCAGGACCGTGGCCGCGGGCTCAAGCTCGGCCGGAACGTGTTCACGGTCGCCGGCCAGCTCCGCGGTTTCGCGCGCCCCGGGCAGCAGGCGCCCATTGAACGAGCCCACCGCGCTGTTGTAGGCCTTGCTGGCCGTCTCCAGTCCCTTGCCGACCTTCTCCAGATGCTCGGCGAAGACGCTGATGCGGCCGAGCAGTTCCCGGGCGCTGTCGCCGATCCGGCGGGCGTTCTCGTTGAGCTTGGCCTGCTGCCACTGCAGCGCGCAGGTGCGCAGCAACGCGAGCAGCGTGGAGGCGGTGGTGATGATCACCCTCTGGTCGAGGGCCTCCTGGTAAACCGTGGCATCCTCCTCCAGAGCGGCGATGAGACCACTCTCCAGCGGGACGAACAGCACGGTGATCTCCACCCCGCCGCCAAGGGCCTTGGCGTACTCGCGGGAGGCGAGCCCGCGCACGTGGGTGCGCAGCGCTTGGGCGTGCGCGGTGCGCCGGGCGGCGCGCTCGGCGTCGGACAGCCCAGGGTCGAGGGAATCGAGGTAGGCGCTCAGCGGGACCTTCGCGTCGATCGGGACGAAGCGGCCGCCGGGCAGCCGCACGGTCATATCGGGCCGGAGCCGCTCCCCCTCGTCCCCCTGCACGCTGGCCTGCTCGCTGAAATCGACGTTGTCGACCAGGCCGGCCATTTCGGCGATGTTGCGGAGCGAGACCTCGCCCCAGCGGCCACGCTGCCGGTTGTCCCGCAGGGCGCTGGAAAGGGTCTGGGCGGCGAGGGACGCCCGTTGCTGCAGGTCGGAGATCTGCTTCAGCTGCTCGCCCAAGGTCTTGGCGTCGCCTTCGCGCCGTTCGCCGAGTTCCCGGACCAGGCGCTCATTCTTCTCCAGTTGTTCCTTGAGCGGGGTGAGCGTCGCGTCGATCTGCTTCCGCCGCGACTCCAGCTCCTGCTGGGAGAGGGAATGCTGGCTCGCGAAGTGCTCCTTGGCCTGCTCGAGCAGCGCCTGCGCGCTCTGCCGGAGGAGGTCGCCGCCGGTGGCCTTGAACGTGTCGGTGAGCGCGGTCTTGGACTGCTCGATGGCGGCCTTCAAGTCGGCGATGGATTTCTCCCGCTCGGCCAGCACGTTCGCCATCGCGGTCTCCCGCTCGGCCATTTGGGTCGTCGCCTGCCCCAGCTGCTTTTGCACCGCGGCGAGCTCGCGGCCGGTCTGCTCGCCGCGGGCCCGCTCGGCGTCGCCTGCCTTGCCCAGGAGGGAGACCTGTTCCCGGGCGGCGTCGCGTTCCTTCTGCGCGGCAACCGCACCCTGCTCGGCGGTGCGGAGGTCTGTGCGGAGCGTGGTCACCTCGGCGCGGAGCGACTGCAGTTCCTGCTGGGCGGCCTGCGCCGCGGCGAGGGCCTGCGTCGCGGCGCGGGCCTTGAGCAGGAAGAACACGGCCGCGCCGGCCGCCCCCAGCGCGCCCCCGCCCGCGATGCCCAACAGCAAGGAAAGACCATCCATAGGGTCAGCCGTAGTCCACACCTCCGCCGGGAACGAGTGAAAAGCGGCGCGTTCATCGCGTGACGAGGCCGGTCAGTCACGACGAGCCGCCGCGCGCTTGCGCCCCCACGGCATCCCTGGCACCCTCCTACTCCTCGCGCTCCCGGTCCCAGCCCACCCCGATGAGAATCCTCCTCCCCCTCCTGCTCCCCTTGACCCTGGCGGCCGCGGATGCGGGCAAGCTGACGGTCACCACCCCCGCCCGGCCGGATGCCCTCGGGCGCGTCCGCAGTGAGGTGCGGGACCCGCAGGGCCGCAAGGTGGGCACGGTCGAGACCCGCGCGCAGCCGGACGCCCTCGGCCGGGTGAAAAGCGTGATCGTCGACGCCTCCGGGAAGCGGATCGGCACCGCCGAGACGACCGCCACCCCCGACGCGCTCGGGCGGGTGCAGACCACCTTCCGCGACGCGACTGGGCGCACCACCGGCACCGGCGTCGCCCCAGCCCGGCCCGACGCCCTCGGCCGCACCACCACCGTGTTCCGTGACTCCCAGGGTCAGCGCACCGGCACCGCCGTTTCCCGCCCGCCCGATGCCCTAGGCCGGGTTAGGACCGAGGTCACGGGTCAAGTGCCGCTCAAGCGGCCCGGATCACGCTGAGGCGCCGCGGGCCGGGCAGGGAGGGAATGGCTCCGCCGGCTAGGGTAAAGTTTCCCCAGACCGGGGCAGGATGCCCCGGCTACACCAAGGCCCTCTGCTTCAATCCACCCGCGGGCCCGGCGCGCGCCGGAACGGACTGCGTCATTTCGTCCCTCCTACAATGCTGGTCCAAGGATCCTACTGTGATCCTTCGGTTATCGTTCGGTTATCCTTCGGTTCCTCAGAGGTAAAACCTAGAGTTTACCCCGTAATATCCAAAGGATAACCGAAGGATGACCGAAGGGTCACGCCACGGAAATCGAGGGAGCAGGGTAAGAGGGCCGAAGCCTCAAGCCCGACTGATCCGCGGCCGGGACACAGAGTAGCATCGCAGGGCGCAGCCGAGGCGCCGCCCGGAACCGGCGGCAACGGCCTTGCCAATGGCGTTTCCCGCGCCACTACGGGGCAATCCAGCCGCTGCCCCGATGACCACCTTCACCCGCCTGCGTGCCCTGCTGTTGCCCTGCCTGCTGCTCCTCGCGGGAATCGCCGCCCCCGCCCGCAGCCTCGCCCAACCTGGCCAACTCCTCGGCTACGAGCCGATCGGCACCTGGGGGCCGGAGCGACTGCAGGCGATCGTCGACCGGGGACTCGACCTGTTCCTGACCGGCGGGACGATGTCCGCGGGGGATTTCCGCCCGGGCTTCGCTCGCGCCCGCCTCGGGGTGAAACTCTTCAAGGTGAAGTACGCCTCGATCATCCCGGAACTGCAGGATCGGCCCGTGGTGGCGTATGGCTTGGTCGCGATCCCGACGCAGGCGCCCGCCGGCACACCGATCGTCAGCTACCAGCACGGCACCATCTTTGACCGCTCGTGGACGCCCTCCAACCCGGAGGGCTCGTTCGAGACGCAGCTGATGCTGGCGCAGTTCGCCTCTCAGGGGTACGTCGTGGTGGCGGCGGATTACTTCGGGACCACGCCGGGCAGCGAGGTCCCGAACTCCTACCTGCTGGCGCAGAGCACCGCGCAGGCCTGCCTGGACCTCTACCGGGCCGCCCGCACGGTGCTGGAGCGCGAAGGGGTGCAACCGGGCAAGCTGTTCCTCAATGGCTGGTCGCAGGGCGGGTACAGCACCCTCGCCTTCCTGCGCTACCTCGAGCTGGCGGGGATTCCCGTGACGGCGGCGGGCGTTGCGGCCGGGCCGGCGGACCTGCTGCTGTTCGCGGCGGAGCACCTGTACAACCCGAAGCCGTTCCAGGCCTCCTTCGCCGCGGCGGCGCTGGCGAACCTGATGCAGGCGGTCGGGCACTACCACGGGCAGCAGGAGTACCTCGCCCAGTCGCTCCAGCACCAATACCTGAAGGCCGCGCGGGATCTGTTTGAGTTCAGGATTCCGTATGAGGAATTCGTGCGGGAGGCGCCCGGCGGGATCCGGGAGCTGTTCCGCCCGGAGTTTTACACGGACGGGAAGGCGGCGCTGAAACCATTCTGGCGGATCCTCGACCAGAGTTCGGCCTATCGCTGGCGGATTCGCACGCCGCTGCGGACCTTCCACAGCGAGCGCGACGAGGCCATCCCGATCGCCGCGGCACGCGTCGCGGTAGTGTACCAGAATATGATCGGCAACCAGGAGGCGGAGGCCTTCGACGCCGGCCGCAACGCCGACCACCGGTCCGTTTACCTGTTCTCGCTGGTGAACCTGAAGCCGTGGTTCGACGGCTTGAGGTGAGAGCGAAGCGGGACTTTGCCGTCTTTCGAGGGTCGGGCTCCTGAGGAAAGGAGCACCGTTCGGCGAGGACCGGGGCAAGATGCCCCGGCTACATCGAGCCACACCGAGCCAAGGCGTGCCGAATGGAACCGGGGCGACGCGCCCCGGCTACAACGAGCCAAGGTGTGCCGGATGAAACCGGGGCGGCGCGCCCCGGCTGCACCAAGCAGAGGCATTTCGCCTCCCATTCCGGATGCTTACGTCCGGGGCCTCAGATGTGGCTGGGGCGCGTCGCCCCGGTCGTGCATTCGGAAGCCCCTACCTGAACCTCAAGCCGTGATTTGACGGCTTGAGGTGAGCCCAAGGCCTCAGGACGCCACGCCGCTGGCGGCGGCCGGGGGCGTCTTCTGCTTGAAGATCAGCTTGTCCCCGTCCCGCACGACCAGGCAGGGCTCCCCGTCCTTGACCTCCCCACGCAGGATCGCCTCGGCCAGCGGGTCCTCAAGGTAGTGCTCGACGGCGCGCCGGAGCGGACGCGCCCCGTACTTCTCGTCGTAACCCTTGTCGATGAGCAACTGCTTGGCCTCCGGGGTGAACTCGAGCGTGATCTTCCGCTCGTCCAGCCGGCGGGCGAACTTCGCGGTCTCAAGGTCCACGATCTTGGCCAGGTCGTTCTTGTCGAGGGGCCGGAAGAAGATGATGTCCGAGATACGGTTGAGGAACTCGGGCTTGAACACCCGCTTGGACTCCTCGAGCACCTTCTCCCGCATCCGCTCCGAATCGTTGAAGCTGGACGCGGCGGCGGCGAAGCCCATCGAGGTCTGGCGCTGCAGGAGCTGCGCGCCGACGTTCGAGGTCATAATGACGATCGTGTTCCGGAAATCCACGGTGCGGCCGAGGGAATCGGTCAGGCGGCCGTCCTCCATGATCTGCAGCAGCAGCTGCAGGGCGTCCGGGTGGGCCTTCTCGATCTCGTCGAACAGGATGACCGAGTAGGGCCGGCGGCGGACGGCCTCGGTGAGCTGCCCACCCTCCTCGTAGCCCACGTAGCCCGGGGGCGAGCCGACGAGGCGGGAGACGGCGAACTTCTCCATATACTCGCTCATATCGATCTGGATGAGCGCCTCCTGGTTGCCGAACATCTGGGCCGCGAGCT
>VHCY01000022.1 GCA_016871595.1 Verrucomicrobiota bacterium
CACCGGGTAGAGGCGTTCCGCGTTCCGGGCGCCCAGCCCCGCGGTGAGGATCCGCTGGTACGAGGCCACGAAGTCGCGGGCGGTCAGAGGCCGTCCGTCCGACCACCGGGCTTCCGGGCGCAGCCGGAAGGTCAGTTGCAGGCCATCGGCCGACACTTCCCAGGAGTGGGCGACACCGGGGGCGAGTTTCCCGTCGGGACCAATGATCACGAGTCCCTCGCACAAGGCGCGGAGAATCCGGGCTTCAGGGATGCCGGTGATGATCTGCGGGTCGAGGTCCTGCGGATCCACGCCGACCCCGACGTGGAGGATCTTTGCGGGTGGGGCGCCGGCTCCGGCGGGGGTCAGAAGGGCGAGGCCAAGCGGGAGCCAACGGAGAAACGCGCGCATTGGGGTGGGGGCAGCGTGCGCCCGTCGGGGTTGCGGGCAAGAAAAAGGCCGGTTCCGCGAGGCGGAACCGGCCGGAGAGGGGGAGCGGGGATCGCTCAGGCGGTCACGACCGACACCGAGCGGTGGGCCTTGTCGTACTGCACGGTGCCGGCAGCGAGGGCGAACAGCGTGAAGTCGCGGCCGAGGCCGACGTTCTTGCCCGGATGGAGCTTCGTGCCGCGCTGGCGGACGAGGATGTTGCCGGCGAGGACGGACTGGCCGCCGAACCGCTTCACGCCCAGGCGCTTCGAGTGACTCTCGCGGCCGTTGGTGGATGTTCCCTGACCTTTCTTATGCGCCATGACGTCGTTTCTCCTTAGGCTTTGATCGAGTTGATCTTGATGACGGAAAGCTCCTGACGGTGACCGCGCTTGCGCTCCATACCCTTGCGCTTCTTCTTCTTGAACACGATCACCTTCTTGCCGCGCTTGTTCTCCAGGATCGTCGCCGAAACGACCGCGCCGGGCAAAATGGGGGTGCCGACCTTGAAGGCCTCGCCCTCACCGGCCGCGAGCACATCCTTGATCTCCACGGTGGCGCCCTTCTCGGTGCCCGGCTAGCGGTTGACGGTGAGAATGTCGCCCTCGGAGACAGTGAACTGCTGGCCTTGGGTCTTGATCGTCGCTTTCATGGAAGGAAACGCGGAGTTAAGCGCTCCGGGAAAAGTTAAGGCAAGGCTTATTTCAGCCGGATGCGGCCTCGAGCAGCAGCTTACACGCCGCGAGCACCTCCGGCACGCTTAACGACTCGAGTCCGCCGGCCGCTTGCAGCGCGTGCACGTTCGCGGCCGGGGGCTTCCAGATCGCCGGATCCGTCGGCCCGAACAGGAGGAGGCTGGGTGCCCCGGCGCAGGCGGCCAGATGGCTCACGCCGGAATCGTGGCCCAGGAAGGCGCGGGCGCCCGCCAGGCGCCGGAGCAGTTCCTCTAGCGGCGGCTGCCAGAGCAGGTCGAGTTGCCGGCCGCCAATCCTCACGCGGTCGGCCCCGGCGTCGCTGGCCGTGGTTAACGCCGCCGGTAGCGGCCGGTCGAGTTCGGCTTCCCCAAGCAGCAGCGTCACCGGTTCCGGAAGGTGGGCGGCCAACTCCAGCCAGCGCTCGACGGGCCAGTTCTTGCGCGCGGAGCCGCTGCCGGGATGGATGATCACCGGGCGCGGACCCGGGTCCGGCGGGGCGAGGGGCGCCAGCGGGTGGACCAACGCCCCGGGCTGCAGCCCGAGCTCCCGCAGCGGAGCGCAGTAGTGGGCGGCGGCGGGACCGGCGGTCGGATGGGGCGCGCCCGCGAGAAACCGTTGCCCCGCCCGCAGCGGGAAACGGGCGGCGAGTTCCCCGGCCGGGTCCGGCTGGAAGCTCAGGACCAGCTCGAAGCCGCTGAGCCAGACGTGGAGGTCCGGAGGCAGGGCCTCCCGTCGGTGCAAGGGCAGCCAGCGGGCGGAGGATTGGGGATGCACCCGGTCGAGCAGGCCGCGGGTCTGAGCGAGCGTGGCCGCGACGGGGTTGCCGATCAGCTCGATCTCCGCCCCGGGCCAGCGCTGCCGCAGCAGCGCGATCGCGGGCAGGGTGACGAGGAAGTCGCCGAGGGCCCCGCCCCTAAGGATGAGCAGGCGGCGCATCGCTCGCGGGCGGGCGGTGTCCGCTCAGCGTGGCGACGCCGCGGCCCACCTTGAACTCGACGGTGAAACGGACCGGCAGCCGCCAGCGATCCTCGGCGATCCAGACGCGGACCGTGCCGCCGCGCCGGAACATCCCCTTCGGGGCGGTCTTCTCCATCCGGGGCTCCAGCACGCGGGTGGTGAAACTGCCGAGCGGGGTCGACACGGTCTCGCGTCCGACGCAGTGGATTGTCAGCTCGTAGAATTCGTCGTTGAACAGCACCAGGGCGTCCCGCTGGCCGCCGGGTTCGAGGTTCCAGTCGCGGGTGCGCAGCAATCCCAGGATCATATCGGCGGGCTCGCCCGGAGGGAGGGGCAGCGCGCGGGTGGCGGCGGGCGCTTCGTCGGCGGTCCAGAGGGCGTGGCCGGCGGCGTAGTCGAACGCGACCTGATGGGCGCGTTGCTCGCCCCGCTGCCGGGTTTCCTCGCGCAGCCAGCGCAGGCGGCCATCGGCCAGCGTGAAATCCGCGGTCGCGCGGGCCTCGAAGGGCAGCAGCATCCGGGCGAGGCCGAGCGTGCGGGTGTGCGTGAGCACCCGTAGGCTCGGTCCGGCGGTATCCTCCTGCCGCCCGGCGCTGAGGCGGATTTCTCCGGCGCCCGGCAGCAGGGCCCACGCGACGCGGTAATGGAGCTCTTCTCCGGGCAGCACGGGCAGGGCGGAGGCGTCAGAGAGGGTAGCGGCCGAGAGAGAGGCGGCGGCGATCAGGCCTCGCATACTCCAGCGGTTGCGGCGGGCGCGGCGTTCATTGGCGGAGGCTGCGGGACCGGGCCGACGGGTTCAACCGCGTTTGTCTCCCCGGGATCGAACCGGACCTCGGCTAGGCGCCGGCAATGGGCGAGCGTGTCGATCTCGGCGGGGGTCTTGTCGGGCCGTAGCCGGACGATCCGCGGGAAGCGCAAGGCGAGACCGGAGTCGTGACGCGGGCTGGCCTGGATTGAGTCGAAGGCGATCTCGAGCACCACCTGCGGCAGTACCTCCCTCCGGCGGCCCCGCACGGCGGTGGTGGTGGCGAGAAAATGATCCGTCAGACGGGCGATCTCGGCGTCCGTCAGGCCGGTGTACGCCTTGCCGAGGACCAGCAGCCGACCGGTGGCCTCCTCCCGGATAGCGAACGTGTAGTCGCTCAGCACGTCACGTCGCTTGCCGTGGCCCTGTTCCACCGCGACCACGACCACGTCGAGGGTGGCGCCGGCCCGCTTCAGCTTGAGCCACGCTTGGCCGCGGCGGCCGGGCGAGTAGGGGCTGGCTGGGTCCTTGGCCATCAGGCCCTCGTTGCCCCGGCGGCGAGCGGCGAGGAACGCGGCCTCGATCTCGGCGGCGGTGCCGGCCGTGCGCACCGGGGCGAGCTGCAGCGCGGGGGCGCGGCTGCCGGCGAGGAGTGCCTCGAGGCGCCGGCGGCGCTCCCGCAGCGGTTCCGCGATGAGCGGCTGGCCGGCGTGCCAGAGCAGGTCGTAGAAGGAGAGGGAAACCGGGATCTCCGCGCCGAGGAACAGGTCGTCGCCCCGGCGGCCGAGGCGCCGTTGCAGTTCGGCGAAGGGCAGCGCACGGCCGTCCCGCCAGGCCAGCAGTTCCGCATCGCCGATGAAGTCCTCGGGCAGGGTCGCCGCGGCCCGGGCGAGTTCGGGAAACTGGGCCGTCAGAAGCTTCAGGTCGCGCGAGTACAGCTCCACGCGATCGCCGCGGCGGTGCACCTGGCAGCGGATGCCGTCGTACTTCTCCTCGAGCCAGATCGGCGGTCCGAGGCGGGTGAGGATTTCGGTCGGATCGGCGGCGGGCGTCGCCAGCATGAAGCGGAGCGGCTGAAACGGGCGCAGGCCGATGGCCCCGAGCTTCCCGGCCGCTGCGTGGGCCGCGACCTCGCCCAGATCGCCCGCGAGCAGATGGGCCTCGCGGACCGCCGCCGCGGGTTGCGCCCAAGCTTGGGCGATGGCGTCCTCGACTAGTCCCTCCTTTAGGCCGATGCGCAGGTCGCCCAGCAGCAGCTTGATCAGGTACTTGGCCTCGGTGGGCCCAAGTTGGGTGAGCAGCGTTTGCACCTGCGCAAGCTTGGCCGCCGGCCCCCTCGCGGTGGCGAGGGCGAGGCATCCCGCCTCCAGCGCCGGCAAGGTCAATCCCCGGTCAATCCCGCCCGGGTCGCGGGTGCGCAGCGCCGCCTCCGCCGCATCGCCGGCGTCGGGGAAACGCTGGAAACCGGCGCGGTACTGGGCCTCGGTCAGCCCCGTCCGCTCCAGCAGGGCCCGGCGCAGCAGCGCCCAGCCGACCCCGGTCTGACCTTCGCTCCCGGCCGGTCCGGTCCGGGCGCAGGCGCAACGCGCGGCGATCGCGGCCGCGGATGGCGGCAGCGCGGCGAGGTAGTAACCCAGCAGCGCAACCTTGGCGTGGCGGCGAGGTTGTGCGGCAATACGATCCGCCAGCGCGGCGAAGCGGGCGAAGGCCAGCGGGTCCCCCGCAGCAAGGTCCGTTGACGGTTGCGGGCTGCGAGCTGTCGTCTTGGCCGGGTTGGCAGCTGGGGTCCCTTCGAGGGCGGAAGCTGCGGGGCCCAGCCCGAGGTCGAGTTGGTTCTCCTCGCTCAGGGCCCACGCCTCGATCCCGCGCTCGCGGAGGGTCGCTGCGAAGTCGCGGGCGAAACCGTGCAGGGTGTACACGCGCTGCGGGTTTACCTGTTCCACGAAACGGAGGAGATCGTCGAAGTCCGCGTGGTCCGACAGCGGGAAGGCGGCGTCGCATTGGTGGCGGTGGATCGCGCCGGGATCCAGCGCCCAGCCGGTGACGACCGCGGTGCGGCAGGGACCGAGGCGCCGGAGGAAGGGCGAGGTTCGGGACTGGGGTGGGCAGAGGACGACGTGGCCCCGGACTTCTCCGGCGGCGTATTCCCGGTGGGGCGGCACCTCGAGCCCGAGTTCAGCGTAAACGTCCGTCATCCTTCGGGTCTGCGGGTGCAGCATCACCGGCAACCCATGCTCGGCTAGGGCCCAGAGGAGTTCCTGGCTCTTGCCGAGGCTGTAGGCGAAGAGCACCGGGGTCTCGCCGTCGTCGAGGGCGGCGAGGCAGAAGCCCGTAAGTGCCGCGAGGACCTCGCTGGTGGGCGGGAACCGGTACTGCGGCCGCCCGAAGGTCGTCTCCATCACGAGCACGTCCGCGCGCGGCGTGGCGCAGGGCTCGGCGGCGCGGCCGCGGCGGAGCTTGAAGTCCCCCGTGTAGAGCAGCCGGCCCCGTTCCGGGTGTTCGAGCAGGCATTGGGCGGAGCCGTGGATGTGTCCGGCGGGATGGAGGCTGACGGCCACCTCGGGCGTCAGGGGCTCGGTCTGACCGAAAGGCAGGATGTGCTCGCGGCGATCGCCAGGCATCCGGGCGCGCATCAGCCGGGCGGTGCCGGGCGAGCACAGGATCTCCCGGTGCAGGGCGAGATGGTCGAAGTGGGCGTGGGAGACAAACGAGCGCTCGCGGGCGTGGCGGGCGTCGAGCCACCAGCCCACCTGGGGCAACCAGACCCCTTCCGCGTATTCCACCTGCCAGGACATCAGGGGAGCCTGCGCCTTGGTGCGCCGAGCACAAGCGGCGCCCTCAAGTCCCGCCTCAAAGGCGCACGCCCAGAAGCCCGAGCAACAAGAGCGCCAGCAGGGCGACGCCGGAGAGCCACCAGTACCACGCGAGCCCGTTGACCCGCGGCGTGGGCCGCGGCGGATCCGCGCGTTCGTCCTCCCAAGCGTGGTCGGGCAGGTCGAGGCCGTCGTGGACCGAGGTCTCCCGCCAGCCCGTGCGCTCGTCGGCGCCGCACTCGGGGCAGGCGCGAGCCGAGGGGGGGAGTTCCATCCCGCATTGGGCGCAGGACGCGGGCGCGCGGGGCTCAGGCATCGAGGGAGCCGAAGTACTTGCGCCGCACCAGCCGCCACGCGGTGACGACAAAGGCGGTCAACGGGATCGCGAGGAGCATCCCGAGCAGCCCGCCCAAGGCCGTGCCCCAGAAGAAGACGGCGAAGATGATCGTGACCGGGTGCAGCCCGGTCTGGCGGCCCATAATGCGCGGCGTGAGCACCCAGCCTTCGATGGTTTGGACGACCCCCTTGACCAGCAGCACCAGACCGACCATCAGCCAGCCCCCGTCGGGGGCCTGGAAGAAGGCCAGCGGGAGGGCGACGGCCAGCCCCAGAATGGAGCCCAAGTAAGGGATGACGTTGAGCACCCCCAGCACGAGCCCGAGCGCGAGGCCGAACTTCAGGCCGATCAGGCTGAAGCCGAGCGCCAGGAGCACCCCCATCGCGAGCGCGATCAGCAGTTGCCCGCGGAAGAATGCCTCCACGATGGAGACGAACTCTCCGACCAGGAACACCACGTCCTCGCGCATTGCGGGGGAAAGGAATGGGAGATGATCCCCGAGGCCGCGGGTGGAGAAGCCGGCGGCGAGCAGGAAAAAGAAGAGGTAGACCGGCACCACGGCGGCGCCGGTCAGGAAGGTCGCGGCGGCGGAGACCCCGCCGAAGGCGGTGCGGAGCGAGGGCCAGGCGTGGGCGAGCAGGCCTTTCGCCTCCTCGACCGCCTTTTCCACCAACTGGGTCCAGAGCGGCAGGCCGACCTCCCGATCCGCCAGCGCCTTCCACTCCGGGTAGCTCGTCTGGACGTAACCACTGAGCTTCTCCGCCAGCTTAGGGAGGTAGGTCACCAGATCCACGATCTGCCCCAGCACTGCCGGGGCGGCCAGGAGCAGCGCGCCCGTCACGACCCCGGTGAAGAGCGCGTAAAGCACAATCACGGCGCCCAGGCGGCCGAGGCGCAGCCGCGCCTCCAGCCAGCCCACCCACGGGCGTAGCATCAACGCGAGCACCCCCGCCGTGGCCAGAGGCCACAGCACGGGTCCGAAATGCGCGAGGAGCCGGCCCAGCGCGACCACCCCGAGCGCGAGCAGGGCCCCGATGCCCAGCACGGCGAAAAGGGTGAGGGCGGCGGCCGCGATCCGGCGCTGGACGGGGGAGAGCAGGGGAGAGGGGTTCACGCGCGGTCTGGGTTAAGAGTGAGCAGTTCCGGAGCGGGGAGGCAAATCTCGCGTTGACGCGCCCGGGCCACCCCGTGAGTTTTCCGGGCACTCCGGCCGGCTTCCGCGGTCCACGCCGGCCTCCCTCCCGTATGAAACGCCTCCGTTCCCTCGTCTTCGCCCTCGCGTCCACCTTCGGGGTGGCCTTCGCCCAGGACGAGGAGCGGCGCGCCCCCCCGGTCGAGATTCCGGACTTCAGCAATCTCGACGAGTACATCTACGAGCCCAAGAGCGTCGTCACGATGGGTTTCCGTTACTTGACGGGCGCCAAGACCCTCTTCTCGGGCAAGGGGAGCATAGCGCGCCCGAACGACCCCGGAGCGGTCACCGGCGCGAACCTGTCCCGGGTCTACCACGATGGCGCGGTGCAGCCGGATGCGCGGACCGTTGCCCGGCTAGACTCCAGCGGCAACCCGCTGATCGATCCGCAGACCAACACGGCGGCCTTCGACCCGATCGCGCCCGATGGCCGGACGAACAGCTGGAATTACACCGACGCGAGCCAGCTCTCCCTGCCCGGCTTCGTGCGCTTCAGCACCTATTCCGCGGAGATCGTTGATCCGCGGGCCCGCGAGACCAAGGGCGGCGCCACCGCCGGGATGGACCTCGCCGTCTCCCGGGATATGGGCAAACTCCTCGGGTCCGCGGTCGCTTGGAACCTCGTGGCCGGAGTCTCGATCAACGACCTCGCCTCCTCGCGCAACGACTTCGTTCGCGCCCGTATCAGCACCCTCAGCGACTATTTCTCGCTCTTCGGCGCGGTGCCGCCGGGCGCGCCTTTCTCCTCCCCCAGCACCACCACCGAGAACGTGGTCGATGCGGTGGGCAACACCGTCCTCGGCGCCGACGGCCTCGCGCAGACCCTGAGTGTGGACACCTCCGTGCTGCTGGCCAACGAGCCCGCGGGCCGCGTCACCGGCGAGGCCGAGAATGACTCGAGCGTGCAGAATCGCTGGAAGCTGAAGGGCGCCTATTACACCTTTCGGGCCGGCCCCACTCTCTCCTACGCGTTCACGCAGCGTTTCCGCGCGAGCTTCAGCGCCGGCGCCGCGATGGTGTTCGCGGGCACGAGCTACACCGTCACGCAGACCCTGCAGCCGGAAATCGGTGCGGAGATCAGCAACACCAACTTCAGCGAGGCCTACAAATTGCTCCCGGGATACTTCGCGGATGCCTCCCTGCATCTGGACCTGACCGAGCGCGCGGGCTTCTACGCGGGCGCCGTTTTCCAGTCGGCGGGCAATTACACCCACCGGTTGGAGTCCGAGACCGCGAACTACGCCAGCAAGGTGGACCTGAGCAACCAGAGCGGCGTGCGCGCGGGTCTTTCGATCCGCTTCTGAAGCGGCGCGCCGCTCGCGCTCAGCCGCTGGAGGGGACCTTCTCCGTGGGGAGCTGGCGAAGGTCTTCAAGCACGGCCTCGACGTCCCGGAGTGATCCCGCGGGAAAAAATCCGTTCAGCCGGTGGATCACCTGCTGGATGATGCCGTCCGGGCAACTGGCGCCCCCGGTGACGAGGATGCGCGGCCGGGGCGGCGGGCCCTCCGGCCAGAGCGGGCGACCCTCCAGCCGGCCCCGGCCGCCCCGATCGTAGATGTAATGATCGATCGTGGCCAGTGAGGGCAGGTTGGCTTCGGATTGGATGAAGAAGGCCCGCTCCCCGAGCTTCTCCGCGCAGAGGCGGTAGAGTTGGTAGGTGTTGGAGGAATTACGTCCGCCGATCACGAAGGCCGCGTCCAGCGGTCCGGCGAGCGCCCGCGCGAGCGCGTCCTGGTTGACCTGCGTGGCGTAGCAGAGCGTGTCCCGCCGGCCTCCGCCCCCCACCCGGGAGTCGTCCCCGTGGAGTCGGCGGAAAGTGTCCCGGAGCAGTTCGATGATCGCGAGGGTCTCGTTCATCAGGAGCGTGGTCTGGTTGACCACGGCGACGCGCTCGAGGTGGCGTTGGACGTCGAAACCCGGGGTATGCCGGCCGGCGAAGCGCTCGTAAAAGGTGGCGCGAACGGCCGGATCGGCGGAGACGATGAGGCCGGCGAGCTCCCTGGCCTCGGCGAGGTCGCGGACGATGACCGCGGGGGCGTAGCGACGGGTGTAGGAGAAGGTCGCCTTGGTCTCCTCGTGCTCGTGTTTACCGTGGATAAGGACCGTGTAGCCCTCCCGGCCGTAGGCGCGGGCGGCCTTCCAGACCTTCTCCACCAGCATGCAGGTGGCGTCGTAGGCGCACACGGCGAGGCCCTTGCGGACCAGGCGGCGCTTGTCCTCGTCGGTGGCCCCGAATGCCGGGATGATCACGATGTCCTCGGGCGTCAGCGTGTCCCAGAGGAGCGGCGCGTCGGGCCGGTCCTCCGTGCGGTAGGGAACGCCCCGTTCCGACTGGAGGTAGCGCAGGCCGCGGCGGAGCAGGTCCTCGTTGACGAACGGGTTGTGGATGAGTTCCGAGAGCATAAAGACCCGTCGCCCGGGATGGGCGGCGAGGGTCTCGTAGGCGCGTTCGATGGCGTTGCGCACGCCGAGGCAGAAGCCGAAATGGCTGGGGATGACATAGGCGACGCGGCCGAAATCGAGGGGCACCGGGTCGGCGGCGCTGCGCTCGTGGCGGCGGGCCAGTTCCTTGATGGCGGTGCACAACCGCGACTGGTAGAGGGCGACCGCGGCGTCGTCCTGATCGTAGATGCCGGGGTTGCGCTCGGCGGCCGGGCGGAACTTGTAGATGAAGTCGTTCTCGCCCAGGTGGAGGTAGGGGATGTCCGCCAGGTGTGGCTCGAGGGCGGCCACCACGGCGGCGAGGGAGGGCGCGAGATCGGCGGGGGCGGCCTCCAGGGTCGCGATTGGCCGGAAAACGACTTCCGGGTCGCGGGCCGGTGCGGCCACCTGCGTGAAAAGGACGCGGTGGCTGCGCCCCCCGGCGGTGACCGTGAGGAATTCCGCGGGCGGCGTGTGTTCCGGAAAGGAGGATTCCAACCGCTGGGTGGCCATCGCAAGGTCGCTGCCGGTGAAGGCGAGGCCCTGTTTGGAACCGAGGTGCCGCACGGCGAGCTGGTTGCCCGGGTTGAAGGCAAGGATCGCGAAGAGGACCGGCGGACTGGCGGGCGGCGGCATCGCGGCAAGCTGGCGTGGCGCCGGCGGCGCCGCAAGTGCGCTTGGCGGAGGCGGGTCGGATCAGAGAGCCTGCCGACGGTCGAGGTTGCGGTAATGGATCGCCTCAAGGAGGTGGCGTTCCCCGATGGCCAGGCTGGCATCGAGGTCGGCGATGGTCCGCGCGACCTTCAGGATCCGGTCGTAGGCGCGGGCGGAAAGGGCGAGGCGTTCCATCGCCTGCTGGAGCAGGTCCCCGAGGGCGGCGGGCAGCGCGCAGTCGCGGCGGATCTGGGCGTGGGTCATTCGGGCGTTGACGGCCGCGGTGGCCGGGCCGGTCAAGCGGGCGCGCTGCCGGACCCGCGCGGCGTGGATCCGGGAGCGGATGCTCGCGGAAGCCTCGGCCGGGCGGTCCGCGCGCAACTCGGCGACGCTCAGGGCCGGGGCCTCCACGTGCAGGTCGATCCGGTCGAGGAGCGGCCCGGAGATCCGGGTGCGGTAACGTTGGATCTGGGTGGGGGAGCAGCGGCACTCCCGTTGCCGGTCGCCGAGATGCCCGCAGGGGCAGGGGTTCATCGCGGCCACGAGCATAAAGGAGCAGGGCAGGGTGACCTTGCCCGCGCTGCGGGAAATGGTGACCTCCCCATCCTCCAGCGGTTGCCGCAGCACTTCGAGGGCGGAGCGCTTGAACTCGGGCAGTTCGTCGAGGAACAGCACCCCCAGATGCGCGAGGGAAATCTCGCCCGGGCCCGGGATGGTACCCCCGCCCAGCAGGGCGACATCGGATACCGTGTGGTGCGGCGAGCGGAACGGCCGGGCGGGGCCGGTGGCTTCCCCCTGCAGGGTGCGGCCCGCGGCGGAGTGGATACTCAGGATCTCCAGTGCCTCCTCGGTCGTCGGCGCGGGCATCAGCGAGGGGATGCGCTTCGCCACCATCGATTTGCCGGAGCCCGGGGGCCCCATGATCAGCAGGTTATGTCCGCCCGCGACCGCCACCTCCACGGCGCGCCGGAGGGCGGGTTGCCCTTTCACCTCGGCGAAGTCGGGGCCCACGTGGTTTGCCGGCGGGTCGGGCGTCGCCCGCGGCGGCAGCGGATCGAGGTGCAGGCTGCCCGCGAGGAACCGGGCGGCGGCATCCAGCGAGTCGAGCCGGTAGACCTCCAGTCCCTCAACCAGGGCGGCCTCCTCCGCGGAAGTGCCAGGCAGCAGGAGGCCCCGCTTGCCCAGCCGCCGGGCCAGCCGCGCCATCGCCAGCGCGCCCCGCACCGGACGCGTGGCCCCGGAGAGGCTCAGTTCGCCCGCGATCAGCCAGGGATCGATCTCCGCGGCGTGCAACTGCTGGGTCGCCAGCAAAATGCCGAGCGCGATGGGCAGGTCGTAACACGGGCCCTCCTTGCGCAGGTTGCCCGGGGCGAGGTTGATGGTGGTGCGCGTCCGGGGGATGCGGAACCCGCTGTTACTGAGGGCGGACAGCACCCGGTCGTCCGACTCCTTCACGGCCGCGTCGGGCAGACCCACCAGAATCAGTTTGGGGTCACCGATCTCGTTGCTGTTGACCTCGACCGTGACGGTCTCGGCCGAGATGCCCTGGAGGGCGGCGGAAAGCAGGGTGGCAAGCATCGCGCCCCCAGCACGCGTCGGTCACGCGGGCGCGCCAAGGCCGGCTTGGCCCCGTTTCGCGGGGCAACTCAGAGATCCGGCGAGGGCCGGTGGCGGCGGCCGGTGATCCGGCCGGGGCCGGACTGGCTGCTGAGCTGCCGGATCTCATCGAACTGGCGCTGGGTGATCAGGCGGCGCGGCAACCGCCGTTCGGCCTCGGCCACGAGCCGCGCGCGATCGTCATCGCTGGGCTCGTGGGGTTCCCAGGGCGTGTGGTGCCCCTGGTGGCGGCGCCACTCGATGTTGCCCCCGTGCACGAGGGCCTTGACCTCGTACTTGCCGGTTGCGGGATCCCGGTTCCACCAGCCGAACTCCATACCCATCCCTCACCTCTCCGGCAAATGGGTCGGGCCGGCGAGCGCAAACTCTGCGCGCAGGCTTCCGGGATGGTAGTGCGCGTTCCGCCACTCGACCTGGCGCACGCGCAGCGCACCCTCCTTTAGATCTACGGCCAACGCACCGAGGGGACGAGTGAAGGATCCGGTGTTGATGACCACCGCCCCGTTTCGCGGGCGCCAGCAGCCCGGGTAATGCGTGTGGCCAGTCACGATGAAGCGCGCCGCGTGGCGGTGCCGCGCGCCCAGACGGGCGGCCCGGGCGGGCAAGACCAGCCATGAGTGAAGGATGAGCGCGGCCCGATGCGGCGGCCACACGGTGTCGGCGAGAATGCTGAGCAGGGCCTGCCAGGCCGGGAGGCCGGCGGGATGACGCTGGGGGATTGAGGCCGAGACGCGGCGAAAAGCGGCCGCCCGGCGACCGAGGCTGCCACGGGACCCGGGGGCGTCGCGCCGGAATTCCTCTCGCAGGCGCCGCCGCACCATCGGGGCGTCCCGGCTCCAGGGCACGAGGCTCGGGTACAGGATGTCCCCGTGCACCACGAAGACTTCACCGCTGGCGAGGTCGAGGTGGTGGCACGAGGAAAGATCGGGATCGTGATTGCCCGTGATCAGGCTGAGGCGCGGCACGCGCTCCGCGCAGAAGGCGAGCAGTTCCGCCCGGCAGCGGGCGGAATGGTGAGGCTGCGCCGAGGGGCGGGTGTCCACGGAGTCGCCGTTGAGCACCAGGTGATCCACTCCCCGCAGCATCGGGTTAAGTTCCTCGAGGCGGCGCAGGCGGCCGGCGTGGTCGCCGTAGTGAAGGTCGGAGAGGATGCGGGTCAGCCCCGGGGCCATCCGCGCAGGGTGGCGGGGCACCGGCCGCCCTCAACGGAAAAGGCCGGCGCCGCCGGGGCTTGCGGGCCGGGCGGCGGGAGGATCTGCTCGGGCGATGTTACTTCGCGCGCTGCTGGTTCCGTTGCTGCTGGCCCCGGTTGGGGCCGGAGAGATGGCCGACTGGGTCGCGCGCCATCGGGAGGCGATCGGGGGCGCCGACCGGATCGAGGCGCTGCAATCGCTGCGGGCGGAGGGCACGGTGCAGGCGGGTGGGAGCGTGGTGCGTTTCCATTTCCTCGCGGCACGCCCGGCGGCGGTGCGGCTGGAGACCGAGCGGGGCGGCCGGACGCTGGTGCAGGCCACGGACGGCACCGAGCCTCCTTGGGAATTTGACACCGGCCAATGGCCGCCGACCTACCGGGCGATGGCTCCGGCGGCGGCGCGCGTGTTTGCGGCGGACGCCGAGTTCGACAACCCGCTCGTGGCGGCGGCGGATCGCGGTTACGTCCTCGAGGACGGCGGTGAGGTGGAGGCCGAGGGCCGGCGCTGGCGGCGAATCCTGGCGACGCGGCGTCTCGTCGAGACCGTTTTCCTGTTCCTCGACCCGGAAACGACCTGGCTGGCGTTCCGCTTAGAGGAGAAGGTTGGCCCGGGTGGCCGCAAGGTGCGCATCCTCACGCGTTACGAGGATCCCCGCCCGGTGGCCGGAGTGCTGTTGCCGCACCGGGTGGTCCAGGTGGTCGACGGGATCGTCCGTCAGACCACGGTGATCACCCGGATGGAGGCGAATCCGGCGCTCGAACCCGGGCTGTTCACCCGGCCGCGCCCGCCGGCCGAGGCGCGGTGACGGGGAAGTTTGGGATTGCGCCGCCTCTGGTCGGGGGCTTCGCTCACCCCTCAATCCTTTAAACCATGCAAGAACAAGTCACCCTGGAATGCACCGAGGCGAAGAAGGAGGGTAAGCCGGCCTCCCGCTACCTGACCTTCCGGAACAAGAAGACCGTCACCGAGCGCATCGAGAAGAAGAAGTATAACCCGCACCTCAAGCGGCACACTCTCCACAAGGAGATTAAGTAAGCGTCCCGCGGTCCCGCCGTCGCGGGGCCTGCTCAACGGAAAAGCCGGGCTGAGGCCCGGCTTTTTGCTTGTTCCCTCAGCCGGACTAATTCAGCTGGCCGGGTCGCCCGGAGGCGATTTGACGGCCCCTTTCGGTTTGCGTCAGCCGCTCCCCCTACCCTCCGGGTATGCGTCGGGCTTCCTCGACCGAAATCGGCTCGCCATCTCGCCCCGCTGCTCAGCCGCCAACTGAATGAGTCCGGCTCAGGCCTGCGCCCCGGGCTTCTCGATCGCCGGGGGGGCGAAGGGACTCGCGGAGCCGCCGGGCACCCCGTGCTGCTGCCTCCGGGCCGCCCGCCAGCCCTCGCGGTGCTTGCGAATCCAGTCGAGCAGCGCGCGCTCGAAGCCGATGTCGTACCCCAGCCGCTCCGACTCGATCCACTTGTGCTTCAGAATCTCCTCCCGCTCGGCCAAAAACTCTTGGTAGAGGCTCGATTGCTTCACGAACTCGCGGGAAGTCTGGGACTCGGGAGGTCGCTGCGACATGGACAGGGCGAGTGAGGCTGAGGGTTACAAGCCTGTCAATTCCCGTGGGGGAACCGGGGCAAATCGCCTAGTCGGCCACCGCTTTCGCCGGCAACCGCTGTAATAGTTCGCGGCCGATCGCGGCGAACACGCGGGCGGCCTCGCCCTCGGGGTTGGCCACCACGACGGGCGCGCCGGCGTCGCCCCCGGCGCGGATCTCCGGGAAGAGCGGGACCTGGCCCAGGAGCGTGGTGTCGAGGCGTTCCGCCGTCGCGATGCCGCCCCCCGTGCCGAAGAGGGCGTGGCGCTGGCCGGAGGGGTCGGTGAAGTGGCTCATATTCTCCGCCACGCCCAGCAGGGGGACGTTCACCTTGCGGAACATCAGCCCGCCCTTACGGGCCACGTTGGTGGCCGCGGCCTGCGGCGTGGTGACCAGCACGGCCCCGTCCAGCGGCAGGGTCTGGACAAGGGACAGCTGGGCGTCACCGGTGCCGGGGGGCAGATCGATGAGGAGCAGGTCCAGTTCCCCCCAGCGCACGTTCTGCACGAACTGCTGGATGGTCTTCATGATCATCGGGCCGCGCCAGATGACCGGCGTGTTGTCATCCACCAAAAACCCCATGCTCATCACCTTTACGCCGTGGGCTTCCATCGGGATGAGCTGGGCGTCGGCGCCGTCGCCCTCGACCTCGGGGCGCCCGCTCAGGCCCATCATCAGGGGCACGCTGGGGCCATAGATGTCGCAATCCATCAGGCCCACGCGGCCGGGCCGGCCCTCGGCGGCGAGCGCCCGCGCGATCGCGCAGGCGAGGTTCACCGCGAAGGTGCTCTTGCCGACCCCGCCCTTGCCGGAGGCGATCGCGACGGCGTGGCGGATGCCGCGGGCGGCGGGGGCGTTGCCGGGCAGGTTCCCGGCCGCGCCGGGGTTGGCCGCCGGGGCGGCCTTGGCCGTGGCGGAGACGGCGATCTCCACCAAAATATCCTTCACCCCCGGTTGCCCACGCAGGGCCTGTTCCACGGCCGCCTTCAACTGCAGCGGGATCTGCGGGTCCGTGGTCGTGAGCGCGAGGGAGACCTTGACCGTGCCGTCTAGGATCCCCGCGGAGCGCACCAGCCCGAAGGAGACGATGTCCCGGCTGAAACCGGGGTATTTGACGAGTTTGAGGCGGTCCTGGAGTTCGGCGGGAGTCACGGTGCGGGTGAAGAGCAGTTAAGGGTTGTTATCGGGAAGGGGGGCGCAAATAGAAATGCCATCCTGCTATGGCCCTTTCCCGCCGCCACTTCCTCGCCTCCGGACTTGCTGCTGCCGCCGCCCCCGCTTTCGGGGCGCAGCCCTCCCGCAACATCGGTGAAGTCCGGATCGACGTGGATACCGCGACGGTCCCGGTGCGCGTTTCCGGCGCCACGCCGGAACTGCAGTCTCTGGCGCTGACGGCGTTCCGCGCGCACGGGCGCTACCGCCTGGTCTCGACGGGCCAGGCTTTCGACCTGAAGTTTTCCCCCGCGGGCGCCAATCAGGTGCGGGTGGAGATCACCCGGGGTGCCGCCGCGACTCCCGTGCACGCCGAGACGGTGGCCGGCGCCACGCCCCGCCAGGCCCTGCTCAAGGCCGCGGATGTCGCGGTGGTGAAGACCAACGGCCTCGGCCTGCGCGGTTTCTTCACCGCCCGCCTCGCCTTCGTGTCGCGGCGCGCGGGTCGCGGGGAGATCTACACCTCCGACCTGTTCCTCGGCGAGGCCCGCCAGATCACCCGGGACAACGCCCACGTGCTCAGCCCTCGCTGGTCGCCGGACGGCTCACGCGTCATCTACACCAGCTACTTCCGCTCGAACGCGCCCGACGTCTTCGTTTCCAATGTCTCCAGCGGGGCGCGCGAGACCCTGATTAGCTTCCGCGGTACCAACAGCGGTGCCCGGTTCAGCCCCAGCGGGCAGCAGATCGCCCTGGTCATGACGGGCGAAGGGTCCTCCGAGATCTACGTGACCAACGCCCAGGGCCGCCAACCTTCGCGCAAGACCCGTTCGGACGCCGTGAAGTCTTCCCCCTGCTGGTCGCCCGACGGCAGCCAGTTGCTGTTCGCGATGGAGCCCGGTCCGCAGCTGTACCAGATGCCGGCATCGGGAGGGGTGCCCCGCCGCCTCGCGCTGAACCTTGGAACCTATGCCGCGGAGCCGGATTGGAGCCGCACGGACCGTAACAAGGTCGCCTGCACCGTCCGGGTCGGCCGCCAGTACCAGATTGGCGTCTTCGACTTGGCCAAGGGCGCGGGCAAGGTCGCCTCGAAAGCTAGCTTCGACGGCGTGGAGCCCTCGTGGCTCGCCGACGGCCGCCACCTTGTTTACACGGCGCGCGACCGGACCTCGAGCGTCCTGTGCGTGCTCGACACCGAAACCGGCAACAGCACGCGTCTCGGCACGCCGGACTCCGCCGCCCTGCAGGCGTGCGTCTGGACCCCCGGAATTTGACGCCAAGCGACGAATGCGCCCGGGCCGCCCAAGGGTGAGGGTGTGGGGATGAATCGTTTCGCGGGCCTGCTTGCCGGGCTGCTGATCTGGGCCGGGCTGGTCCTCCCCCTGCCGGCTGCCGTGCCGGGCCCGGCGGATCCCCGGGAGGGAGCCCCCGTATTCCAGACTGCAGTGGACCGGGAGACTGGCCTGGTCGCGGCGATGGTGGCGCGCATCGAGCTGATGCCCCAGGTGGCCGCGTGGAAACACCGCCGGGGACAGCCCGTGCTGGATCCCGTCCGCGAGGCCGCGGTGTTGCGCGTCTGGCGGGCCGAGGCCGAGGCGCTGGGACTGGCCCCCGACCCGATGGAGGAGTTCCTCCGGCTCCAGATCGCGTGGGCGCGGCGGCGCCAGGAGGGGCTCGTCGCCGAATGGCGGGTGGTCGGCGTGCTCCCGGCGGAGCCGCCGGACCTGAACGCGGTGCTGCGGCCGCGGCTAGACGAGGTGGGCCGTGAGCTGCTCGCGGCGGCTTTTCTGGCGGCCGGGGAAGCCCTGCCGGCTGCGGCCGACCCCTGGGCCCGGCTGGCGGGCCTCGCCGGGCTCGCTCCGGCGGAACTTCGCGAACTAAAGGCGGCGCGGAGCGCCTTGCGTCGGACAGGGACCGCCACCTTGGCGGGGTTGCGCCGCGTCGGGATCCTCCGCGTGGGCACCACCGGGGATTACGCGCCCTTCAGTTCGGATGCCGGAGGCGTGCTGCGGGGGCTCGACATTGAACTGGCGAGGGATCTCTCGGGCGCACTGGGCCTGCAACCCGTGTTTGTGCCCACGTCGTGGCCGGGCCTGATGGCGGACCTGCGCGCGCACCGCTTCGATCTTGCAGTCTCCGGCATCACCGTGACGGCGGAACGTGCTCGGGAGGCGGCCTTCTCTGTCGCCTATCTGGAGGATGGCAAGACGGCCATCGCCCGCCAGGTGGACGCGCCGCGGTTCGGTTCCCTAGCCGCGATCGACCGACCGGGGGTGCGCGTGATCGTTAACCCGGGCGGGACCAACGAGCGCTTCGTGCGGGAGCACCTGCGCCGGGCGGAAATCGTACTGCACCCGGATAACCGGACTATTTTCGCCGCGCTGGCCGAGGGCGCCGCGGACGTGATGTTCACCGACGGGATTGAGGTCCGGTTACAGTCGCGGCGTGATCCCCGCCTCGGGGGCTCCCTCGCCGAACCTTTGACGCGGGCCGGCAAGGCGATGCTGCTGCCGCGGGACGCGGAATGGCGCGGGGCCGTGGACGCTTGGCTGGGACCCTTGGTGACCTCGGGTGCGGTCGCGGAAAGGCTCGAACGGGCCCTCGCGGAAGCGTCGGGCGAGAAGCGGCTTTGACACCCGCGGTCCCGGCCTCATCCGTTCCCGCCACTATGCTGCAGTCGCTCCGCATTCGGAACCTGGCCCTGCTCGAGGCGGTGGAACTGGAGTTCACCCCGGGTTTCACCGCCGTCACCGGGGAGACCGGCGCCGGCAAAAGCATCCTGCTCGGCGCGCTGAGCCTGCTGGCGGGGGAACGGGCGGACAAAACGGTCATCCGGCAGGGCGCGCCCGCGGCCGAGGTGGAGGCAGTCCTGCACTTTGCGACCCCGGAGCGTCTCAATGCGGTGCTCGAGGAACTCCAGCTGCCGCCGTGCGAGGAGGGCACGCTGCTCCTGCGGCGCACGCTCCCGCGCGACAAGGCGCCCCGGATCACCGTCAACGGCAGCCTGGCCACCCTCGCGGCGCTGCAGCGGTTGGGTGAGGTGTGGATCGACTTCCACGGTCCCAGCGAGCCGCGGCGGCTCCTGCGGGACGACTGCCAGCGCGAGCTGCTGGACCTGTTCGGCCGCCACGGGCAGGACCTGAAGGCGTATGGCGAGGCCTTCGCGCGCTGGCGCGAGCGGGTGGCCGAGCAGCGGCGGGTGGCGTCCGAGGCGCGGCTCGCGCCCGACCAGATCGACTTCCTGCGGGCCCAGCTCACGCGCTTGGATCAGCTGGAACTGACGGCCGAGGCCATCGAACAGTTGGAACGCGACCACCAGCGGCTCAGCCGGGCGCAGGAGTTGACGAGTTTGACGGAGGGGCTAGGGCAGGGCTTGGCCGGTGAGGACGGAATCCAGCCCCGGCTGGCGCCCCTGTTGCGGCTGGCGCGGCAACTGGAGGAGCTCGATCCGGCGAGCGCGCCGCTCGCGGGCCGGCTGGCCTCCTCGGCCGTCGAGCTGGCGGACCTGGCGGAGGAGTTCGCGGCGCTGGGCCAAGCCCTGAATCTTGATCCCGAGCAGGCGCAGGAGATCGAGCAGCGGATGGCGACCTGGCTGGAGGTGCGGCGTCGTCACGGCGGTGACCTGGCGGCGGTGCTGGCGGCCCGCGAGGAGATGCGGCGTCGCCTGGAGGTGCAGGGGGATGTCGAGGGCGTGCTGGCCCGGTTGGAGCGGGAGGCGGCGGAGGCCTTGCGGGAGGCCCGGCGGCTGGCCCAGGCGTTGCGGGTCCGGCGGGAGAAAGCGGCCCGGGAACTGGCGCGGACGGCGGGCCGCGCGATCTCGCGGCTGGGTTTCGCCAAGGCGGATTTCCAGGTGCGGGTGACCTCGCTGCCGGAACTGGGCCCGGCGGGCGACTCGGGTGCCGAGTTCCTCTTCTCCCCGAACGTCGGCGAGGCGCCGCTGCCCCTCAGCCGCATCGCTTCCAGCGGCGAACTGGCCCGGGTGATGCTCGCCCTGAAGACCGTGCTGGCGGAGCTGGACGGCGTGCCGCTGCTGGTCTTCGACGAGGTGGACGCCAATGTCGGGGGCGAGATCGGTAAGGTGGTGGGCGAGAATATGGCGGGCATTGCTCGCGCGCACCAAGTGTTGTGCGTGACCCACCTTCCCCAGGTGGCAGCGCAGGCCGCGGCCCACTTGGTGGTCACCAAGGACCAGAGCGGGGAACGCGCGGTGGTCCGCATCGAGCCGATCCACGAGAGTCGGAAGGCACGCGTCACCGAGCTGGCGCGGATGCTCGGAGATCGCCAGGCCCGGAGTGCCCTGCGCCACGCCGAGGAACTGCTCGGTTCCTGAGCGTGCCGTTCGCCGGTCTCCTGACCGGCCTTCAGCGCGGGGTGGAGAGGTGGGCCGAGCCCTGATGGCCCCGCCAGAGCCAACGCGCCAAGGCGGGCATCACGAAGATGGCGCCGACCATATTCACGGTGAACATAAAGGTCAGCAGGAGGCCCATATCGGCCTGGAACTTGAGGTCCGAGAAGACCCAGGTGCTGACCCCGATCGCGAGCGTTAGCCCGGTGAACACCACGGCGGCGCCCGCGTCCTTCAAGCCGCAGAAGAGGGCGTCCTCGAACGGCGCCCCTGCCTTCAGCTCGGCGTGGAGGCGCGCGAAGATGTAAATCCCGTAGTCCACGCCGATCCCCGCCCCGAGGGCCACGACCGGGAGCGTCGACGGCTTCAGGCCGATATCGAGGGCGACCATCACCCCGTAGCCGAGGTAGCTGACGATCGCGAGTGGGGTCACAATGCAGAGCGCGGCGCGGACGGAGCGGAAGGCGATCAGGCAAAGCGCGATAACGGAGCCGAAGACCCAGTACAGGATGGGTTTCTCCGCGGCGGCCACGACCTCGTTGGTGGCGGCCATCACCCCGGCGTTGCCGCTGGCCAGCCGGAACCGGGCCTGCGGTGAGTCGTGCCGGGCGGCGAATTCCTGTACCGCCGCCGTCACCTCCGAAAGCGTCTCCGCGCGGTGGTCACGCAGGAAGAGCAGGACGGGCAACACGGAGGAATTGGCGTTCAGCAGCCCGGTCGCGGTCTCGACCGGTGCGACCGCCTGCGCGAGGGCGTCGCGGTTGCGCGGCAAGATCCGCCATTTGAGTGAGCCCTCGCAGAACCCGGCGTTCACCCCCTTGGCCACCCCGGCCAGAGAGACCACGGACTGCACGCCCGGCAGTTCCCGCATCCGCCCCTCGAACTCGTCCATCAGCGTCATCACCCCGTGGTCGACGCCCGCGTCGGGCACGGTCTCGACGATCACGCTGAGTAAATCCACCCCGATGGAGAATTTGCCCGCGATCAGCTGGCTGTCCCGGTTGTAGCGGGAATCCGGCCGGAGCTCGGGGACGCCGGCCTGGGTGTCCCCGATGCGCACCTCCTTGGAGAAGTGCACGGCCCACGCGCCGATGCCGAGGCTGACCAGCGCCACGGCGGCCGCCGGGCCGGGGGTCAGCGTGCGGGCGAGCCGCCCCCAGGTGGCCTCACCGCGTTGGCGCCGGGCGGCGACCCAGTCAGCGTAGGAGGGGGGGAGGCGCAGGTACGAAAGCAGCAGCGGCAGCAGGAAGAAGTTGGTGAGCGTGATCACGCTCACCCCGAGGCTGGCGATCAGCGCGAGCTCCTGGATGGTCGGGATCGGGATCACCATTATGGTGAAAAAACCGATCGTGTCCGTGAGCAGGGCGATGATGCCCGGGGCGATCAGCTGGCTGAAGGCCGCGCGCGCGGCTGTGGGGCCGTCCTGGCCCTTGAAGACCTCGTTCCGGAAGGTGCAGATTTTCTGCACCCCGTGGCTGACGCCGATCGCGAACACGAGGAACGGCACCAGAATGGAGAACAGGTCCACCCCCATCCCGAGGGCGGAGACGATCCCCAGTTGCCAGATGACCGCCACCAGCGAGCACACGATGGGGGCGGCGGCCAGTTTCCAGCGGCCGGCGTAGTTCCAGACCAGCAGCGTCGTCACCACCAGCGCGGCCACGAACATCAGGCGGATGTTGTCCGCCGCGGCGGTCACGTCCCCGACGATCTGCGCGAAGCCGATGATGTGGACGGTCACCCGCCCGCCGGTCGCGGTGGCCACACCTTCCCGGATGCGCTCCAGCCCCGCGGCCACGGTGGCGTAATCGACGCGCTGCCCGGTCGCCGGGTTGGTCTCAAGCAACTGGGCGCTGACGACCGCGGCGGTGAAGTCGTGGGCCACCAACTGCCCGAGCCGGCCTGACTTGAGGATGTTCTCGCGCACCCGGGCGAAGGCGGCCGGGGTTGGCTGGAAGTCCGCCGGGATCACGTTGCCGCCGGCAAAACCGTCCTCGATGACCTCGATGAAGCGGACGTTCGGCGTGAAGAGGGACTGCACCTGCGGCCGGTCGACCGCCGGGAGGAAGGTCACTTCGTCCGTGACCTTCCGCAGCTGGGCGAAGAACTCCGGGTTGAAGATGTCACCCTCCCGGGCGACCAGGGCGACCAGGATCCGGTTGGCGCCCCCGAAGGCTGCCTGGTGCTTGACGAAGGTCTGGATGTACGGGTGCCCGCGGGGCAGGGACTTATCGAAGCTGGCGTCGACGCGGACGCCGAGCGCCAGCCAGAGCATCCCGGCGGTGAGCGCGGTGAAGAGGGCCACCAGCACGTTGCGGTGCCGAAACATCCAGACCGTGAAACGATCGAGGCGCGAGGGGCCCGGGGTCATGGCAGGATCACCGGGGTGGCGCCCGCCTCACCGAGCGCGAGCACGCTGCCGTCGGGGAGTTCCAGGAGCTCGGCCACCGCGGTTGACGGCGCCCCCGGCACGAGGCTGAAGGTTCGCCCGTAGTCGCGGCTGAGGGCGAGGGCCCGGGGCGGCCCGCCGATGAGGATGAGGTTGGAACGCAGCCGGAGTCCCGTCGCGAGCAAGCCGACGGCCGGAGGGGCGATCTCCTGCCAGGAGTCCCCTTCGTCGGCGGAGCGGTAAAGGTGTCCGCGCAGGCCGTGTGCGATTAGGGTTCGGCGGTCGAGGGGGAGGACCCCGTGGAAGGAGCCCGCGTAAGGAGCCCGCAGCGGGGCCCAGTTCAACCCCTCATCCCGGGAGCGGAGCAGGGTGCCCGATTCGCCAGCGAGGAACAGCGTGCCGGCCGCACTGCGGCTGATGCGATTAAGGTGGGCGTCCCCCTCGCGCACTTGGCGTCGCTCCCACGTCGCACCCCCGTCACGCGTGGAAAGGTAGAGCCCGTAGGCGCCGACCGCGATGGCGTGCCGGGCGTCCAGCGCGAGCACGTCGAGGAAGGAATCCTGCAGGTTTTCGCCTTGGAACTGGCGCGTCCAAGTGGCGCCGCCGTCGCGGGTGCCGAGCACGATCGCATCGTGCCCGACGGCCCAGCCTATCCCGGGTGCGCCGTCGGCGGTCGGCGGGGCGAGGGCCACCCCGGTGAGAGTGGCCCGGGTGGGGGAGTCCACCCGGCTCCAGCCGGCGGTGGGAGCGCGCGAGACCCAGATGCCCCCCCTTTCCCCGACCACTACGGCGACGGAACCGCTCACGGCGCCGTCGAGCAGGAGGCCCCGGGGCAAGGGGGGCTCCCCGGCGGCCAGCAACGCGGGGAGGATATAAGCGACGAGGCTGGCCGCGAGGGGAGCGCGGGAACGCATCCCGGCGTCAGCGGACGCCGTCGCGCCGCAGGGCCTCGGGGTTGAAGTCGGCCGGGGTGCGCTTGATGCCGAAGTCGTACATCCGGTTCTCGTTGTCGAGGCCGACGGCGAGGTAGCGCCCGTTCTGCAGGTCGTGGTGGACCTCGAGGGTGCTCCAGAAGGCCTGCACATCGTAGTAGTTGATGCAGTGGGCCTCGGACACGCGCCAGAGCTGGCCGCGGCCGTCGTACTGGTCGGCCGCGAGGATCTGCCAGGAATCCTCGTCGATGTAGAAGGTGCGGCGGCTGTAGAGGTGGGAGGTGCCGGGCTTGAGCTTGGCGTCGACCACCCAGACGCGGTGCAGCTCGTGGCGGGTCAGGTCGGGGTTGATGTGGTTCGGCTTGAGGACCTCGCCGACCTTCACGCCCTTGGCGTGGAGCTTGTAGGAGTTGTAGGGGACGAGCATCTCCTTCTTGCCCACGAGGGTCCACTCGTAGCGGTCGGGCGCGCCGTTGAACATATCGAACTGGTCGCTGGTGCGCTGGCCGTCCGCGGCGGTGCCAGGGTTGTCATAGGCCACGTTCGGGGCGCGGGTTACGCGGCGGCGGCCGGCGTTGTACACCCAGGCGCGGCGGGGCTCCTTGACCTGGTCCATCGTCTCCTGCGCGAGGAGGATGGTGCCGGCGAGGCGGGCCGGGGCCATGACGGCCTGCTTGAAGAAGATCAGCGTGTTGGAGGACTCGAGCTCCTTGGCGGTGATGTCGGGGCGGGTGTAGTTGAAGAGGAACTCGTCCTCGAACTTCACCAGCTGGAAGCCGCCGCCGCGCTCGACCGCCGCTTGGTCGATGTAGCGGGTCGCGGCGACGCCGCGGAAGCGGGTGAGCGAGTTCCAGAGGACCTCCAGCCCGTTCTGCGGGAGGGGGAAGGGCACGCCGACCGTCGCCCCGGCGATGCCGTTGCCGCCCGAGACCAGGGTGGCGCTGGTGGCGTTCTGCCGCGTGGCGTCATAGACCCGCTGCGGGTTGGAGGCGCTCCGGCGGGTGGGGTACACGGTCAGCTTGTACGTCGGATGGGCCTGGAGCATCGCCAGTTGCCCAGGGGTGAGCTGGGCCTGGTACTGAGCCGCGTTGGCCGCGGTCACGGTGAAGCGGGGCTGGTCGGCCGCGAATGGGTCGGGATGGTGCATCCCGGGCTGGTAGCCGGCGGGCGGGGTGGTGATGCCGCCGGTCCAGGCCGGGATCGTGCCTTCGGCGTTGCCCTTGGCTTCGGCGCCAAGGGGCGTGAGGTCTTGGCCGAGGCGCGCGGCATCGGCGGCGGAGACGGCCGCGCAGGCGGCGCTGGCCGTGGCGGCCAGGAGGAGGGCGGAGGAGAGAACGTTCATGGGACGGGGTCCGTGGGGGTTCAGAAAGAGTACTTGAGGGTGGTCGCGACGTAGTCGCGGTCCGACACAAGGTTGAATTTGCCGGCGCCGGTGAAGTTCACGTAGCGCAGCTCGAGGGACCAGGCGTTGCGGTAGGTGAACTCGACCGCGACGTTCACGCTCTTCCGGCCGGCGATAAAGTTGCCGAGCGGGAGCGGGGTGACGCCCTTCACGTCGTGGGTGAAGGCGAGGGTGGGCTGGAGGTTCACGTTCGGCAGCACGTTGTTGTAGTCGAGGCGCGCCAGCAGCTGGTAGCCCCACGAGAACCGGTCCGCGAAAGCGGAGGTCGCGGTCGCGGGCACCTGCGGGAAGCCGGCCGTGTTCATCGCGGCCTGCGAGCCGCCGGTGAAGGTGCCGGGGCCGTCGTAACGGAGGACGTCCTTCGACGGCAGGCTCGCCCACACGCCGCCAACCTCGCCGAGGACGGTCAGCTGCTGGGAGCCGAGGGTCGGCCCGAAAACCTTGGTCAGCGTCGACTGCGCGGTCCAGACGCGGTGCCGGCGGTAGCCGCTGATCTCGCGGCCGAACTGGCCGAGGTAGTTGCCCAGCTGGTTGGCGGCCGCGAACTGCGGCGCGAGGGAGGAGAGCGTCGCGAACAGGAGCTCGACGTCATCGATCTGCAGCGGGACATCATTCTTCAGCGAAACCTCGCCCTGCCAGGAGATGCCGGAGCCGCCGAGGGAGGTGTTGAAGCTGAGGCCGAACAGGTTGAGGTCCTCGGCGTACTCGGTGAAGTAACGGCCGGAGGCGGCCGCGGTGAGCAGCGCGATCTGGCGGGCGCCGGCGATCGCGGCCTGGACCTGCGGGCTCTGGAGGGTGGCGATCTCGACGGGCGTGAGGGTCGTCGGCGCGAGGGAGGACTTCACGATCATCTGGAAGATCGCGGCCGCCTGGGCGGAGGCCTGCGCGGCCGGCAAACCACCGCGCATAAAGGCGGCGGTCAGGGGGCCGGTCAGGTTGGTGTCGATCGGCGTGGTCGGGGTGCGGGCGCTGATGATCGGGGAGCGGCTGTTGTAGCGGGCGTAGTACAGGCCGAACTCGGTGTTGTTGAGGCCCTTGGCGAGGATGCGGGTGGAGACGCCGAACTGGTTGTAGTTGCCGGCGTCACGATCCTCGGCGCGGGCGATGCCGCCGATGGTGCTGCCCTGGTCGGCGATGCTGCCGAAGCCGAGCCAGACCGTGCGGCCGCCGCGGGTCGCGAAGTCGTTGGTCGAGAAGTAGGTGCCGGCGGGCTCCAGCTCGTTCCGGCGGAATTCCAGCAGCCAGAAGGGCTCCACGGTGATCTCGGGGGTGAGGCCGATGGAGGCCTTCACCATATTCACCGGCAACAGGGCTTCCTTCAGCTCGGAGCCGGGCACCCGCAGCTTCGAGAGGTCGGCCGCGTTGACGACGTTGATGCCGTTGGGGATGAAGGTGCTCTCGCCCAGGCTCAGCACCTGCCGCCCGATACGGAGATCGAAGGGCAGGCCGCCGGCGACTTCCGTCTTCACCCGGCCGTAGAGGTCCAGCAGCTGCGCGCCCTTGACCGTGCGGTCGAGCGCCTGGTCCGACAGCGGCGTGCGCAGGGTCTGGTCGGCCTTGAAGTCGTTGTACCAGTACCCGCGGGCCAGCGCCCCGAAGTTGCCGTAACGAACTTCGAGGTCGTGGTTGCCCTTGAGCAGCTGGGAGACCCACCCCTTGCCGTAGTTGAGGTTGCCGTCGTCGGAGTTGACCGAGTTCTGTGCGCCGGAGGCGCCGGTGGTGTTGCTTGCGGGACCGACCAAGCCGCGGTCCGGATTCTGCAGCCGGTAGAGGCCGCCGAAGGAGAGCGTGGAGTCGAAGCTCACCTTGAGCTCGCCCTCGGAGAGCTGGAGGGCAGAGGCGGACGGCAGTGCGGCGGCAAGGCCGAGGACGAGGCCGGAAAGGATCCGGCGGGACGGGGGCAGGTTCATAGTTGGATCAGGGTCGCGACCGGTCCGGCACGGAATTTCGCCGGCGATCACGGGGTGTTAAGCGTTGACAGAAAGCCCCGAAGCCCCCGTCCCGCAAGGGCGAAAGCGCCTTGCCCGGGCGTCCGGGCGATTCCCCCGGCGAGCCAGGCGCGGCGGGAAACCGCTTTACGCCCGCCGCGGAAACGTGCCTCGCTGGGGGATGCCCCGCCCCGATCAGACCCCGCTTTCCCGCCTCGAATTCCTTCAAACCGGCGCCGCCGCCCTGCTCGCCGGGGCGCCAGCCGCGGCCGCGGCGGTCGCAGCGGCATCGACGCCCGGCCGCGCCGGGATTATCGCGGCCGAGAACGCGCGCGAGGGGTCGCGCGACTGGCAGCTGACCCGGGTCCGGGTCGACCAGGACGGTTTCCGCTCCCCCGCGGTCGAGGGCTACTGCTCACGCCAGAGCGTGCAGGCGGGGGATCGGATCGAGGTGATGATCTCGACCAATCCGCCGCGGCCGGTGCGGCTGGAGCTGTTCCGGACCGGGTACTACGCCGGCCGCGGGGCGCGCAAGGTGGCCGAGCTGGGACCGCTGGAGACCCGCACCCAGCCGACCCCGACCCCCGGCGAAAAGAACCTCCACGAGTGCCGCTGGGAGCCCTCCGCCGCCCTCACCATCCCCGCGGACTGGGTCAGCGGGGTCTATCTCGGTCGGCTCACCACCATCCCGGCGGCGGAGGACGAGCCCTATTGGCAGAGCCACATCGTCTTCATCGTGCGGGAC
>VHCY01000023.1 GCA_016871595.1 Verrucomicrobiota bacterium
ACCGGGCGTGGATCGGCGAGATCGGCCAGGCCCGCCGCGAGGAGATCGAGGTCCTGCGGATCGGCCACGCCCCGCAGAACTTCCAGTGGGCCGTGCGCGAGGGCGGCCAGCCCGGCTTCCTGCCCGCGCCCGAGCGCCCGCTCGGCCGCTGGACCGGCCCGGTCTGGGAATACGGCCGCGACCAGGGCCGCTCCGTCATCGGCGGCTACGTCTACCGCGGCCGCCGGCACCCGTCGCTGGCCGGGAAGTACGTCTGTGCCGACTTCGCCAACGGGCGCATCTGGGCGCTCACCTACGCCGTGGAGCCGGAGGGGGTCGCCGTCACCGGCGTCGAGCTGCTCGCGACCGGCCCGGGCTTCCGCAACTACCACGGCGGCGTCGGCGGCATCACCTCCTTCGGCCGCGACCACGCGGGGGAGTTGCTCGTGCTCCGCCACGGCCTCCGCACGCGGATCGAGCAGCTCGCCGCGCGCGTCCCGGCGCCGGGCAACGTGCCCCCGACCCTCTCCGCCACGGGGCTGTTCGCCGACCTCGCCACCCTCCAGCCGGCGCCGGGGCTCGTGCCCTACGAGGTCATCGCGCCGCAGTGGCTCAACGGCGCGCGCGCCCGCCGCTGGATCGCCCTGCCGGAGGGCAGCCGGATCAGCTTCCACCCGGACGCCGACTGGCGCTTCCCCGCGGGCACGGTGCTGGTGCAGCAGGTCGACTGGGTGAAGGACGCCCGCCGCTCCACGGAGACGACCCGGCTCGAGACGCGCGTGCTCGTCGCCCAGGCGGACGGCGCCGGCTACGCGCTCAACTACCGCTGGGACGCGGCCGGGCGCGACGCGACGCTGGTGGAGAACGACGACGAGCGCTCCACCCTCGATCGGCTCGACGAGCAGGGCGCCCGGACGCGCGTGCTCTGGGCGCATTCCGGTTCCGAGACCTGCGGCCAGTGCCATTCGCAGGGCGCCGGGTATGTGCTCGGCCTGAAGACCCGCCAGCTCAACCGCGACATCGCCGGCCCCGGCGGCGCGCCGCGCAACCAGCTCGAGGAGTGGTACCGCCGGGGGATGTTCGACTCGTCACCCGGGCCGGACCCCGCGCGCAACCTGCGGCGCCACGCCGCGCTCGACGCACCGGCCGCCGGGGCCGAGGCGAAGGTCCGCTCCTACCTCGACGCCAATTGCGCGCCTTGCCACAACTCCGCGCCGATCCCGGCCGCCTGGCGGGGCAACTCGAACCTGCCGCTCGCGGACCAACTCCTCGTCTTCGGCCCGCTCGTCGGACCGGACGCGGGCGGGCACCGGCACGTCGTGGCGCCGCGTGATCCGGAAGGCTCCGACCTGTTCCACCGGGTGAGCGGTAATGTCATCGGGCAGCGGATGCCGCCGCTGGAGTCGGACTCGGTGGACAAACCCTTCGTGGCGCTGCTGCGGGAGTGGATCGACGCGCTGCCGCGGCCGGAGACGACCCCGCCCGCGGCCCTCACGGCGGAGCTGGATTCCGACGGGCGGCTGCTCGTGCGCTTCGACGAGGCGGTGCGCGCGGGTGACGGCGCGGGCGGGGCGGAGCGCGCGGCGGCTTACCAGCTGGGCGGCGGCGGCACGGTGCTCGCGGCGACCTTGGCGGCCGATCGCCGCACCGTGACGTTGCGGACGTCACCCTTGGGCGGGGGCCCCCTGCCGGTGCTGCGGATCGAGGGGGTGGCGGACCGCGCGGACATCCCGAATCTGTCGCGGGCGCAGGAGCTGCCGGTCACCCGCGCCCCCGTGCGCCTGAGCGCCGTGCCCTGAGCGGGGCGGCTCAACGGTCCCGCGTAAATCCACGCTCACCGCGGCCTTTGTCCACGCGGGCTTGCCCGGCGCGGCGCGGGCGCGATCCTCCGGGAATGCGCGCCGCCCCCTCCCCTGCCCGCTTCCGCGCCCTCGTCCTTGCCCTCGCCGCCGCCGGCGCCGCCCGCGCGGCGGAGCCCGCCGCTCCCACGGAGCTGCCCGGGCCGGTCGCCGCGGTCATCGCGTCCCTCGGCCCGACCGCGCAGGCCGCGATCTGGTTCGGCCCGCCGGAAGGACCCCCGATGGTGGCGTGGCACGCCCGCCGCCCGATGCCGGCAGCCAGCGCGATCAAGGTGGCCCACCTGATCGAGGTTTGCGCCGCCCGCGCCGAGGCCCTCCCGGGCACGACCGCGACGAACTCGGCCTTGGAGGAACCCCTGCCCGGGGCCACCGCCACCCTCGACGACCCCGCCCATCCGGCAGTCGCGCACTTCACCCCGACCCAGCGCGCGACCGCGCGGCGCCTCCTCGGTGACCGCTCCACCCTCGGGGTCTGCGAGGCGATGATCCACGGCCGGGGCGTCGACAACGCGACCTACAACCTGGCGGCCAACCTCGTGACGGCGCACCTCGGCGGTCCGGCCGAGCTGACGCGGCGTTTGCACGCGCGCGACCCGCGCTTCGCCGGGGTGCAGGTGCGCCGCCATATGCTCGCGGACCGCCGGGCGCACGGGGATAACGAGGTGACCGCCGAGGCCCTCGCGGCCGTGCACGCCGCGCTTGCCCTCGGCCGCGTGCCCGGCCTCGACGCGGCGACCGTCGCGGCCTGCCGGCGGGTCCTCGCCGACGGACGGGACGCCGCCGGTCGGGCGGTTTTCCGCAAGGACGGCGCGCTGGACAGCGCCCCCGCGACCCGCACCCGGGCGGGATGGCGCGAAGGCGCGGAAGGGGCGCGGGTCTTCGTGATCCTGCTGTCGGACAGCCGGGCCGGCGCCGCGACGGGGGAGCGGCTCGAGGAGGCGGCCCGCCGGATCGAGGCGCTGCTGTTCGCGGCGCCGTGAGCCGGTGGGGCGCAGGCCGGGCCCTCAAAAAACGTCGACCACCGCAACGCGCGCCACGTCCGTCCAGATGCCGATCAGCTGGCACCGGATAGCGCCCGGCGGGATGCCGGTCAGACGCGCCACGGCATCGCGGTAAGCGGTCATCTGAGCCAGGTACTTATCGCGGAGCTCGGCGTCCGTCGCCCCCCGGGTCGTCTTGTAATCGAGGATCAGCGCGCCCTTCCCGGGCGTGATGCAGACCCGGTCGAACACGGCGGGCACAATCTCGGTCTGCCCGTCCGGCAACGTCTGGTGGATCGCCGCCTTGCGCTCGACCCATAGCAGCTTGCCCTCGAGCTCCCCGACCAGCACGCGGCGGACCTCCGGATCCCGCAGGCAGGCCTGGATGCGGTCGATCGCCTGCGCGTGGACCTCCTCCTGGCCAGGAGGCGCGGCGAGGCCGCCAATCTCGGTCAGGAAGGCGTTCGCGTCGCGTCCCAGCCGCGCGAACAGGGCGTGGAGGTAGGTGCCGAACGCCTTGCCGCGCAGCTCAGAGGTCTGCGGTGCCCACGGGGCATCACCGGTGGGCGCGTGGGCGGACGGCTGCCGGCGCCGGGGACGCACCGCCGCCGCGAAATTATCCCAGCCGGGCGCCACCCGATCGGTCGCCTCCTCCGCAGCCGACGGAGCCCCGGGCTTGGCCGCGAAGGCCTTGGCCCAGCTCAGATCGTCGGGTAAAGAACCATCTGACCACGCCACCTCCGCAGCGGGATCGTCGGGCGGCAGCGGCGACGGGTTATGCCAGCCGCGCGTGGTCCGTTTCAAACTCGACTCCAGGAAGCAGGCGAAGTCGTGGCGGCCCTCGTTGGCCTCACTCTCGAAGTGCGTGGCGTCGCCCGCCTTCAGTTTTTTCGCCGCCAGCCGGTCGGAGACCATCACGAGGCGGACCTTCGCCCGGGTCATTCCGACGTACAGCCGGCACAGGCTGCCGTAGGCCGACTCCGCGCGGAGGGCGGCGATCGAGTCCCGCAACGTGGGCACCTGCTCGGCCAGCGCCCGATTCATGCCCGCCAGAATCCACGCGGGCCGGAACAGGCTCTCGTCGTAGATGCTGTCAGTCACCTTCTCCGTCCGCTTTTCCGCCATTGCCGGGGTGAGGTAGAGCAACCCGCCACGCAGGTCCGCCATCCGGTGGTGCGAGTCATTCAGGCACGGCAGGTACACCATCCCATACTCAAGCCCTTTCGCGCGGTGGATGGTGATGACCTGGACGGAATTGGCCATCGCCAGGTCGCGCCGGCGCGTGCCGTCGGCGTAGGCGATGAAATCGGCCAGATCCCGTCGCCCGGTGGCGTCGTAGTCCGCGGCCACGGCCCGGAATTGACGGAGCCGCTTTTCCACAAAGGCGTGCCCCGCGCCGGTCGCGACGGAACCGACCAGCCAGTCCGCGACCGCCTCCGCCCCCCGCGCCGCAAACCGCTCGGCGAGCGCGCGCGTTAACCGGCCCCAGTCCGGTTCCCCGCGCTCGTCCGCCACGAGGCGGCGGGCCCCGGGGGCCATCCAGGCGAGCCCGCGGGCCAGGGCGTCCTCCGGGTGGGCCGTCACCTCGATCAGCGCGAACAGACCCGCGGTGACGGGATTGTCCCGCACGACGGCCACCGACGCTTCGTCCGTGGCCTCAACCCCGCAGAGCCGGAGCGTTTCGGCGATTCTCCGCGCCTGATCGTTGCTGGAGACGAGGACCGCGCAGGTGACCCCGGGGCGCAAGCCACGCGGCATTCCCGGCCGGGCCTCGGCCAGCACGCCGCTGCGCTCCAAATCGCCCGCGATCCATCGCGCGTGGCGTTCCGGCATCCCTGCTCCCACCTCGACCGAATCGCCGCCGTTGCCCTCCTCGCCCTCGCCCGCGGACGGTTTTCCCAGGCGCACCCATTCCGCGCGGCCCAAGGCGGGAGCATCCCGGTGCGCCCGCTGCTCGCCGAAGACGCGATCCCAGTCCTGCGCGGCCGCGGGGGAGAAGTAGCGGCCCAGGTCCCGCGCCCCGAGGCTCTCCAAAAGCGCGTTGACCATCGTCAGCACCGGGGGCGAGCAGCGCCGCGTCTCGTTCATCTCCGCGCTCACGCCATTCGCGCGGATCATCGCCTCCACCCGGTGGAGGAGCTCGCGGTTCCCCTGCCGCCACTCGTAAAGCGACTGCTTCGTGTCCCCGACCACGAACACGCTCCGGTCCTCCCCGGCCGTGCCCACGATCTCGTCCAGATTCCGGCGCAGGATGTCGTATTGCCGGGTACTGGTGTCCTGGAACTCATCCAGCAGCCAATGCTTCACCTTGGCATCCAGGCGGAAGTGGATGTCGTCCAGCGCCGCCGCCACCTCCTCGTGTCGTTCCAGCGGGGCCAGCCACTCGTTCAGGAGGACCGCATAGTCCGAGAAGCTGAGCCGCCCCTGGCGGCGAACTTCACGGTCGTAAGCCCGCTCAAACCCCGCGAGGCAGGCGTGGAGGGCCTTCGTCCGCCGCACCGCGGTGCGCACCGCCAGACTGATCAGCGCCTGCACCACCCGTCGCACCGCCGCCACCTCGGCCTCGTCCAGCGTGACTTGCTGCCGGTAATAACTGATCTCCAGCCGCGTCCGCGTCTCATCCAGAGCCGGGCCGAAACGCTCCAGGAAGGTGTCGAGCTTCGTGGACTCCAGCTCCGCGATCCGCTCGACCCGGGCGATGTCCTCAAATTGACCCACCAGCTGATCGCGTCGGGTAGACTCGCCAGCTTTGGTGAGCGGATACCTGCTCAACCCCGCGACCACGCGGGCGATGTCGGCAGGGTCAGGAGCCGCCTGCTCATCGAGATTCAGCCAGGCCGGGCGGCTGGCGCCCGGCCAGATGGATTCCGGATCGCCCCACGTGGCCTCGTCGCGGGCCCGCGTCAGGAATTCGTGGTACGACCGCACCAGTTCCAGCAGGGTCTCCGTGGGGTTGCCCGCCGCCTGACCGTCGACGTAGTCGTTGAGCTGCCCGCCCAGCTGGTCGAGCTGGCCCGCGGCCTCCAGCTCCGCGAGCATCGTTCGCATCGCTCCCTCCGCCAGCGCGGGCGCCTCCTGCTCCGGCACGGTCACCGGCCGGCTCGTCTCCAAGCCCAATTCCAGCGGGAACTGGTTGACCAGCCGCACGAAGAAACTGTCCAGCGTCCCGAGCAGCAGGCGGTCCGAAGTCTGCACCAGCTCCCGCAGCTTGGCCGCAAAGGCCGCGGGCGGGTGGTCCTCCAGCTTGAGCACGAGCGGGTTGTGCTGATCCACCGGGCTGGGCTCGCCCGCCGGATGCACCCCGCAGATGGCCCGCCGCTTGGTCTCGTCGGTCGCCGCCTCCTTCAGGCGTTGCAGCACCCGGAGGTAGAATTCGCCTGCGGCGGCCCGGGTGAAGGTCAGCGCGATGATTTCCCCCGGGGCCTTCCCGAGCATCAGCAGCCGGGCGAGACGCACGGAGAGCTGGTAGGTCTTGCCGGTGCCGGCCGACGCGAGGATCGCGAAGTTCAGCGCCGGGAGGGTGGAAGGGGTGCTCATACGCGGGCGGACTCGGTCGCTCCGAGCGTGGCAAGGTTAAGCACCGCCTCGGGCCGGCGCCCGGCCAAGTGGGCCAACACGGGGTACTGGGACGGCTGCGGCGACGGCCGGAAGGCCTCGGGTCCGCCGCGGGCCAACCATCCGGCGATCTCCACCATACAGGCCCGGGCAGCGGCCCGATACGGGCCGGCAAAGTCGGCCCAGACCCGGACCGCCTCCGGCTTCGCCTCTCCCGACAAGCACAGGTACCCGATTTCCAAAGTTCCCCGGCTCACCTCCGGATGCCCCTCGGTCAGCGCCCAATCGTAGGCCGGCAGTTGGAGGTCCTTCCAGCGTTTCGCGAGCGGCTTTCCCGCCGCGTTCCTGGCCGTGCTCGGGACTTCAAAGTAACCCAAGGCATCCATCGCCCCCGCCCGGCCCACGTGCCTCGCCTGGGGAGACTGCGCCCGGGCAAAGGACTTGTAGTCGTAAACCCGGAAGCGGGTCCGGTCAGAGTTCGCATCCAACCGGTCGAAGCGCCCCCGCAGCTTGAAGCCGGCCGCGATCTCGATCTCGGGCAGCTTGCCCTCGACTTCCAGGATCGACCAGCCGTCCGCGCGCAATTCGGCCTGCGCCTCCGCGAAGGCCCGCAGCCGCGCCCGGGCCGTCTCCCGCTGCAGCCGCAACGATGCGGCCGGCGCAGGGCCGAAACGCTCCCGGAAATAAGCCTCCAGCTTCGCCTCCAAGGCCCGTCCGATGGCCTCCGGCTCAGTGAGGTCCCTCGTCTCCGGGTCCCGGCCAAAGGCCTCCACCGCCGCGTGCATCAGCGTACCAAAGCCACCCGCATCTAGTTCCATCGCATCGTGGGAAGTCTCGGACATCCCCAGCGCGTGCTTCAGCCAGAAGTCGGCCGGATTCTCCAGGTAAGTCTTGAACGCGGTCGCGCTGATGCTGCCCCGCAGACGCTGCAGCTTTACGTCTGCCTGCGCGGGATCAGCCGGCAACCGCAGCGTTGCATCCAACCGATGCTCCGGGGGGATGTCCCAAATGGGCTCCGCCCGCGCGGCCCGCACCTCTTGCAGGAGGTGATCTAGGCGACCGGGACAACCGGCCGCGCCCAGCAGCACGTCCCCGTCCCGCTCCGGGCTCAGCAGCAGGAGCCGGGAGGGCCGCAGGCCGTCGCCCTGCGCGTTGTGCCGGGGCACGATCACATCCACTCGCCCGCCGGCGGCGCGCTGGCGCCGCACCAGCTCCAACGCGCAGGCCGCCTGGGCGAACTGCTGCGCCGGTGATGCCAAGCCGAGCGCCGCCCGCAACGTCGCCGGGAGGAACGGATGCGCGTGCCGCACGCCCGGCACGAGGTCGTCCGTCAGCCCGAAGAGGATTAGATGCGGGACCGGCTCCCAGGGAAGCTCGACCCAGCCCGGGAGGTTGATCGCCTCGCGGTCAATATCCCCGCGGAAAGAGCGCGCGCCCGCCGCCCGCAGCGCCAAGCGCACCACGTCCCTCGCGCTCAGGGCGGCCTCCTGAGGGCGGGCCGGCTGCAGGCCGTCCAGCGCCGCCTCGATGGCCTCCGAAACATCGGCCGCGAAGCGCCATTCGTCCTCGCTCAGTTCCGCGCCGCGGGACGGCTGCGCCAGCTCGAGGACGCGCGCGCCGAGTTGCCGCCAGCCCAACGCCCGCAGTTCCACCGCGGCCTGTAAACCCGCTTCCAGGGCGGACGCGGCCGCGCGAATCCGCTGGTTCTGCACCCGCTGCCGCGGCTCCATCGTCGGCTCCACCGGGACGCTGCGGGCAAACGCCAACGTTTCGTCCAAGGGCTGCGGCGCGTGCCCCGCGCTCACCGCATCCAGCAGCGCCTGCAGCCGATGCCAGCCGATCTTCCGGCGACCAACGCCCTCCTCGTGCTCCTCGATCTCGGTCAGGCCGAGCCGGCCCGCGACCAGCGGATGATTCACGCACCGCCGCAGGTTCGCGAAGGTCGGCTCGTCCGCGAGGTCCAGCAGGGCGGCGACCGCGTGGTGGATGCCGTGATCCTGATGGCGGCGCCCGAGGGGGTTGGCCGTGTTGATCAGGGGCTCGCCCTCCGGTCCGCGCGCCAGCGCGTGCAGTTCCCGCGTGATCAGGGCCGGATAAGCCTCCCGATCACACGGCACCACCGCGAGGCGGCCCATCGGCGCCAAAGCCGGCGCGCCCTCGCCCTGCGGCCGGGTGTGATGCTGCCGCACGAGGCGGCCCAGGCACTCAAGGCCATCCTCGGGCTGCTGCACAATGTGTACCGTCCGCGCGAACTCCGGCCACGGCGACCCGCGCGGCTTCGCCCACGCCGCCGCCTCCGGCCGCCCCCACGCGTCGAAAGCCCCGGCATCCTCCGGGTCGGCGGCGATCAGGACGCGCACCGGGACCCGCGCGCCGCGGACCCGCAAGGCCGTCTCCAGCAGGGGCGGGGCATCCAGCACCCCGGCGACCCAGATGGCCTCGATGCCCGCCGGCAAGTCCTCCGATAACGCCACCTGCCGGCGGTGCCGGTTATGGTCGATCCGGCCGAGTTCCCCGAGTCGCTGCAGGTAGCGCTGCTCCAGCAGCGCCAATTGCTCCCAGCGCGCGACCTGACCGGCCGCCGCCTGCCATTCGGGCCGACCCCAAGCCTCGTGCCGGGCGGTCTCCGCCAGCCCCAGCCCCTCCGCCGCCATCCCCAGTTCATCCTGCAGCTGCAGCAGATCCTGCGCGAAAGCCAGGGCGCCCGCGGGCGTCATCGGCCCACGCAGCTCCCGCTGGAACAGGGCCGGATAGTCCGCGCGGTTGAAACCGGGGTCGGTCAGCACCGCCACCCAGGCGAGCGCCATCCCCTCGCGGCCAGCCACCTCGTCCGGTTCCGCGAGCTCGGAGTCCGCACTCTGGAAGCCCGCGCCGGACAGGAAATGGCTCGGGGTGGTGATCTGCGGCAGGAGCAGGGCTCCCGCCTGCCGGGCGAGGGCCTCCTGCACCATCCGGCCGGCGAACGCCGACGGCACCAGCACCAGCTGCGTGCCCAAGTCCCGAATGCCCTCGCGCGGCGGCACGGCGGCGAGGATCCGGCCCGCGACCGCCTCGGCCAGCGACCGCTCCCAGCCCAGATAGAGGCGCTCCGGTGCACTCATCGGGCCCCCTCCACCCACGACGCCCCGGCCCGGTCGGGGACAAACCGCTGGGGGTTGGGCGTGGGCTTAGGCATTAGGGAAGGTGAGGGAATGGACGGAAAGCTTACCACGGGGTGTCGGACATCCGCGGGCCGAGACGAGGAAATTCCCCGTCACGCTCCCGCCTGAAGCCCCCCGCTCACGGGGCGAGCGTCAGGCCCACGCCCGGGCCGATCGGCCAGCCCGCCCACAGGAACCCCAGCAGCAAAAGGGTCCACAACGGCAGGAAAGTCAGGGTGTAGGGCACCATCAGCGACACGACCGAGCCCAACCCCATCCGCGGATCGTGGCGCTGCATGCACGCCTGCACGAACGGCAAGTACACAAATACCGGGGTGATGATGTTGGTGCACGAATCCCCCACGCGGAACACCGCCTGCGTCGCTTCCGGGGAATAGCCCAGCAGGACGAACATCGGCACGAAGATCGGCGCCATAATGGCCCACTTGGCCGAGGCCGAGCTGATGAACAGGTTCACGAACGCCGACAGGACCACGAAGCCGGTCAACAACGGCGCCCCCTCCAAGCCGATGCCGCGCAGGAACCCCGCCCCCGAGATCGCCAGCAACGCCCCGAGGTTGGACCACGCGAAGTAGCTCAGGAACTGCGCCGCCACGAACGCCAGAACAATGTACGAACCCATCGTCGCCAGGGTGTCCCCGGTGAGCTTGGCGACATCGTGGTCGTTGCGGACGCTCCCCGTCGCCGCGCCGTAAGCCAGCCCCGGCACCAGGAACGCCAGCAGCACCCAGAGCACCATCGAGTCCAGGAAGGGCCGCAGGCGCTCGACCGCCGTGGCCGCCGCGGGGTCCCGCAGCGGCGCCCCGGGAGGCAGGATCAGCGCCAGGGCCAGCGCCGCCGTGGCCAAAAACGCGACCGCCGCCCAGACCAGGCCCCGGCGCTCGGCCGCCGTGAGCGGCCCCGGCACCGCCGCCGCCTCGCCCCGCCACGGCCCCAGCCGCGGCTCGACGATCCGCTCGGTCACCCACGTCGCGGCGAAAGTCAGGAGCGGCGTCGACACGGCCAGGAAGTACCAGTTGCCCAGCAGCTGCACCCGGTAGCCCGGCAGCAGGCGCGAGGCGTCGAGCGCCTCCTGGGTGAAGCCCGCCAGCAGGACGTCGATCGTGGAGGGCAGCAAATTCGCACTGAAGCCCCCGCTCACCCCCGCGAACGCGGCCGTGATGCCCGCGATCGGGTGCCGGCCGGCCGCCGCAAACAGCAGCCCCGCCAGCGGCGGCAACAGGATGATGCCCGCATCGGCCGCCAGATTCGCGTTGATCGCCGCGAACACCACCGCCGCCGTCAGCCAGCGCCGCGGCAGGCTGGTCACGAAGGCGCGCAGCAGCACGCCCACGAGTCCCGTCGCCTCCGCCACGCCGATGCCGATCATCGAGACCAGCACCAACCCCAGCGGGGCGAACCCGGTGAAGTTGCGCAGCGCCTCAGTGAACATCCGGCGGATGCCCGCCCCGTTCAGCAGGCTCACCGCGGACAAGGTCGACCCGTCCTTCGGGTGCGTGACCGTCCAGCCGAGGCCGGCCGCCAGCGCGCTGGCGAGCACGGTGGCCACCGCCAGCAGGACGAACAGCGTCAAAGGGTTCGGCAGCCGGTTGCCGGCCCGCTCGATCCAATCGAGCAGGAACGCGGACCGGCGCGGCGGCACGGGGGTGGCATCCATCGGGGCGCCGCGAGCCAAGCGGCCCGGCGGACGCTGGTCAACCGGGACGCGCGCCGATTCCGGACTGGCCGCGCCGGCCGCCCGCGTTGGAGGATGCGGCACCCCGATGTCGCGCCCTCTCCTTTCGACCCTCCTGGGCCTGTGCCTGGGGTCCATTCTCCCCGCGGCCGCGCCCGCGGCGATCGACCCGGCGGAGGCCCGCCCGCGGATCCTCGCGCTGGCCGCGCTGACCACGCCCCCGGCAATGGCGCCCGCGGAGGGCGTGCCCGCGGACGGACCGCGGCGGGCGATTTACTTCGAGGGGCTGCCGTGGCGCGGACGCCCGACGCGGGTGTTCGCCTGGCTGGGCCTGCCCGAGACGGGCCCGCGCCCGGTGCCCGGGGTGGTTCTGGTGCACGGGGGCGGCGGCACCGCGTTCCGCGAGTGGGTCGCGAAGTGGAACGAGCGGGGTTTCGCGGCGATCTCCATCGCGGTCGAGGGCCAGACCGATGAACGCATCCCGGGCGCGCCCAAGGGAGCCCCGGCCTGGCGCCGCCACGCGGAGGGCGGCCCGGCGCGCGAGGGCATCTACGGCGACGCCGCGGAGCCCCTCGAGGACCAGTTTATGTACCACGCGGTCGGCGCAACCGTCCGGGCGCACTCCCTCCTGCGGGCGCAACCGGGGGTCGACCCGGCCCGGATCGGCGTGTCGGGGATCTCCTGGGGCGGGGTGATCACCGCGACCGTGATCGGGATCGATCCGCGCCTCGCCTTCGCGATCCCGATCTACGGCTGCGGCCACCTGCACGACGCGGACAACCAATGGGGAGCCGCCCTCGGTCAACTGCGGCTCTACCGCGAGGCGTGGGACCCGATGGTACGGCTCGACCGCGCCCGGCTGCCGGTGCTGTGGCTCTCGTGGCCCGGGGACACCCACTTCCCGCTGGATTGCCAGGCGGCGTCCTACCGGGCGGCGCCGGGGCCCCGGATGGTCAGCCTGATCCCGGGCCTGCGGCACGGCCACCCGCCCGGCTGGAACGCCCCCGACGGGTACGCGTTCGCGGAATCCGTGGTCCGCACCGGCCGGCCGTGGGGCGCACAGGTCGCCGCCCGGGAGGACGGGGGCCGCGCCATCGTCGAGTTCCGCTCCGACCATCCCCTGGCGCGGGCCGTGCTGGTGAGCACCCCCGATCGGGGCTTCACCGGCCGTCGCGAGTGGCGGGAATCCCCGGCGGAACTGGTCCGACAGGGCGCGAACTGGACCGCCTCCGCCCCGCTCCCGGCCGGCACCACCGCGTGGTTCCTCAACGCGCGCCGCGGGGATCTCACGCTGAGTTCCGAATACCAGGAACGCCCCTGAAACCCCCGCGCACGCCGCCGGAAAGGTCCGCGCTTCCTTCCCTTTCCGCTGCCCCGCGATTGCGCTCCGGGAGCGCCTTCGCCTATTGCCTCCCGCGCGCGCCGCGACCTGCGGCCGCTCCCTCCCCGTGAAGTTCCCTGCTCCCCTGCTCCTGCTCGGTTTAGTCACGCCGCTGGCCGCGGCGGTCGACTTCAACCACCAGATCGTGCCGCTCCTGCGGAAGCACTGCGGCGAGTGCCACACTGGGGACAAGCTCAAGGGCGGGTTTTCCCTGAACGACCGCTCCGCCCTCCTGCACGGCAGCGAGAACGGCCCCGTCGTCGCCCCCGGAAACCCGGAGAAGAGCCTCCTGCTCGAACTGGTCGCGACCCCGGACCGCGACCAACGGATGCCCCCGAAGGGCGATGGCCTCTCCGCGGCGGAAGTCTCCCTGCTCCGGCAATGGATCGCCGAGGGCCTCCCGTGGGAAGCCGGCTTCGCCTTCCAGGCCCCCGCCTACGAGCCGCCGCTCAAGCCCCGCGCCGTGACCCTGCCCCCGGCCGTCGCGGGCCGCGATCACCCGGTCGACCGCCTGGTCGACGCCTACCTTGCCAAACACCACCTGCCCCGGCCCCCGCCCGCCAGCGACAGCACCTTCCTGCGCCGCGCCCACCTGGACCTGATCGGCCTGCTGCCCACGCCCGAGGAGGTCGAGGCCTTCCTGCAGGATCCCTCGCCCGACAAGCGGACCCGCCTCGTCCACACCCTGCTCGCGCGCGACCCCGACTACGCCGAGCACTGGCTCACCTTCTGGAACGATCTCCTGCGGAACGACTATGGCGGGACCGGCTTCATCACGGGCGGCCGCCGCCAGATCAGCCAGTGGCTGCACGAGGCCCTCCTGACGAATAAGCCCTTCGACCAGTTCGCCCGCGAACTCATCGCCCCGCCCGGCGACGAAAGCCGCGGCTTCAGCGACGGGATCAAATGGCGCGGCGAGGTCAGTGCCGGCCAGACGGTCGAGATCCAGTTCGCCCAAAGCCTCGGCCAGTCGTTCCTCGGCCTGAACCTCAAGTGCGCCTCCTGCCACGACAGCTTCGTCGACCGCTGGAAGCTCGACGAGGCCTACGGGCTGGCCGCCATCTACGCGGAAAAGCCCCTCGAGGTGCACCGCTGCGACAAGCCGGTGGGCCGCACCGCCAAGGCGTCCTGGCTCTTCCCGGAACTGGGCAACGTCGACCCGGAGGCCCCGCGCGCCGAACGCCTGCGCCAACTCGCGGCCCTGATGACGCACCCCGACAACGGCCGCTTCCCCCGCACCCTCGTCAACCGCCTCTGGCACCGCCTGATGGGCCGCGGGATCGTCCATCCGCTCGACGCGATGCAGAGCGAGCCGTGGAGCGCCGACCTGCTCGACGCCCTGGCGAATCATTTCCAGCAGACGGGCTACGACGTGAAGCGGACCCTCGCCCACCTCGCCACCTCGCAGATCTACTAGGCCCGCAGCGAGGTCCTGCGCGGCGACGCGAACGCCCCGGTCTTCCCCGGCCCGCGCGCCAAGCGCCTGAGCGCGGAGCAGTTCGTGGACGCCGTGTGGACGCTCACCGGCACCGCCCCGCAGAAGATGGATGCCCCGGTCTTCCGGGTCCCGCCCGACCCGGCGGCCGGCTCCCGCCTCGCCCTCAACGGTCAATGGATCTGGGGCCAGCCGCCCGCCCAGGCCAAGGCGCGGCCCGAAGGCGACACCTTCCTCTTCCGGACCGAGTGGAAACTCGCCGCCGAGCCCGTCAGCGGCGCCGCGATCCTCACGGGCGGGGAGTCCTACACCCTCTACCTGAACGGCCGGAAAATCACCGGGAGCGACCGCGGGGAGCACGTCGCCGCGCTGCCCCTGCACGACAAGCTGAAGGCCGGGAGCAACCAGGTGGTGATCCTCGCCAAGCCCGGCGCCCGGAGCCCCGCGGCCGGGGTTTACTTCCAGGCGGAGGTCCGGCTGGCCGACGGCACCGTGGCCACCTTGCAGAGCGATGCGACGTGGCAGTTCAGTCCCGGCGGCAACGCGGGCCGCGAAGGCCGGCTCGGCGCCTTGCCGAAGAACGTCCAACCCGTGGTCGTGGTCGATCCCCTGCCCTCGCGCGTCCAGGGCCTGGCGCGGCAGGGACCGGCCCTGCTCGCCCAAGGGCGCGGGAGCGACGGCCGGATGGTCCGCGCCTCGCTGGTGAAGAGTGATTTCCTGATGCGGTCCCTGGGCCGGCCCAACCGCGATCAGATCGTCTCGATGCGGCCCGACGAGCTCACGACCCTGGAGGCCTTGGATCTGGCCAACGGCCAGACCCTCACCCGCGCCCTGGAGCAAGGGGCCGCCCGGCTCGCCGCCCAAACCTGGGCCAGTCCCGGCGCCCTGATCACCCACCTGTACACGCGCACCCTGGCCCGCCCGCCCTCGCCCGGGGAACTGCGCGCCGCCGCGGAACTCCTCGGGCCCCAGCCCACCGCCCCCGCCATCGCCGACCTATTGTGGGCGCTCCTGATGCAGCCCGAGTTCCTGTACGTCCATTAAGCCCCCGCTCACCGATGTATCCCTTGCTCGATCCCCACGCGCCCCCCGCGATCGTCCGGCGCGACTTCCTGAAGCAACTGGCCGCCGCCAGCGCGGCCGCGTGGTCCACCGGCGTGCCTCAGGCGGTCCGCGCGAACAGCGCCCCGGTCGTCCATCCCCCCGCCAAGGCGGAGGCGTGTATTCTGCTCTGGATGGGGGGCGGGATGGCGGCGCCGGACACCTTTGATCCGAAGCGTTACCTGCCCTTCGAGAAGGGCCTCGAGGTGGCGCGGATGCTCAGCACCTTCCCGGCGATCGATACCGTCGTGGATGGGGTGAGGATCTGCCAGGGGCTGGAGCACCTCGCGCAGGTGATGGACCGCGCCACGCTGCTCCGCAGCGCCGTGCAGCCGGACCTGGGCAGCATCCTGCACTCGCGGCACCAGTACCATTGGCACACGGGTTACGTGCCGCCCCAGACCGTCGCCTGCCCGCACCTCGGGGCGTGGATGGCCAAGGTGCTCGGCCCGCGCAACCCGGTGATGCCCCCCTTCATCAACATCGGCCAGCGGCTCGAGGGCGTCGGCGAGAGCGAGGAGCTGAAGGCCTTCACCACCGCCGGCTTCTTCGGCGCGGAGTTCGGCCCCCTCAACCTACCCTTCCCGGAAGAGGCCGCGGTCTCCGTACGGCCGCCGCCGGGGATGGACGCCGGGCGCTTCGCCAACCGCGACCGCCTGTTCCGCCAGCTGGTGGACGCCAACCCGGACCGCGACCGGATGAGTGACTACCAGCGGCAGTCCCTGCTCCGGAGCATGGACAACGCCTACCGGCTCCTGAGCAGCAAGGAGCGCGAGGCCTTCGACCTGACGCTGGAGCCCCCGGAGGTGCAGGCCCAGTACGACACCGGGCGTTTCGGGCGCGGCTGCCTGCTCGCCCGCCGCCTGGTCGAGGCCGGGGCGCGGTTTGTCGAGGTGACCACCGAGTACGTCCCGTTCCTCCATTGGGACACCCACAAGGACGGCCACGAGACCGTGGCGCGCCTGCACCGGGAGATTGACCGGCCCATCGCCACCCTCGTCCGGGAGCTGGAGGTGCGCGGGTTGCTGGAACGGACCTTGGTCATCATCGCGAGCGAGTTCAGCCGGGACGCAATGATGGAGGGGCGGCCCGGTTCCACCGCCAACGACCAGGCGACCTTCAAGGTCGATACCTTGAGCGAGATGGCGCACTATGGCCTACACCGGCACTTCACCGGCGGAACCAGTGTGGTGATGTTCGGCGGGGGCACCAAGCGCGGCTACGTCCACGGCCGCACGGCGGACGAGCGGCCGCTGCTGGCGATCCAGGATCCGGTCACCGTGATGGACCTGCACGCGACCATTATGACGGCGATGGGCATCAGTCCGAAGACCGAGTTCAGCGTGGAGGGCCGGCCGTTCTACGTGACCGAGGATGGCAAGGGCCGCCCGGTGCGGGAGCTGTTCGCGAGAACCCAAAGCTGAAGCCGGCGGGATGGCGGGGCTGTGGTTGCCGCTTTCAGCTGGATCCAGTCGGTGCGCCTTGTCCCACGGCCCACCCTCACCAGAGGGACCGGCCCGCGACGATGAAGGGCGCGTGCAGGGCAGAGAGCGCGCCCCACCAGACGGCCAGTCGCCGCCACTCGCCTTCGCTGAACCGGGTGAAGACCAGCGCGCCGCCGACCGCGGGGATGAAGTAACGCGGTTCCACCAGGCTGTTGGCCAACGCCCCCACCCCGCCGCACAACAGCGCCAGCGCGATCCGGGAACCGTGCGGCTGCGCCACGCAGCCCGCGCCCACCGCTAGGGCCATCGCGACCACGTTCAGGCCGGACAGCACGCGGAGCCACGGGTGCGCGTCGATCCCGACCAGCGGCCAGTTTCGCAGCAGGGTGAAGGCGTGGCCCTCCCAGAAGAGTTCCCGGTTCCAGGGGTGCGGGTTCGCGAACTGCCAGCCGAGCACGCCGCCCAGCGCCACGGCCAGCCCGCCCCACGCGACGGTCCGAGTAGGCCGCTCTCGGAACCGTGCCGCGAGCCAGCGCCCCGCCGCCGGGACCCGACCCAGCCAGACTGGTAGTCCGAGCACCAACGCCAGCAGCGCGGCGAAGTGAACGACCGCCGGGTTGAACCGCAGCTCGTTGCCGTGGCCCGCCTCCAAGGTCACCCGCCCCGCCCCCAGCGCCCCGGCTACCGCCAGCAGCCCCAGTCCCCAGAGCCAGGCGGTCCGCCGCAGCCACGTCCGCGGCCCCGCGCCCGGTTGCAGCCACTCGTGCACGAGCAACAGCCCCGCGAACGCCAGACTCGTCTGCCGCACCGCCACCGCCGCCGCGAGCACCAGCGCGGCCCCGGCCCGCCAGCCGCCCAGGTGGGCCCAGAGCGCGACCAGCACGAGCGCCAGCGCAGGCGCATCGGTGTAGGCCATCGCGGAGAAGGGCTGCGCAACGGGGAATAGCGCCAGCAGCAACGTGGCTCGCCCGGCCGGCGCCCCGTGCACCCGTCGCCACACTTGGGCAAACGTCGCCAGCCCCAGCAGCCAGAACGCAGTCGTGACCAGCCGCGCCAAGGTCAGCAGGTCAAGCGGCAGATCCAGCCGCCAGAGAGCGACCACCAGGTAGTGGTAACCCGGCAGCATCGGCATCCCCTCCGGCCAGCCCGGTTTCCCCGCGAGGAAGTGCTGGATGGCCCCGAGATGCCCAGGCTCATCCACTAACGGTCCCGGGCCGAGGAAGTGATACGCTGCCCACCAGCCGAGCGGAACCAGCGCCGCCAGCCACCCGCACGCCGTATCGGGGTCGAACCGGCGCCCGCCCGGAGCCGCCCGCGCGGGCCCTTGCCGCCATCGCCAAACTCCAATTCCGACCGCGCCCAGCAAGGCAAGCGGCCAGCCGAGCTTCATCGCGGTGCGCGCCCCCACCGTGAGCCAGCCGGCCTCCACGGGCGCGCCGGCCGCGACCGGTTCCCGCCGCTGCCGTTCCCGGCGGAACGCGGCCGGCAGCACCTCGCGCAGGAGCGGCGATTCGAGGCGGGCGAGCACCGCCTCCCCACTGTGGTGCGGCGGTTTTTCGAGGACCGGGCCCCGCTCCCCGGTGGCGAGAAATTCCCGCACCCGCCGCTCCACCTCCGCCCGCTCCTCCCAACTCGCCCGCGCCAGCGGAAACCCGCGCCCCCCGGCCGCCAGCAAGCCGGCGGCAACGCATACCCCCGCCGCGGCGACGAGGCCGCGCGGCCGCGCGCCGGGCAGACGCCCCCACAGGGTGACGCACGCCAAGAGCGAGGCCGTCGCACCCAGCGAGAGGGACGTGAGGAAGCGCGTGTCGAAGGGCGGGCCCTCGTACTGGCGCGCGTAGCCGAGGGCGAGCGCGTTGACCAACGCCCAGCCGCCCAACCCCACCGAGAGCCATTCCAGCCCCGTGGCTTCGCGGCGCCGGAGGATGAGCCCGCCCTGGACGAGCCAAGGCAACCAGAGCACCAGGGCGCTCAGGAGATGCGGCGGCAGCGGCCAGGAGGCAGCGCCCAAGAACGCGCGTTGGAACTGGGCCCAGGTCTGCGCGTAGAGGGGCACGTGCGCCCGGGAGCTGGTGTGAAGCAGCAGCCCCAACGCCACCGCCAAGAGGAAGAGCGCGGCGAGCCGCCCCCACGCCCGGCGCTGCGCCGGCTCGAACCTGGCCCGCACCACGCAGATTCCGGCCGCACAGGCCGGCGCCAGCGGGCCCGCGCCCATCGTGAACAGGGACAGCAAGGAACCGAGGCCGGCCGCCCCGTAAATCGCGGGGGTTACGCGCGGCGCAGCGGCCAGCGCGATCAGGCAGACCGCCAGCAACAGCAGTCCGTACATCTGGGTCTGACCGCCCCAGAGCAGGTTGTTCACGTCGAACGGCAGCGCTCCCACCACCCCCAGCACGCACGCCGCGGCCCGCCCGGCCCGCGACCGCGTCGCCAGCAACGCGGTCCCCGCCAGCGCCACGAAGCTGGCATAAAGCGCCGCGCTGACGGTCATCGCGACCCGCGGATCCCATTCCCCGTTGAGGACGGTGCCCGCCAGGGTGATGACCCGCGTCAGCAAAATCCGGTGCTCCCATTGGGGCATCCAGAGCGCGCCCCAGTCGAGAAAGCCGCCTTGGAACGGGATGAGCAGGTATAGCGCGTCCCCCTCCCATTCGTCCCAGAACGGGACCGCCCGGCTGTAATGTTCGAGCCAGCAAAGCCGCGCGCCGAGCACGAGCAGGAACAAGGCCCCGGCGGCCGGCCAGACCTCCCGCCCGCCCGCCGCCCGCCCCGCCGTGAGGCCCACGGTGAGCAGCACGCCCGCGAGGAGCAGCCCCAGCCCGAGCACCGTGGCTCGGCCCACCGTCGCCCGCCCCGCCGCCTCGTGCAGGCGCCGCTGGAGGACACCCCAGTCGAGGCTGAGTATCGGGTCGTTGCTCCCCGGCACGGGCCGCACCCGCACGCCGCCCGGCTCCGCGGTGATCGATCCAATCTGGTGCCGCGGCCGGAGTTCCCGCGGGTCCAGCCGCAGCCGCGTCGCGCCCCGCTCGTCGACCAAGCGCAGGCCGGAGATCAGGACTTCCGCGTCATCGGCCGTCGGGTCCAGGCGCAGGTCCCGGATCGGCGCCGCGGGCAAGGCCAGCCGCACGGGCTGGGGCGTCGGGCCGGGCGGCACGGACGCGGAGGCGGACTGCCCCGGCCAAAAGCCGGCGCCGTGATCGAACCACAGTTCGACCGTGCCACCGCGGGCGATGGCCACCTCGAGCTCCAGCGCGAGTCGCGGCGGCGGCGCCCCCCAGACGGCGAGGCCTGCCACGGCACCCGCGAGGAGGGCCCCTAGGGCGAAAAGGATCTTCCAGCTCATCGGCATCGCAGCAGGACCAAGACGGGGAATCGCGGGCGGGATGCAAACCCGCCTTCGCCGCGCCTACGGCGGACGCGACGGCGGGCAGGCCCCTCGGAACTTCGCCAAGTCGGCCTCCTTCACTTGGCGGCGGAGCAGCGGCGACGCCAGCAAGAGGCCAGGCCGTGATTCGCTAGTTTTCAGCCGGCGCCAGATCCAAGCGCCCGTACCCTGCTAACGAATCACGACCTGCCTCCGTGGACCCGTCAGCGCTTCGGCTTGCGGCCGATCCGCAGGATCTCGGCGTCCGTCTCCGGCACCACTCCACCCTCCAAGGGCGGGGCGGTGACGCGGAGCGGCTCCGCGACGTTCGAGAACTCGTTGCGCGGGGTCAGCACCAGCGTGGTCCCGTCGATCTCGAACACGGTCCAAAGGGTGCCCGTCCGGCCCGTCGGCGCGGTGAAGCGAGCCACCTCCGTGCTGCCGCGGAAGACCACCACCTGCGCCCCGGAGGAGCTCAGCGCGGTGCTCAGGGTGGCGTTCCTGTTCGTGTAATCGTGGACCGAATAGCGGTACACGCCCGGGCGGAAGCTGGAGATCGTGATCGTCTCGGGCCCGAACGATTCCAAGTCGTCCAGATCAAGTTTTGCCGTGTTGGCGGTATCACTTCGTGCGTCGAAGTACACATGGAACCGTGCGCCCGAAATCGTGGCGTGGGGGCCGGTGAGGTGCGCGTCGAGGTCCGCCGGCGTGACTCCCCAGAAGAGGACGATCCGGAACTCATTGGCTCCCAGCACCGGGGAGAGCGGGAGGTCCTGATTGGCGGGCGCGTTGCCCTCCCGCGCGATGACCGTGAAAAACGAAGTGATGTAACCCGTCAGGCTCACCTCCGCGGTGTAGGTGCCGGGTGAAAGGGTGATCGTGTAGCCACTGGCGCTCGAGGTCGTCGTCCCGGCCACGGTGCCGGTCTGGACCCCGCTGCCCTCCCGGAACCGCAGGGTCGCACCACTGAGGGTCGAGCCATTGACCGCATTGGTGACCCGCCCCCGGATCGTACCGGGCGCGGAGGCCCGCTCCGCCACCAGCAGCGGCGGCAACTCGGTGGTGACCCCGGCGACAACCGTCACGAGCTGGAAGGCGGGCACATAGGCTGGCGAGCCGGGAAACTCCACCCGCACCGCCCCGGCGGGCAGCCTCGCATCAAAGAACCCTAACACCCGGGTGGTGGCCCGGCCGATCTCGGCGCCCGCCGCATTCCGGAACACCATCTCCGCCCCGACGAGCCCGAGATCGGCCAAGTTCTGCAGCCGGCCCCGGATCGTGCCGGACGCCACCGGCGCCGCCGCGAGCTCATAGGCCTCGAACAGCGCCACGCCGGTGCCGCTGTTCGCGCCCGTCACCTGCACGGTGTACGCGCCTGAGGGGAGCGTGGCGATCAGCACCGCGTCGCGCGATCCCGCGGGGAGCGCAAACGCGCCCGCGGAGGCCATCGCCGCGGTGATCGTCGCGGCCGAGTAGCTGGGATTGGTGCCCCAGTCATTGTTGGTCGCGATCACGTTCTGGGTGGAACCGAAGAGCGTCAGGATCGGATCCGCCAGCACCCCGCCGACGCCGAAGGAGGCGAGGGTCGGGCCCACCGCACGGAAGAGGAAGGTCCGGGGCTGGGCGCCGACCACAAAGCCGGAGATCAGCGTATCGTCCCCGGTGCCGACGCGGACGCGGACCGAGGTGTTGACGAGTTGGGCCGGGAGGCCCGAGGTGAGGACGAGCAGCAGCGCCAGCAGACGCCACGCAGACCGACAGGAGGGCGAGAACATAGAATGAAAAGACCTTGTTTCCAGAAAGCCGCCGCGACGGATGAGGCAAGCCGTAAAGGCAACCAGGCCGCAGAAATACACCCCCGAAGCCGCCGGGCCGTCCGCGGAGCCATTCCCCCCTCGATCATCGCTCCGCCGAACGCCCCCTCGTCGCGCCTGACCTGGGCGGCCCACCTTCGCCAAGGCTTCCACCTCCGCCAAGGCTACGGCGGACAAGACGGCGGGCGGGCGCGCCCCAGCCACACCAAGCCACCGGAGCTGACGGCACCGAGGACCAGCGCAACACGCAACAGGCTAACCGCGAGGTCAACGCGGCGAGCCAGGCGGGGCAACCACTCAAAACCTCACGCCCACGGACAGCTCGCCCGTCCGGGGCGCCTGGTAGATCCGCTGGAGGATGTGCGCCTGGCCCCGGCCATTGTCGACGGCACTCGCCGGGGTGGGGTCATCATCATTCAGCAGGTTCCGCACCCGCAGCGACACGGTCCAATTCAGGCTCCGCTCCCGCAGCCGCTGCCGCCACGCGTAGCTGACGAAGGCATCGGTCACGAGCGACTCCGAACCGCGGAAGGCATTCGCGACATCGAAGGTCCCACCCTTTTCCGGGTAACCGATCGAAGGGGCATCGCGCCAGCGCACGCTGCCCCCGACGCGCGTGCCCTTCAGCGGGCCCTGGTCGAAGGCGTAGCTCCCCACCACGTTCACCAGCCAATGGTTGCCCCGCAGGCGCGCCCCGCCGACCTGCGCCTCGTGGTAGTTCAGGCGGCGCTCGATGCCCGTGATGTAGTCCCCGATGGTCCGCGTCGCATTGAAGGCGGGGTTCGCGATGACCGCACGGATCGCCGCATCGTCCCGCACCGGCTTCACGAATTGCTCATACCACGGGCGCGTGAACCCATAGGTCTCGTTCAACTTGGAGTCATTGTAGGAAACGTTGAACATCAGCCGGAGCTGCCGCGTGGGGTTCAGGGTCGCCTCGATCTCGTAACCTTCCGTGAGGTCCGACTCGACGTCGGTCCAGAGCCCGTTGCCCGGATAATTCGCGAAACGCGGCGAGCCGGCCACCCGGCTGCCGTACCCGTTGAGGACCATCCCCTCGAGGAAGCGCTCCACGTAGCCGTTCTGCCGCGCCATCTCGATCCCGATCGCCCCATCGCGCAACGGGTTGGAAATCCGGTTGGTCAGCTCGTTGTTGAAGTAGTTGAGCTTCAAGATCACGCGGTCGGACAGGAAAAACCCGCGCAGCCCGAGATCGTAACCGGTGCCCTCCTGGTTCGGCAGGGTCCGGTTAAAGACGTCATAATTGGTCCCCCCGGCCCCCACCGTGTTGGTCGCGAGGTTGGCAAACGCATCCAGCCACCGCGTGACCCGGACCACGGCGCCATAATTGGTGTTGGTCACCGAGGACTTGGTCGCCGGGGCAAAGGCCCCCTGCCCCTGGCCGAGGAAGATGCGGGTGACCGGATCCTGGGCGAAGACGAAATTCCGGGAGCTGAGGTCATCGCGCCGGATGCCCCCGGTAAGGATCAGGCGGCGGGAGAACAACTCCCACTGGCCGATCGCGGCATAGGACTTGGTGGTCTCGGGCGCGTAGACGGGATTCAGGCGATGCAGGAAGGCCGACCGGACGGTCGGGATGATGCTGCCGGGCACCGCCGGATTGCCCGTCTGGCTGATCGCGGCCTGGCCCGGCAGGAAGGCCGGGAACGACACCGGCTGGCCCGGCGTGAGGTAGTAGCGCCGGCGGATCTGGTTCTGGGTGTCGGAGAGGAGGCCGGAGGCGAGCACCGAGGTGGTCGTCATTTCCTCGGGTTGCTGGAAGTAGCTGTCGACGTGCCGGTAGTAGTGGAACGCCACCGCCGTGAACCGGCCGAGGTCGAAGCCCTTGAGCGGCTCGATCCGGCTCAGGTCAAACTGCCGGGTCAGCGTCGCCCGGTACTGCTGCAGCGTGGTGCTCCGGTTCTGCAGGGTGGCGTTCGACTCGATATAGGGCGTGCCAAAGTAGGGATTGAGCGGCTTCGAGGGATCGGGGTTGCTCGTCGCCAGCTGCGTCGGGAGGTAGTAATTGGTATCGATGAAGACCTCGTAGTCCCCCCGCTGCACAGGCTGCCAGTCCTCGTTCTTCGATTGCTCGTGGGCTCCGGCCAGCTCGAAGAAGGTCTGGGCCAAGATCTGCTGCTGCCACGAGGCCGAGAACTTGTCGTAAGTGGTGTTGAAATAGTCCGAAGGCCCGGAGACGACGGTGTCCAACGGGAAGTCCACCCCCGGCACCCGCGTCGCGCCCGAGATGCTCGTCTGCGCCTGGGTCAGGCCGTTGACGAAAGCCTCCGACCCCCGCGATTTGAAATTCCAGTTCTGCACGCCCAGCTGCGGCGCGTTCATCACGTAGACGAGGTGGTTGGTGGTCGAAAGCCCCTGGGAGACGCCGGGGATGAGATTCCGGGCCGTGTTGCGCGCGGCCGTGGTGCCCGACTCCACCAAGGCACGGTCGATCGTGTTCGCCTTCTGCAGCGGGGTCCGGGGATCGTTCAGCCAGGCGGACACGCTGTCGTAGGCCAGATAGGGCCGGGGGTTCAGCTCGTCGATGCGGCCGGTCTCCGCGTTGAGGTTAATGGTCGCGCCCTGGAAGGGCTGGAGCGTCAGGTTCAGGTAGGCGGAGTTGCGCCGCATATACTGGAATTCCCGCGGGGTGCGTTGATCGTGCGCCAAGGCGGCGAAGCGGAGCGCCACTTTCCGGGGCACGAGGATCCGGTTGACGTCCAGGCTGCCGCGGCGTGAGCCCTCCGAGTCCAAGCGCAGCTCCAGACTGTAGCTGTCGGCATCGAACCGCCCCGCCTTGGGCGTGGCATCGAGCCCGCCGCCCACCGAACCCAGGCCAAAGAGCAGCGAATTGGGGCCGCGGGACTGCGTCACCGTCTCGGTGTTGAAATTGTCCACCTTGATGCGGCTGGTGAAGAAATTGTTGGTCAGCGAGGAGGAGCGGAAACCGCGCACGGTGAAGGGCGTGCCGGTGCGCGAGGTGACGGCCTCCGGATCGGCGGTGTCGCCCTTGTAGGCCTGGGTGCTGGGCAGAAACTCCAGCGCCTCCTCATAGTTCACCGCGCCGATGTCGCGCATGAACTCCTCCGTGAGAATAGAGATCGGGTTGGCCAGATCCCGCACCTGGGATTTCAACTGCGTGCCCGAGAGCGTCTCGGAGGCGTAATAGCCTTTGTTGACCTCGGTGCTGACGACGAAGGGATTGAGGACGACGGTCTTGTCCTCCGCCGCGAAGGATCGGACCGCGGGAGCCAAGAGACCGAGGGTGAGGAGGAGACGGGGGTTCAGACGCATAAGGCTGGGGGGTTGCATAAGGGATGAGGCGTAGGCCGGGGGCGAAGCTTACCAGCTAGGGCCGGGCCTCCGCCGCCCACAGGGGCTCGAGCACGGGGCGGATCACCCGCGCGAACTCGACGTAGGCCGGCGGATGGAAGTGCAGCTTGTCCTTCTGGTACAGCTCCAGCCGCGGATGGCCCTGCGCGTCCACCAGCACCGGGTTCAGATCGATAAAGTGCCGGCGCGGGGTCGCGGCACAGTAGGCCCGCGCCAGAGCATTGTAATGGTCCACCTGTTCCCAGAGCGGGACCCGGTCCGGGCTCCGGGTCGCGGTCACGTACACGAGATGCGTCTCCGGGAAACGCGCGCGCACCCGCTCCGAGAACTCGCGGAAGCGGTTGAAGATCACGTCCGGGGCATCCGCGTCCTTCGCCTTCAGGTCATTGCTGCCGCAATAATACACGACGATGCGGGGCGCGTAGCGCGGCACGAGCTGTTCGAAGCGCGCCAGCTGGTCCCCGGTGCGCGAGCCCCCGAACGCCCGGTTGCGCACCGGCAGCGGCGCCAATTGCTCCTCGGCCGTGGTCCATTGGCGGAAGATGCTGCTGCCCACGAGGAGGATGCCCCCGGGCGCGAACGGCCGCGCCGCATCCTGTTCCGCGAAGGTCCGGAATGAAGGCTCATATTGCTCCCAGCGCTTGGCGGCTTCGTCGGGGGCGGCGGCGCCCAGCGGCAGCGCCAGCAGGGCAAGGAGGAGGCGGAAGGACGGTTGCATCAGGAAAACCAACGGGCGCCGAGCTGGCACAGCAGGGCGCTGACCGGGACCATCGCGAAGCCCCAGAGCAGCATCTGGCGGAACAGGCGCCGGCCATCGCCGCCGGGCGGCAAGCCCGCGACGCACAGGGCTCCAATGGTCGAAAGCGGGGAAACGTCCACCAGCGCCGCCCCCACGTTGATGCTCAACGCGATCTGGAGCGGATCCCCGCCGCCCAGTTGCGCCACCAGGCCCGGCACCATCGGCAGGAACGCCGGATAGACCACGCCGGAGGTGGAGCTGTAGGTCGAGATCAGCCCGGTCACGAACGCCATCGCCCCGTTCACGGTCCCCGGCGTCGCGAGCCGCGCGAGCAGGCCCGACACCAGGTCGAGGCCGCCCGTCTTCTCCAGCACGCCCACCAGCACACTCACGCCCGAGACCATCAGCAGGACGCCCCACGGCACCGAGGCGACCGCCGGCCCGTCCTCCCCGCAACGCGCCAGGATCAGCACCGCCGCCGCGGCAAAGGCGGAGAGGCCGGGATTGAAGCCCAACCCCACCACGCCCCCCACCCACAGCGCCAGCACCAGCAGCGTGAACCCTTGGCGCCCGGTCAGGACGACGGGCGCCACCACCGCCTCGGCCAACCGCGGCCGCCGTACCAGCGCCGGGCCCCCGAAGAACAGCCAGGCGCCGGCCGTCACCAGCACGTGCGCCGCGAAATTCGCGAGGAACACCGCCCATTCGTGCCCGGGCACGCCCGCCTTGGCCATATTGGCGTGCACGATCACCCCCACCGCGCTGAACGGGGAGAGGTTCCCGGCGTTGCCCCCGTTCGCCACCATCAGGGCCATCAAAAAGGGCGGCACCCCTGCCGAGGCCCCGGCCGCGAGGGCCAGCGGGGCCACCAGGGCCGTCGCCGCCAGCGCCCCCGGGCCCAGCGCGGAGATCGCCCCCGCCAACAGGCGTCCCCCCGCAGGCCCGCACGCCCCGCCGCGCCAGCGCCTCGAGGGTGCCGTTGGTCTGGGCCACCCCGAACAGCAGGGTCACGCCCGCCAGCGTCAGGAACAGGCCCGAAGGAAACAGCGCCAGCACCGCCTCCGGCTTCCATCCCGCCGCGCCCACGCCCACCGGCAGGGCCAACGCCACCGCCAGGACGCCGATGTTGATCCGCGACGTCAGGCTGAGGACAATCACCGCCACGAGGGCGATCAGCGAGAGCGTGGCGGGATTCATCGGCTTCAGGCCCGCCAGGGCGGCAGGAGGTGCTTCTGGACCTTGCCCAAGGCCGTCCGGG
>VHCY01000024.1 GCA_016871595.1 Verrucomicrobiota bacterium
GGGCATCGAGGGCAAGCCGGTCCTCGGCCTCGATGTCTGGGAGCACGCCTACTACCTCCACTACCAGAACCGCCGTCCCGACTACGTCACCGCCTGGTGGAACGTGGTCGATTGGGACGCCGCGGAGCGGAACTACCAGGCCGCCCTCGCCTGAGCCGGCCATCCCTCCCCGGGGCCGCACCTTCACGGTGCGGCCTCCTTTTTTTACCGGCTCTGGAGGTGATGCTTGTTGAGCCCGGCCTTGCGGCAGGCGTCCCAGACGAAGGTCAGGCGGTCGAGGGTGGCCTTCTCGTCGGAGCGGATGAGCACCGGGATGTCCTTGTCGACGTTCTTCACCTGCTGCAGGATCCCGGGCAGCTCGGCGTCCGAGACCGGCTTCCCGTTCAGCGTGAGGGCGCCGTCCTTGCCGATCGAGATGGTGACATTGCCGCGGAACTCGTTCTTCCCGGCGGTCTCCACCTTCGGCAGCGTGATGTTCAGCGTCGAGGCGGACTTGAACTGCATCGTCACGAAGGCGAAGAAGATCAGCATCACCAGCACGTCGATCAGGGCCACGAGGTTCATCTCGGGCCGCGCGCGCCGGCGGGAGGAGCGCAGGCTCATTGGGCGCGGGAGCGTTGCAGGATCCGCTCCAGCAGCACGTCGAGCTGGGCGGCGTAGTTCTCGATCTTGCGCTGGAGGTAGCCGCTGCCCACCAGCGACGGGATCGCGATGCTGAGGCCGATGACCGTCGCCGAAAGGGCCAGCGCCACGCCCTTGGTGAAGGCGACCGGGTCCGGCAGTCCCGTGTCGGGCGAGATCTGCGAGAAGACCTGCAGCAGGCCGGTCACGGTGCCGGTGAGGCCGATGAGGGGAGCCGCCGCGTAAATGACGTCCAGATATGGGATACCGCGCTCCATCCGGTTCAATTCGAGCCGGGCGAACGCCTTCACCGCCCCCTCGTCGTGGCGGTGCTGCTCCGCGAACTCCACGATGCGGGCGAGCACCGTGTGGCGGCCACCCACCAGCGGCTTGCCGGACACGACCGCATCCACCAGGTCGGCGGGCATCACCGCCGCACGCCGCAACGCGTAGGCGCGCTCGCACACGATGAAGACCGCGGCGGCGGAACAGACCGCCAGCGGGTAGATCAGCACGCCGGCGCCCTTCAGGACCTCGATCATCGCGAAAAACATGGGTGAAAAAGACCGTGTGCGAGTCAGACGATGGCGCGAGGGAAAAGTTCAAAGGCCGATGCCAGCCCGGGAAAAATTCCCGCGCGGGATTGCACGCGGCCCGCGCCTGTGCTCCTTCGCGGCGATGCCCTTTCGCCTCAACCTCGCCAACGGCCTGCGCGGCGCCGCCCTGGCGCTCCTCATTGGCGGCCTGGGGGTATGGCTGGCGACCGGAGCGCACCTCGGCTTCACGCAAACCAGTGTGGTCACGATGAAGCGGGACGAGATCACCGGGATCGACTACCCCGAGCGCCGCCCCCGATTAGTCGCCGGCATCGAGTTCCCCCTCGGCACGGCCGGCGCGGCCATCCTGCTCGCGCTGCTCTCCCTCGCCGCGGAGCGCCGCAACCCCGCCGCCTGAGCGCCATTTTCCCGATGAAAATCCACCACCTCAACCGCCTCCCCCTCCTGCTCGCCGCCCTCGGCCTCTCCGCCCAGGCCGCCCCCCTCACCTTCGACTTCAAGGACCCGAAGGGCGTGAACAACGTCCAGTTCAGCCTCGACGCCCCGCTCGAATCCATCACCGGCACGGGCACCGGCATCTCCGGCTCCGTCACCTTCGATCCCGCGCAGCCCGCCGCCACCAAGGGCAAGATCACCCTCGACACCAAGTCCCTGACCGTCGGGAACCCGATGATGGCGGACCACCTCCGCGGCGGGAACTGGCTCGACGTCGCGAATCACCCCGCGATCACCTTCGAGGCCGTCTCCCTCTCCAACGTCCGGACCCAGGGGAACGTCGTGAACGCCGAGGTCGCCGGAAAGCTCACGATCAAGGGCGTGACCAAAGACATCAAGGTCCCGGTATCGTTCACCCACCTGCCCGACAAGCTGGGCGCCCGCGTCAACGACCCCAAGGTCAAGGGCGACCTGCTCGTGCTGCGGGCGAATTTCACGATCAACCGCGCCGATTTCGGCATCCAGGCGGGCAAGAACACCGACAAGGTGGCGGAGACGATCCAGCTCTCGCTGAGCATCGCCGGGGCCGCGCCCAAGGCCTGAGGCTTCCCCCGGCGGCGACGGCGCCATCCCGCCCGCCGCCGCTCAGACCGGGGGCGCGTTGCCCCCGGCGGCGTGCTGCCGGATGGACGCGGCCAACAGCCGGATCTTGGCGGCGTCCTTCACTCCCGGGGCGCTCTCCACCCCGCTGTTGACGTCGATCCAACGCGCCCCGCTCTCCGCGAGGGCCCGGGCGACATTTTCCGGACCGAGGCCGCCCGCAAGGATCCATTGGTGTCCGGGGTGTTCGGCGCGGCAACGCGCGTAATCGGACCAATCGCCCGTCAGACCGCTGCCGCCAAACCCGGCGGCGTGATACGTGTCGACCAGCATCGTGCCGGCCGCGGCCAGCCATTCCGGCCGCCAAGCGGTGCCGGCGGGGACCTTCGGAGCCAGCCAGAGCTTGCCCGGGGCCGCGGCGGCCCACGCCGCGACCGTGGCAACCGGCGTCTCCGGGCGGAAGTGCACCTGAATTTGGTCGAACCCGGCGGCCAGCCATTCGCCCAGCTCCTCCGGCCGCGGCTCGACCGACACGGCCACCTTTTGTCGCGGGGGCAAGCGCGGGAGCAGCGAGCGGAACTGCTCCAGCGAGATCCCGCGCGGCGATTTCGGATAGAGGATGAAACCGAGATGGTCGGCCCCCACCGCGTCCGCCGCCTCGGCATCCACCAGGGATCGCAGCCCGCAGACCTTGACTCGGATGCCGGCGATCATCGGTTCCAACTCCTGGTTCAGAACGCGTTCACGGACCGGATCACGTGCTCGACCTGGGCGTCGGTCAGCTCCGGGAAGATGGGCAGGCTGAGGCAGGTCTCCGCCGCGCGTTCGGCCCGGGGGAACGAACCGGGGCCGTGGCCCAGCGGCGCGTAACACGGCTGCAGGTGCAGGGGCCGGGGATAAATGAGGTCCGTGCCGACCTCAAGGCGCGCCAGGTGTTCGCGCAGCTGATCCCGTCGCGGGTGCAGCAGGGTGAACTGGTGGAACACCGAGGCCCCGTGCGCCTCGGGCACCGGCAAACGCGTGTCGCTCAACCGGATTCCCTGGCGGTAGCGGGCGGCGATGGCCTGCCGGCGGGCCGTCCAAGCCGCGAGATGCGGCAGCTTCACGTTGAGCAGCGCCCCCTGGAAGCCGTCCATCCGGAAATTGCCCCCAATGATGTCGTGCTGATAGCGCCGGTCCGAGCCGTGCACGCGCACGTGGCGGGCGCGCGTCAGGAGCGCCGGATCACGGGCGACAAAGGCCCCGGCCTCCCCGCACGCGCCAAGGTTCTTGGTCGGGTAGAAGCTGAAGGTGCCCGCATCCCCCAGCAGGCCCACCGGCGTGTCCCGGTAGCGGGCGCCCACCGCCTGCGCGCAATCCTCGATCACGAACAGGCCGTGCCGCCGGGCGACGGCGAGGATCTCGTCCATCCGCGCCGGTTGCCCGAACAGGTGGACAACCACGATGCCGCGCGTGCGCGGGGTGATCGCGGCCGCGAGGCAGTCGGGATCCAGGTTGAAGCCGCCCGCCTCGATATCGGCGAACACCGGCGTCGCGCGGACGTAGCTGATGCCCCAAGCCGAGGAGATGAAGGTGAACGGCGAGGTGATGACCTCGTCGCCGGGTCCGAAGCCCGCCAGCAGGCAGGCGACGTGCAGCGGGGACGTGCCGCTGTTCATCCCGAGGACCGCGGAGTAACCGAGGTTGGCGGCGAACGCCCGCTCGAAGTCCTCCACGTCCCGTCCGAGGCAGAACCGGTTCGCGTCGTAGGTCGCGGCTAATGCGGCCAGCGCCGAGTCACGCAGGGCGCGGTGCTGGAGGGAGAGATCAAGAAACGGGACCTTCATCGCGAGAGGGCGGCAAGCAGGGCGGTCACCAGATCATCCAGGGAGGGCGAGGCGGCCTCGAAGGCCACCTCGAGCCCGGCGTTGCGCATCGCCTGGGTGGTCAGCGGCCCGATGCTGCCTGCGAGCGGCCGGCGCGCCCCCGCAGCCAGCCGCAGGGCGGCGGCCTGCGCCGCGTAGGATTCCACCGCGGAGGCGGAGGCAAACAGGATCGCGTCGGCCCCGCCGCGGCGGAACTCGGCGGCAGCAGTGTCCGCGGCGAGATCCGTCGCTTCGGTGCGGTAAACCGGCAGACGATCGACGATGGCGCGGGCCTCCTCGAGGCGGCTTACGAGGGTGTCGCGGTTCAGGTTACCCGTGATCACCAAGATCTTGGCGCTGTCGAGGCTGCCGGTGGCGATCAGGGCCTCGGCGAGCGCGTCGCCGGTGGCCACGGTCGGCTGGCACTCCACGCGCAGGTGCTGCTCGCGAATCGCGGCCGCCGTGGTGTCGCCCACCGCCGCGAAGCGCAGCAGCCCCAGCGAGCGGATGTCGTCGAAGATCCGGTGGAACTCCTCGAAGAAGCAGCGCACGCCGTTCGCGCTGGTGAAGACGATCCAATCGTAGGCACCCAGCTCGAGCAGGACGTCGGCCAGCGTCTGTTTGTCGATGTCCTTGCGGACGCTGATCAGCGGCAGCTCGAGCACCTCGGCCCCGAGGGCAACGAGGCGGCGGCCCAGCTCGGGCGCCTGTTCCCGGGCCCGGGTGACGGCGATGCGCTTGCCGGCGAGAGGAGCGGTACTCATTGGCGCAGCCCCCATTCCCGGAGCCACCGGTCGGCGGTCGCGGCCGGCGTGGCGAAATCCTCGGGCGCTAGGGTCGCCTGGCGGACGCCGCAGGCCTCGTGGAACAGGTGCATCTGCCCGCCCGCGACGTGGGCCGCGAAGGCGGTCTGGCAGCCGCCGCCGAGGGCCGCCTGCAAGGCCCGCTCGACGGAGACCGCGGCCATCGTGGCGGCGTCGAAGCAGCTAGCGAGCCGAGGCGCATCGGCGGAGCGGCACTGGATGGCGATGGCCCCTTGGCCAACGGCGGGCACGGCCGCGTCGAACCCCAGGGGCGTGAAGGTGAGGCCGGGCCAGGCGGTGATGCCGAGACGGTGTAAACCGGCGGCCGCCAAAATGGTTCCGTCCGCCAGCTGCTGGTCCACGATCTTGCGCAGGCGAGTGTCGACGTTGCCGCGGATCTCCGTAAAGGCCACCTCCGGGAACAGGCGCTGGACCTGCAACCGGCGGCGCGGGCTGCCGGTTGCGAGCAACCGCGGGGCGGACACCCCTTCGCGGAGCACGAGGACGTCCCGCGCGTCGGCTCGCGGCAGGTACCCGGCGATCGATAGGCCCGGCGCCATCTCGCCGGGGAGATCCTTGGTGCTGTGCACGGCGACATCCGCCTCGCCGCGCAGGAGGGAGGCCTCCAACTCACTCGTGAAAAGCCCCTTCCCGCCCTTTTTCTCGAGGGACCATTCGGTCTGCCGGTCCCCCGTAGTGACGATCCGGAGTTCCGCCGTCTCCACGCCCAGGCTGGCGCGCAGCACGTCCGCCACCATCCCGGTTTGCGCGAGGGCGAGCGGGCTTTTGCGGGTCGCGAGGGTGAGCGTCGGCATCAGGATAAAAGAGAGGGCGCAAAGACCGTGGTCTCGGCGCCCTCGCGGAATGCTCGGCGGGTGATCAGGAGTAGGACGCCTGGACGCCCTTGATGTTCTTCTTGGTCATCCAGGGCATCATCGAGCGGAGGTACGCGCCGGTCTTCTCGAGCTTGTGCTTCTCGCCGGCCTTGAGCAGGGCGTGGTACTTCTTCAGGCCGCCCTTGTATTCCTTCACCCACTCCTGGGTGAACTTGCCGGTCTGGATCTCTTTCAGGATCTTCTTCATCTCGGCCTTGGTCTGGCGGTTGATCACGCGCGGACCGCGGGTGATGTCGCCGTACTTGGCCGTCTCGGAGATCGAGAAGCGCATCCCGGCGATGCCGCTCTCGTACATCAGGTCGCAGATTAGCTTCAGCTCGTGGAGGCACTCGAAGTAGGCCATCTCCGGCTGGTAGCCGGCCTCGACCAGCGTCTCGAAGCCCGCCTGTACCAGCGCGCTGGCGCCGCCGCAGAGGACCGCCTGCTCGCCGAAAAGATCCGTCTCGGTCTCCTCCTTGAACGAGGTCTTGAGCACCCCGGCGCGGGTCGAGCCGATGCCCTTCGCCCAGGCCAACGCGGTCTTGAGGGCGCGCTTGGACTTGTCCTGCGCGACCGCCACGAGGGCGGGCATCCCCTTGCCCTCGGCGTAGAGCCGGCGGACCATATGCCCGGGGCCCTTCGGGGCCACCATGATGCAGTCGATGTCCTTGTGCAGCTTGATCAGGCCGAAGTGGACGCTGAGGCCGTGGGAGAAGAGCAGCGTCTTGCCCTTCGCGAGGTTGGGCAGGATGTCTTTGGTGTAGACGTCCGCCTGCTTCATGTCGGGCAGGCCGACCATGATCACGTCGGCGCGGCGGACGGCCTCGGCGGTGTCGACCACCTCGAAACCGTGCTGCTCGGCGACCGCGCGGGACTTGGAGCCAGGGTACAGGCCGATGATGACCTTGCAGCCGCTGTCCTTGAGGTTCAGCGCGTGGGCGTGGCCCTGGGAACCGTAGCCGAGGACGGCGAGCGTTTTGTTGGCGAACACGCCGAGATCGGCGTCTTTGTCGGTGTAGACTTTGGCGGGCATGGGTAAAAAGGGTTCAGCGCTTGAGAGCGAGGCGGCCGGTGCGGGCCAGTTCGAGGATGCCGAAGGGCTCCAGCAGGCTGAGGAGGGCGCCCACCTTGTCGTCGGAACCGGTCAGCTCAATGATGAGGTTGTCGGCCGCCAGGTTGACGATCTTCGCGCGGAAGATGTCCGCGATCTGGACAATCTCGGAGCGGGAACGGGCGTCGGCGCGCACCTTGACCAGCACCAGTTCGCGCTCGACCGCCTGGCCCTCGGTGAAGTCCACCACCTCGACCACGTTCACCAGCTTCCGCAGCTGCTTGATGCAGAGGTCCAGCTGGGCCTCGTCGCCCTTAAGGACCGTGGTGATGCGCGACAGCGAGGCGTCGTGCGTCGGCGCGACGTTCAGGGAGTCGATGTTGAATCCGCGGCCCGAGAACATCCCGGACACGCGGGCGAGGACGCCGAACTTGTTTTCGACGAGGACGGAGATCGTGTGGCGCATGGGGAAGGAGCAGTAAGTGGTAAAAATCCGAGGGAGGCCAGCCGAAGTTCAACCGCCCGGGCGGAAGGCGGTTTGGTGGACGCTGAGGGGCTCGAACCCCCGACCCTCTCGGTGTAAACGAGATGCTCTAACCAACTGAGCTAAGCGTCCGGGCCGTGGCATTCAGGCGCCCGCGGGCCGCAGCAGGCCCTCGCGCACCATCAGCTCGGCGTTCTGGACGGCGTTGAGCGCCGCCCCCTTCCAAAGGTTGTCCCCGCTCACCCACAGAGCGAGCCCGTTGTCGAGGGCGGTGTCGATCCGGATGCGCCCCACCCCGCACTTCACCTTGCGGGAGAACTCGAGGGGGGTCGGATAACGCCGCTGCGCGGGGTGGTCCACCAGCTCGGCGCCGGCAAAGGCCGCGATCGCCGCGCGGGCGGCCTCGACCGTCACCGGCCGCTCAAATTCCGCGTTCACCGCGACCGAATGTGCCCGAACCACCGGCACGCGCACGGTCGTGGCGGAAACCCGCAGGTCGGGCAGGCCCATGATCTTCCGGCTCTCCAGCATCATCTTGGTCTCCTCGCCGGTGTAGCCGTTGGGCCCGAAGGAATCGACCTGGGGGATCAGGTTGAACGCGATCGGGTAAGGATAGACCTTCGGTGGCGCCGCCACGCCCTTCACGTGGCCCTGCACCTGCTCCTCCAGCTCGCGGATCGCCTCCGCCCCGGTGCCGGAGACCGACTGGTAGGTCGCGGCGAAGTACCGCCGCAGGCCAAAGGTCCGGTGCAGCGGCCAAAGCGCCATCAGGGTAACCGCGGTCGAGCAGTTCGGGTTTGCGATGATCCCGCGGTGCCGTCGCAGTTCCCCGGGATTGATCTCGGGGATCACCAGCGGGACATCGGGATCCATCCGGTAATGGGAGCTCTTGTCGATGACCAGGCAGCCGGCGCGCACGGCGTCAGGGGCCAGGGCCCGCGTGACGGACCCGCCGGCGGCGAAAAAGGCGAGGTCGACGCCCGCGAACACGCCGGGTTTGGCCTCCTCGATCGGGTAGATCCGCCCCGCGCAGCTCACCGTGCGGCCCGCCGAGCGGGCGGAGGCGAACAGGCGCAGCGACTTCAGGGGGAAACCGCGGTCGTGGAGCAATTGCAGCAGCTCTTGACCGACGGCGCCCGTGGCGCCGACGATGCCGACCGTGACGGAGGGTGAATTCACGCGGGAATCAGCCATGCAGCTGGCGAGCAAAGCCTGCGCGCGACTGGGCATCAAGCCCGGACCTCGGCTGCTGCACGTCCGCATCGGCGCCGGCACCCTGCAGTTCTACCGCGGGGAACAGCTCGTCCGCGCCTACCCGGTGTCCACCTCCCGCCGGCCGCCCTCGAACGTGCGCGACTCCCTCGGCACGCCGCGCGGCTGGCACGTGATCGCGGAGCGCATCGGCGCCGGCCAGCCGGCCGGGATGGTGTTCCGCGCCCGCGTGCCCACCGGCCGCCACTGGAGCGAGGTGCCCCCCGGCCCCGACGGCCAAGCCCCCGACCTGGTCACCTCGCGGATCCTCTGGCTGCGCGGGCTCGAACCCGGCGTGAACCTCGGCGGCGACGTCGACACCTATTCCCGCTACGTCTACATCCACGGCACCAACCACGGGGACCGGATCGGCGAGCCGCTCAGCGCCGGCTGCGTCCTGCTCCGCGACGTGGAGATGATCGAGCTGTTCGACGCGGTCCGCGCCGGGGATCTTGTCTGGATCACCGACTGACCCGCGTCCCCGGACGGTCCACCAGCAGGCGATGCTGCACCGCGAAGGTGCCGGGCCGCAACGGGGGCAGCAGCAACAGCAGGGCGCGTTCGCCCTCGCCCAGGTTCAGTTCCGTCGCCAGCGCCTGATAGGCCGCGCCCCGGACCCTGGTGCGCAGCACGAGTTCGCTCGTGCGCGGCACCGGCAGCGCCGGATTGGGCCCCGGCCCCGGTTTCAAGGGTCGCTCGTTCAGCGTTCCCTCCAGCTCGAGCCCGCTGAGGTTGACGAGCACCAACTGGCCGGCCCGGAAACGCGTCTCCCCGTCGTCGAGGACGATCGTCCGCCAACGTCCGGCGGCCTTTTCTTCGGGCAGCAGGACGATCAGTGCGTTTGCGACCCCGGCCGGAAGCTCCGCCTCGGCCAGCGGGGCGCGATCCCGCGGGTTGACGAAACGCAGCGGGGCCGGCCCGCGATACTCGTAACGCGGGGACCTTGCCAGCGGATGGAACCGCAGCCGGGTCGGCGCCTGCCCCGGCGCGGCGACAAAGGCCGCCTCACCGGGCGGACGGGGACTGAAGACCGTGAAGCGCAGGCTCACCGGGGACGCGGGACTCGCCGCGCGCACCAGCACGACGCCCCATCCGCAGACGCAAGCCGCCATCCCCGCCAGCCACCCGCGGCGACCGTGCGGGCCCACGGCCGGAAGGCCCCCGCTCATAGGTCGGGCTGCGTCAGCCACCGGAAGGACAGGATCCGGAAACGACGGCCATTAGCGAGGTTCAAGGGGCTGGTCAGGTTTTCCACCGGCACCTCGGGCGCATCCCCGGTGAGATCCCCGTCCCCCCTCGGCGGATCAAAGTACTCGGGCACCCGCTGCACCAGGGCCTCGCACCAGGCGCGGCCCTCGGTCGCGTTGGTGGCGGGATTCACGGCCTCGCCGTAGGCGCGGATGGTGAAGGTGTCCGAACGCGCGAACAGACCGGGCGCCAGCGCGGTCATCACGTCCGCCTGCGTGAGCCACTGGGCGTTCATCTGCACCTTGGCCTCCGGATCGAACTCCGCCTTCCCGGTGTTGATGCCGGCCTCGGCGATGGCCGCCTCCAGCAGGCTGCGCGGAATCTCGCCGCCTTCCGCGTCGACCGCCGCGTAGCGCGGGTGCGGCGCGAGGAAATCCCCGACGGAAAGGAACGGTCCCTCCTCGCCGTGCCGGGCCGTGATCAACTCGACGATCTTCGTCGCGAGGGCCCCGGTCTCGGCCGCACTCAGCGTGCGCATTCCCTGGCGGAAAAGCTCCGTCCGCGCCGCCGAACCCGCGGGATCTCCGCGCCCCGCCTCCGCCTGGTAGGTCTCCTGCGCGGTCTGCGAGAAACGGAGGAACTGCGCGTTGGTCGACTGGACCGTCGCGACGGAGGTGTCCGCCGAGGCGGTGCCGGTGGAGGAGGAGAGACTGAGGTAATGGAACGTCTGCGGACTGGGAAAACGCACCCCGCGCAACACCGCGACCCACGCGGCGACGTTGGTGGAGTTCAGGTTGAACGCGCCGGCCTGCAGGAAAAACCGGGACGAACGCGCGTCCGCCGCGCCCACCGCCCCGGCCGGATCGATCCCCTCCACCGTGGCCCGGAGGTCGTCCACGGTCGGCTTGCGGTAGCCCGCGCCAGGCTCGTACCAGCGCACGGTCCGCAGCAGCGGGTTGGGCACGATCAGGTCTCCGTTCGAGGCGGTACCGGGGTTCACGCCCTCGCGGACGCCGGAGAAGAAGAAGCGGTCAAACACCTCCCCCACCGGCACCCCGTTGAGCTCCTGCCCGAAACCCCACGAGTTCCCGATCATAAACGGCCGCTGGCCCGGCAGGCGGAAGTGCTGGGCCGCACCGACCGAAAGCAAAGGAGCGCGCGGCAGTTCGAACAGCGGGACATCCTCGTCGTAGGACCGGCTGGTCGTGCCCTCCCCGCGGTCGAGCAGCCGGTCGGGCGCGCTGATGGTGCGGTAGTTCACGTACAGCGACGGATCATTGCCGTTCTCCCCGGTCACGAAGGCTTCGCCGGGCAGGCGGCGGCGGCGGGGGTCCAGTCCCGTCGTGGTGAGCCAGCGGCCGGGAGCCGCGGGCGTGTCGATGCTCTCGGCGAGCCGGAAGACGTAGGAGAATTGGGTGGCGGTCTGGCGCGCGGCCTGCGGGGAGGAGGCGAACTGCGTCACAAACTCCGGCGAGACGTACGTCGCCAGCTTGATGGGCTGCGCCGGCGGATCATCCGGACCGGTGCGCGGCACGAGATAGACGGTGACCGTGATGCGGTCCGAACCGTCGATCTCCAGCACGTGGTTGTCGCTGCCGAGTTGCTCCCCGAGGGGCAGCGGGCGAACGGCGGCGGAGGCCCCGGCCGCGTCGAGCGTGCGGGAATAGAACTGGCTGGCGAACCCCGTGGCCGGCGGCTGTTCGGGCATGCTGGTGTCCGCGACCGAGCGCCACGTGTAGACCCGCCCCGGCAGCCACGACTGGCGGTCCGCGCTGGAGTCGTCTGGCGTCCACGGCAGGTTGATGATCATCGGCGGCTCGGCGAGGTCCGGGTCGATCGCCGGCGAACCGAAAACGGAGAGGTCGTGAACGGAGAACGAGCCGACGGGCACGGGGCTCTCGCCCTGCACGTTGATCACCCGGATGGTGCGCGGGAGCCCCGAGATCTCGAGGCGGAGGTTCTCCGGCACCAACGCTGATGTGTAGGGGTTCCAAAGTGAGACGAGCCAGCGGGCCGCCAGTTCGAAGGGCTGGGCGGCGGCGGTGTCGCCGGCGGTGCGCACGTTGAAGGAGAGCAGGAAGTAAGAGAGCACCGGCGCGACCTGATGCGCCCCACCCTCCGCGATCAGCGGGGGCGTCATCCGCAGCCGGCGCCGCACCGGGTCCGAGCCGTAAGCCGGCGAGATCGCCGGCGGGGCGATCGCCGCGAGCGCGGGGTCCACCGTCTCCGGATCCACCGGGGCATAGCTCTCGGTGTAGGCGGGATAGTTGGTCCACGCCGCGAACGCGGAACCGAGCAGCCCGGGGGCGAGGGAAAGGTCCTGCCGCAGCCCGCCCCGGCGCGAATCCGCGAGGACCGCGAGGTTGTTCGTGGACCAGAGGTGATAGTTCGTCCGCTGCACGGCCGGGCCGAGCTGGCCATTGGCGGAATTACGCAGGAACCCGAGCTGGCTCACGGTGATCACCCGGTCCCCCGCGACCAAAGGGGCGTTATTGCCGTCGCGCGGCTCGAAGACGGGGCTCCCGCCCGTGCTCGCCGCCCCGGGCCCGACCGCGAGTTGCTGCCGGACACGCCCCCGCAGGTCCGCGGAATCATACGGCGCCGCGGTGAGCGTGCCCGAGTTGTCCGGCACCGCGACGGGCGCCTTGACCCCCTCGTCCCCCACCCACCAGGCGTATCGGCCGTAGGTGGCGTCGGCGTTCGACGCCCCGGGGACGCCGCGGGCCCGAAGATCCAGGAGCGGCACGCTCACGAACTGGGAACGGTTGGTGGTGTTGGTGGTCCCGCGGGCGACCAGGTCGATCGCCCGGGCCGCCGGGGGCGCGGTGGCCGGGGTGACGGCGAGCGCGGCCGGCTGGTCCGCCCCGGTGGCGGGGGCCGCGAACTCGTTGCCGCTGACCAGCCAGGTGAGCGGGCCGGAGCCGTCCGGGCCCCAGACCCCGGTGTAGTAGCGGGTGCCGTTGACCCCGCCGAAGGACGCCGCCGTGGCGGTCACGCGCTGATCCGGACCGGCGTGCCGCTGCAGCTGGGCCAGCGCCACCTGCAGGCCGGTGAGCGCGTGCTCGCGGGCCTGGGCCTGCCGCTGGGTGTTCCCGGCGACAGACGTCTCGATGCGGGTGTACGCCGCCAGGCCGACCAGCAGGACGACGATGAAGGCGAGGAGCGTGACGACGATGAGCAGCGCGAAGCCCCGCCGCGCGGGGGAGGGCCGGCGACTCACAACCCACCTCCCCGGAGGACGATCCGGCGCGTGTAGACCCGCGAGTTCTCGGCGGCCACGCCCCACCACCAGAGCTGGGCGTTGCCGTTGTAGCGCTGCGGCACCGTGAGGGCGGGGGTCTGCACCTTCTCCAGGTTCGCGATTTGCTCCGCACCGGCGTCGGTGAGGATCCGGACCATCACGTCGACCACGTCCGGGAAGATCCGGTTGTAGGTCGAGGCCGTGGCGGGGGTGCCCGGGGGAAGGCGCGACTGCAGGGCGGCCGGGGAGTTGGACAAAGCGCCCGCCGCGGTCGCGGGGAAAAGGAGCCGGAGGCCGCCGGGCGCCGTGTTGTCACGCGCGTAGGCGCGGATGCCGAAGTCGATCACGTTGTCGCCGATCACCGCGTCGAGGGTGCGGGTCGTACCGGGCACGAGCACCGTGCGGGGGTCGCCGATCACGTTGCTGTTGTTCGTCCCCCCGCCGGTGTAGGCGGTGCCGGTGATGCCATAGCCAGACTCGAAGACCCCGGGCCGGCTGTTGGCGAGGGCCGGGCGCGTGGCGGCGCGGTGCAGAGCGTAGACGGTATCCAGGTTGGCCGGATTGGTGGCCTTGAAACGGCGGATGATCTGGTAGCCTACCGCGACCGGAGCGGAAGGCACGGAGACGTCTAGCGCGGCGTTGGTGACCGGAGTGCCGTGGGTGAAGAAGCGCAGCCAGACCCCGGCGGTGCTGAAGCGGGCGTCGTTGATCGAAGGCGTGTTCAGCTGCAGCGAGATGCCCCCCACCGGTTTCGGGTTGCGCGGCGCAATCTGCCAGAGGCCAGTGGCGCCGCCAGTGGCGCCGTTGAGGATGTCCGCCGCGAGCCAGACGTTGCCGTCGTCGCGGTAAAGCGCCCCCTGCAGGTCCCGCTCCAGTTGGTCGAGGATGAGCCGCGCCTGCGCGTCGGCGCCGAGGCGGGAGCTCGAGCGCGAGGCCGTCGATGAGATGTTCATCACGATCACCGCGATGAAGCCGGCCATAAACGTCGTGATCCCGGCCGCGACCAGCAACTCCACCAGGGTGAAGCCGGCGCGAAGACGCCTTGGCCGGAAGCGGGACGGCCGCACGCTCATCGCTCGAGCACCCCCGTGAAGTACAACACCTGCTTGCGGCCGTGGTCGAACGATACCGGCCCGCCGGAGTTCTGAGCGGATTGAACCGCCGCCCCGGGCGCGACCTGGATGAAGGCCGGCCAGCGCACGCGCAGCGTGTAGACGACCGCCGGCGCCGTCGCATCGAGCTCGGGCGGGGAGACCGCGGGTTGCCGGATCAGGTCGATCTCGAAGAACTTGTCCGGGTTCGGCATCACCCGGTTGCGCGAGTCGTACCACTGCCGGCGGTTGGAGGCGCGGTCGTAGATCCCGACCTCCCCGTCGAGTTTCCCGAAGAGCACCTCCGGGTAACGCGTGCCATCGTTCGGGTTGTAGGCGCCATTCGCGTCCTTCGCCTGCACCGCCGCCGGGGACTGGATGAGCGCCAGTCCGGTCTCGAAGGGGACCGCGCGCAGCCGGGCGCGGACGGCATCGGCCACGCGCGCGGCGGCCTCGGCGTCAGCCACCCTGCCCACGGCGCGAGTCACGGGCGCGTAGAGCCCGGCGACGGCGAGCATCCCGATGCCGAAAATCGCGACCGCGGCGATGACCTCCACCAGCGAGAATCCGGCGGTCGGGCGAGGTGGGCTGGGCCGGCGGCGCATGGTCAGAATCCGGTCGCCGAATCGACCATCGCGACCGCGCCGTTCCGGCGGATGAAAAGCCCGCGGACGGTGGTCGCGCTGTCAAACGCCGGCAGGGCGTTGCCGCCCAGCACCGCGGTGGTGAGGGCGATCTTGGTGGGGTTGCCCGTGGTGTTGGAGACCACGGTGCCATCGGGCCCGAACTCCAGGTAGTGGATGCGCCCGCTCTGGCCCTGCCGGTCGAAGAACTGGTTGCTCGCCGCCGCGGACTGCCCGCGGTAGCTGAAGCCGGTGACGGTGAGCAGCGTGGAGACGGGCCCGGTGGCCGCGTTGTTGTTCCAGCTCACGCCGGAACGCAGGTGGTTGGTCGGCACGGGCGCCGGCGGCACGACGCAGATCGGGGTGGGCAAGGAGACCGCCGGACCGGCGGCGACCCAGACAATCGCGCCGTTGGCCAGGGTCTCGCGCCGGATCACCTGCAGGCGGCGCAGGTACATCTCTGCATCAAGGGCGTTGGCGGCCGGGGGCTGCTGCGCGTGGATGATGAGGCGGGAGAAGGTCTGGTGCAGGGCGGCCTGCGCCCGGGCGCTGGCGACGAGGCCCGCGACGATCGACTGGGCGCCGGAGAGCGCGGCGCCGGAACTGCCCCGGCCGGCGAGGGCCATCGCCCCCACCCCGGCCAGCAGGACCATCACGCCGATCACCACCAGCAACTCGACGAGCGTGTAGCCCCGGCGGGGCGCCGCCGGCCGCGGGGGACGACTGGGCCGCAGGGGACGCATTTACTTCCAGCTGAAGATGAAGTTCGAGGCCGTCGTCGCCCCCGACGGCAGGGAATAGAAGGCGACCCCGACCCGGAGACCGCCCTGCGCGACCGTGGGCAGGTCCGGGGTCGTCCCCGTGGTCACCGGGCTGAGCCGCAGGCCCGTGTTGTCGGGTGGCGACACGGCGGGCACGGTGGTGATGCCGTCGCCGCCCGCCCCGCCCACCTTGATCGCGCCGTCGAGGTTGCGGTCGACCAGCACCGCGATGTCGGTGCCGTCGAAGGCGTCCCGGATCAGGCCCCGCTTGGCGGCGAGGGAGGCGTCGGGCGAGGCGACGGGGACCATATCCGCCTCGGTGAAGGTGATGAACTGGATGCGGCGCGTGTTCTGCGCCTGCGGCGGGGGCGGGTTCCCGGTCATCGTGGTCGGGAGCGCGACGCCGTCGCGCCGGGCCCCGACGAGCGTCTCGTAGAAGCGGTGCACCGCCGCGAGGTTCGCGCCCCCCGCGGTGTTGCCGTTGACCTTGTTCGCGCCGGCGCCGGTCGTCTCGAAGGTCGGGTAGTAGCCGTATTCCTGCCGGAAGGCCTCGATCGCCCCCGCCCACTGGGCGAACTGGCCGCGCGTCTTGGCCTTCTTGGCGGCGGTGCGCGCCGAGGAGATCGTGGGCACCAGAATGGCCGCGAGGATGCCGAGGATCGCGATGACCGTCAGCAGCTCGATCAAGGTGAAGCCGGGGCGGCGGGGGTGGGCGGACGGGCGGCGCATCGTGCTCGGGACTTCAGGGGTTCGCGTAGAGATTGTCGACCATCTCCGCCGACCGGGCCGCGAGGAAGAGCCCCGAGGTCACGGTGATGGGCGGCGTCTGGGTGCCGTTGGGGGCCACCTTCGGGCCCGGCGAGTACAACACGTACGAGGAGGCCTGCCAGCCGGCCGGGCTGCGGGCGTTCTTGTAGTAATAGGAATAGCGGCGCTCCCACGGATCCAGCAGGCAGGCGTTCTGCTCGGGCTTCGAAGGCGGGTTCGGCGCATTGCTGACCGGCTGCAGGAACTGGTTGGTCAGGGTGCCGTTGACCACGAAGCGGCCCACCTCGATGAGGTTCGGGCCATTGAGCCGGGTGGAGAGATCGCGGGCGCCGAAGGTGCCGGTCAGGCAATTGAACAGCTTGGCCTGGGCGGTCTGCACCCCGGGGCCGGAGTTGAGCGCGGTGGGCGTCGCGGGCGCCTGGGTGAATTCGCCCGTCTGCGGGTAATCGCCGTAGAGCCGGCGGAAATCCTCCAGGGCGGTGGCGAGCGCCGCGAGTTCCGCCCGGGCCCGCGCCGTCTGCGCCCGCTCCTTCACCCCGCGGATGGCCCCGACGGACAGGGTGAACAACACCGCGACCACCGCGGTGACCGCCAGCACCTCGAGCAGCGTGAACCCCGCGCGCGCGCGGTGCCCATTCCTCCTCGGGAGGAACATCGGGGACCGGGGGACGCGCGGCATAGGGGGAAGGACGCGGCGCGCGGTTTGACGTTACAGCGACGCGGGCCGGATCTCCCGGAAGGAGTCCGGTCCCGCGACCGCCGTGAACGGCCGGGCGCCGCGCGGGCTCAGTCCTCGGCCTGCAGCGCGGCGACGACGCTGAAGTCCTCCAGCGTGGTGATGTCACCGCGGACCTGGCCGCCGGCCGCGATCTCCTTGAGGATCCGGCGCATGATCTTGCCGCTCCTCGTCTTGGGCAGGGCGGCGGCGAACCGGACCGCGTCCGGCTTGGCCAGCGAGCCGATCTCCTTGCCCACGTGGTTGCGGAGCGCCTCCTTGAGTTCCTCGGTGGCCTCGATCCCGGCCTTGAGGGTGACGAAGACGCAGAGCGCCTGGCCCTTGAGCTCGTCGGGCCGGCCCACGGCGGCCGCCTCGGCGACGGAGGGATGGGAGACGAGGGCGCTCTCCACCTCCGCGGTGCCGATGCGGTGGCCGGAGACGTTGAGGACGTCGTCGATGCGGCCGACGATCCAGAAGTAGCCATCCTTGTCCTGACGGGCGCCGTCCCCGGTGAAGTAGACGTCCGGATGCCCGGGGAACTCGGAGAAGTACTGGCGCTGGTAGCGCTCGTCGTCGCCCCAGAGGGTGCGCAGCATCGAGGGCCAGGGCTGGGTGATGACCAGCTTGCCGCCGGAGTTGCGGGGCACCTCGCGGCAGCGCTCGTCCACCACCTTGGGCACGACGCCGAAGAAGGGCCGCGTCCCGGAGCCGGGCTTGGTCGGCGTGATGCCCGGCAGCGGCGTGATCATAATGGAACCCGTCTCGGTCTGCCACCAGGTGTCGACGATGGGGCAGCGCTTCTTGCCGATCATCCGGTGGTACCACATCCACGCCTCCGGGTTGATCGGTTCGCCGACCGAGCCGAGGAGCCGCAGGGAATCGAGCCGGTGGCGCAGGACGTAGTTGTCGCCCCAGCGCATGAAGGCGCGGATGGCGGTCGGGGCGGTGTAGAGGATCGTCAGCCCGTGGCGGTCGATCATCTCCCAGAAGCGGTCGGGCTCGGGATGGTTGGGCGCCCCCTCGTAGATGAACACGGTCGCACCGTTGGCGAGCAGGCCGTACACCACGTAGCTGTGCCCGGTGATCCAGCCGATGTCGGCGGAGCAGAAGTAGCGGTCGTTCTCCTTCAGGTCGAAGACGTAGTGGGAGCTGAGCTTGGCCCCGAGCAGGTAGCCGGCGCTCGTGTGGAGCACCCCCTTGGGCTTCCCGGTGGAGCCGCTGGTGTAGAGGATGAAGAGCGGGTGCTCGGCATCGAAGGCCTTGGCCTCGTGACGGTTGGGGGCGCCTTCCCAGGCCTCCTTCCACCACACGTCGCGGCCCTCGGTCATCGCGATCGGGTTGCCGCAGCGCTTCACCACGATCACCGACTGGACCGACGGGGTGCCCTCGAGCGCCTTGTCCACGTTCGCCTTGAGCTCGATGACCTTGCCCCGGCGCCACCCGCCGTCGGCCGTGATCACCAGCTTGGCCTTGCAGTCGTTGATACGGTCCTTGAGCGACTCGGGGCTGAACCCGCCGAACACGACGGTGTGGATGGCCCCGACGCGGGCGCAGGCCAGCATCGCGATCACCGCCTCCGGGATCATCGGCAGGTAGAGGGCGACGCGGTCGCCGGCGCCGACGCCCATATTCTCGAGGATGTGCGCGAGCCGGCAGACGTGGAAGTGCAGCTGCTTGTAGGTGATCGTGCGGACATCGCCCGGCTCCCCCTCGAAGATCAGCGCCGCCTTGTTCTCGCGGGCCGTGCCCAGGTGGCGGTCGAGGCAGTTCTCCGCGACGTTCAGGCGGCCGCCCACGAACCACTGAGCGTGCGGGGGATTCCACTTGAGGACCTTCCGGTAGGCCTTGCGCCAGACGAGGTGCTCCTTCGCCTGCCGGTCCCAGAATTTTTTTGGGGAGTTGACAGACTCGGCGTAGAGCTTCTTATACCGGGTCTCGCTCCCAAGGTTCGCTTGGGCTTTGAACTCGGCCGAAGGCCTGAATTTCCGGGACTCCCGGGATACTGAGGTAATCGTCTGGTCTGGCACGTGCGTGTCGGATTGTAGGGTTTAAGGGACGCCGAACGCGTTTTTTATCCCGACCGAAGTTTCGAGCGTCAAGCCCGGGGCCCGAGCAGCCACTTCCCCGACATGGATCAAACGCCTCCGTCCGCCACCCCCGGCCTCCCGCCCGCCGCTCCTGCCGCCTCCGCCGCGCCCGCTCCCGGCGCCCCGCCGGAAAACACCATCCGCGTCGAGGGCGTCCTCGACATTGACCTGCAACGCGGCGGCAACGGCCAGCTGATCGACCTCTCCCGCGGCTGCAAGCGGCGCCCTTCGGACACCTTCGTGCCCAAGGAGCTGATCCGGCGCTTCAAGCTCCGCGCCGGCTCGATGGTTGGCGGCACCGCCTTCCCGCCCGACGGCCGCTTCCCCAACCCCAAGATGCGGTTCATCGAGACGGTGGACGGCGTCCCGCTGGAGGACCGCCGCGCCCGCTTCGAGTTCACGACGCTGACGACCATCTCTCCGAACCAGCACCTGCGGATGGAGATGAAGGACGGCCGTCTCACCACCCGGGCCGTCGACCTTTTCTGCCCCATCGGCAAAGGCACCCGCGGCCTAATCGTGGCCCCGCCCCGCACCGGCAAAACGACGCTCCTGCGCGACATGGCGCTGGGCGTGCTGGAGAATAACCCGGAGTGCCACGTGATGATTTTGCTCGTAGACGAGCGCCCCGAGGAGGTTACCGACTTCCGCCGCAGCGTGCCAGCCGCCGAGATCTGGGCCTCCTCCAACGACGAGCAGATCGAAAACCACATCCGCATCGGCGAGCTCTGCATCGAACGCGCCAAGCGGCTGGTCGAGGCCGGCCGCGACGTCGTGCTCTTCGTGGACTCGATCACCCGCCTCTCCCGCGCGCACAACACCGCGCGGAACTCGGGCCGCACCGGCTCCGGCGGCCTTGACGTCCGGGCCCTTGAGAAGCCGCGGCAGCTCTTCGCCACCGCCCGCCGTACCGAGGAGGCGGGCTCCCTGACCATCATTGCCAGCGTGCTGGTGGAGACCGGGAGCCGGATGGACGACGTGATCTTCCAGGAGTTCAAGGGCACCGGCAACATGGAGCTGGTGCTCGACCGCAAGTGCGCCGAGATGCGCCTCTGGCCGGCGATCAACATCGGCGCAAGCGGCACCCGCAAGGAGGAGCTGCTGATCGAGGCCAAGACCCTCGAGGGCATCCACTTTTTCCGCCGCGCGCTCGTCGCCCAGAAGATCGAGGAGGCGACCGAGACGATGATCGCCCGGCTCTCCAAGACCAAGACCAACGCCGAGTTCCTCAAGCTCATCGCCCGCTGACCGCGGGCCGAATTACCGCTTGCTCCGCCCCGCTTGTTGAAATTTACCCTCTCCGCTTGCTCTGCCGCCTGATCCCCGCGACCCGATCCACCACGCATGCATAGTTTTTCCGAGCAGTGTCTCGACATGGCCCGTTCGATGCTGGCCCACAACTTGGACTCCATCCAGCCCGACGGCACCATCCTGCCCGCTAACCAGGAGCAGTCTCGTCCGGATGAGCCGGGGCACGTCGCCTTCGCCCTCGGCGAATTCTACCGAGCGACGGGCGAGACCACGCTCAAGGGGCACGACATCGTCGACCTCGCCGCCCGCTGCATCACGGCCCAGATGTTCACCGAGCCCGCCGCCGAGAACGGCCTCGCCTACGCGGCGCTCGGCCTGCTCGCCTTCGGCCCCTCCAAGGAACGCAACCCCGTCTGGGAGCGCCTCGTCGAGGAGACCCAGCAGCGCATCGACAAGTCCCTGCTCCACCGCAGCGACTACGACAATCACTGGCAGGCCTTCAACATCGCCAAGGCCGTCGCCCGCTTCAGCCTCGGGCTCTCCAAGAAGGACGAGACCTCGCGTCTGATCGAGCGGATGTGCGACCGCATCGGCCAAACCAGCTCGAACGGGTTCTTCGACGACTCCAGCGAGGGTCTCGGCGGCAACTTCAACCTCTACGGCGTGATGGCGTTCGTCTTCACCCGCTCCGCCCTGCAGCTCCACGCCAACAGCGGCGTGCGCGACCGCAAGCTGCCGACCCTCCGCACCTATGCGGAGAAGTACATCAAGATGATGCCCGACCTCGTCCGCCAGGACGGCCTAGGCTGGGCCTTTGGCCGCGCCGCCGGCGCCTACGGCCAGATGCACTGCATCAGCCTTATCCTGCAGGGGCTGCGCGATGGCTGGATCGCCGACGACCACAAGGTCAAGTACTACGACATCCTGCGCCGGCTGTTCATGTTCTTCTACGAGACCTACCTCGACCAAGAACACGGCTTCCTCGACCTGCGCGACGAAGAGCGCACCGCCTACGGCCAGCACACCACGCGGATGGCGAACTTCGACGCCGCCCGCTACCTCTGCCAGTGGTCCCGCCTCGCCAAGACCGTGCAGATGCCCCTGGGCGCCCCCAAGGTGGAGCCCGCCCGCACCTCCGGCCGCTTCGTCATCTTCGACAAGTCCAACCGCAAAGAGCAGGGGCTCTTCCTCTATCGCGACGCCGACTCCGGCCTCCACCTGCAGATCCCGCTGGTCAGCTCCGGTTCCACCCTCACCAGCGACTCCCTCTCCTTCCCGCACGCCCCAGGGATCTTTGACTGGCCCAACAACGTCTACTGCCCGATCCTGCTGTCCGAGCTCACCTTCGGGGAGCACGTCACGCTGCCCGCCTTCTACGGCAAGAACTGCGTCACCGGGCTCGGCCTGCGCAACAGCTTCTTCTTCCGCTACGACCAGCCCGAGCTCATCAACACCCGCGAGGAGTTCGTGCGGGGCCTCGGCAGCGTGAAGGTCAACTGGACCTTCTCCGGCAACAAGATCGGCTGCGAGTTCGCCTACACCGTCCGTCAGCAGGTGACGCTCGACAAGTTCCGCTACGTCCTCGGGATCGCCGCGCCCCACTCCCGCTACCGGGCCTCCGGCTCGATCACCCTCGGGGCACAGGGGCATCGCTGCAGCGTGGCGAAGGATGACTTTCAGGCCACCTGGCGCGAGACGGAGGTCGTGAGCGCCGACCCGGCCTACCGCACCAATTACGGTAAGATCCACTACCTGCAGTCGCTGGTCCGGGACCACCCGCTCATTATGCGCCCGGGCCAGGTCTACCGTCTGGCGGTCAACTTCGAGCCGGACGTCGCGCGCGTCGAGGGCTGAGACCCCAGGCAGTCCGCGGCCCATCCTCCCCGCCGATGCTCTCCCGGCGCATCATCCCCTGCCTAGACGTCAACGCCGGCCGGGTCGTCAAGGGCGTTAAGTTCCAGGAGCTCCGCGACGCCGGCGATCCCGTGCAATGCGCGCGCGCCTATGACCGTCAAGGCGCGGACGAGCTGGTCTTCTTGGATATCACTGCCTCGAGCGACGACCGCGGCATCATGCGGGAGGTCGTGGCCGCGACGGCCGAGCAATGTTTCATGCCGCTCACCGTGGGCGGCGGCCTGCGGCAGGTAAGCGACATCGAGGCGATGCTGCGCAGCGGGGCGGACAAGGTTTCCCTCAACACCGCTGCCATCCGCGAGCCGCGCCTCGTCCGCGAGGCCGCCGACCGCTTCGGCGCGCAGTGCATCGTCGTCGCCATCGACGCCAAACGGGAGCCGGACGGCCGCTCGTGGCGCGTCTACACCCACGGGGGCCGGAACGCCACGGCGCTCGACGCGGTCGCTTGGGCCCGCGAGTCGGTGGCGCTCGGCGCGGGCGAAATCTTGCTCACGAGCATGGACGCCGACGGCACCCAGGCTGGTTACGACTGCGCCCTCACCCGGGCGGTCAGCGACGCGGTGCCGGTGCCCGTGATCGCCAGCGGCGGTGCGGGGACGATGGCTCATTTCGCGGAGGTCCTCGAGACGGGCCGCGCGAGCGCCGTGCTGGCGGCGAGCCTGTTCCACTTCGGCACTTTCACCATCCCGCAGGTCAAAGACTACCTTGCCCTGCAGGGCCTGCCCGTCCGCCGTTAGCCGGCCGGCGGGGCGGGAGTGGCCGCCGGATCCGAAGGAATCGGCGCGGCGGCCGCCGGAGCCTTCGGGGCCCCCACGAGCACGCTGAGCTGCTCCTGCACCGCGACGAAGAACTCGGCGGTGAGTTCCCCGCCTGGGACCTCGAACAGCGCCTTCGATCGGGCATGCTCGTAACGGAGGCGCAGGCCATCCGCCGAGCGGCCCCGTGGCCGCAGCACCTTCTTACGCTCGAGCATCAGCGCGAGGAATTGCAGCAGCCGGGTGTTCTCGGGCGTGGGCTCCGTGGTCGGGTCCGCGAGGGTCACGAACAGGCTCTCCGCGGTGAGCTTCAGGGCGCGGTCGGGATTCTCGCCGGCCCGCCGCGGACGGAACGGCTGCACCCAGCGGCACGCGACCTTCCCGGGCGGAGTGAAGCCGCCGAGGTGTTGCTCCAGCACGTCGCAGCGGACGATCTTTAGCGTCGGGCCGACCTGGACCAGGTGGCTCGCCACGCGGGCGCCGGCCGCAAAGGGCTCGCCCGAGACCTGGCAGGTGGTGGCGACGGGCTGCAGGGATAGCTCCATAGGCAGGGCAAGGACAAGGGACGCACTCGCCGGAGGCTAGCCCGAAGATGGCCGGCGCGCGCAGAAAAACATTCCCACGCTCGGCGCCCACCGCCAACTTGCGGCGAACATGGCCGCGGCGCCTTCCCCACCCTCCGACCTCCTCCTGCTCGCCGTCGACCTGCAGCCGGGCCTCCTAGCCGCGATCGACCCGGCGGGTGCGCTGACGCGCGATTGCCGCTTCGCCCTCGCCGCCGCGACCGGGCTTGGGCTGCCGGTGGCCTTCACCGAGCAGGTGCCCGCCAAGCTCGGGGCAACCACCCCCGCCCTCCGCGCCGCCGCGCCCTCCGCCCCGGTCTGGGCGAAGAACACCTTCTCCGCGTTGGGCGACCCGGCCGTGCGCGGGGCGCTGTTGGCGCCCCGCGGTCCGCGGCACCTGCTGCTCGCCGGCATCGAGACCCCCATCTGCGTCTACCAAACCGCGATCGACGCGCTCCGGGCGGAGCTTGAGGTCACCGTGCTTACCGATTGCGTGGGCGCGCGCCGGCCCGCGGACGCCGCCGCCGCGCTCGCCGCGCTGGCGCGGCTCGGCTGCCACCTCCTGCCGGCCGAGACCGTGTTTTACGCGCTGGCGCAAGACGCCCGCCACCCGTTCTTCCGGGGCCTGACCGCGCTCGTCAAGGCGCGCGCCGCCGATCACGGATCCTCAGCCCCGAACTTATGAGCAACGCCTCCCCCCCCGTGTTGGTCCGTGAGCTGAAGTCGCTCGGCGCCGAGGCGAGCGGACGGCCGTTCTCCGCCGTCCTCGTCGTCAAGAAGGCAGCCCTGAAGACCGCCAGCAACGGCAACGGATTCCTGAGCGCCGAGCTCGGGGACCGCACCGGTTCCTTTAGTTGCACCGTGTTCGGGGACAGCCCCGTCTTCGACGCCCTGCGCGCCGCAGGCGAAGGCGGGGTGGTGCGGATCGAGGCGAGGATCGAATATTACCAGGGCCGGCTCTCCCCGCGTCTGCAGCAGGTGGTGGCCCTCGGGGAGGAGGAGCTGGGCGTCCCGGGAGTGATCGACAATCTGGTCGAGTTGGCGCCCGAGGATCCGCAGGCACTCTGGGCGGAACTGGAGGCGTGCATCGCCGCCCTCCGGCACGAGGAGCTCCGGGTCGCGGTGCGCGGGGTCTTCGAGGAGATCGGGGCCACCTTCCGCTGGTCGCCGGCGGCCGTCGCAATGCATCACGCTTACCGGCACGGGCTCCTGGAGCACACCGTGCGGATGGCCCGCGCCTGCCGCGCGCTCCTACCCCTCTATCCGGAGGTGGACGCCGACCTCGCCCTCGCGGGTATCCTGCTGCACGACACCGGCAAGGCGATCGAGTACGAGGGTTCCCTCGCGACGCGCCGGAGCCGCCGCGGCATCCTGCAGGGCCACGTCGTCCTCGGCTACCAGCTCGCGCGAAAGCACGGGATGAAGGCCCGGCTGGACGCCGACCGCCTCGAACGTCTGGAGCACATTATTCTCTCCCATCAGGGCGAACCCGAGTGGGGTGCGGCGGTGTACGCCGCGACCCCGGAAGCGGTCTTCGTGTCGATGATCGACAACCTCGATGCGCGGATGGGGATGGTTCAACGCGCGCTCCGCCAGGCTGCGCCGGGAGAAGAGTTCTCCGAACGCCTGCCCGGCCTCAATTCCGCCCTCCTGACTAAACCCATCCCCGCGCCCTCCGCCCCGCCCACCCCTCCCCCCCAACCGGCCTGAACCGCCCCTTCTTCCCGATGCGACTTCCCACCCTCCTGCTGCCCCTGCTGCTCACCGTCACCGCGGCCTCCGCCGCGCCCGCGGGCCGGCCGAACATCCTGTTCATCTTCTCCGACGACCACGCGCGCCACGCGATCGGCGCGTACGGCTCGAAGGTGAACCAGACGCCCCACCTCGACCGCCTCGCCCGCG
>VHCY01000025.1 GCA_016871595.1 Verrucomicrobiota bacterium
CGCGCACCCTACTCACCCAGACATTGCTTTAAAAAGAAACCAACCAATCCCCCTTCGGCCTTGACCAAGCCGGCTTCATAGCAGCTGGGGCGCGCCGCCCCGGCCCGGCGGGTCAAGGCTGCGTTTGCGGAGCGAAGCTTGTCTGAGCCCCGAGGATGGCCGCAAAAGTCACAAGGGGCCTCGGGTCGTGGACGACGCTGCAATTGGCGTCCATAGACGCCGCGCATCTTTTAGGGCGAGCGATCGGACGGGAGGGGCACAAACCAAGGAGACAGGTCTGAGCCGTCATCCGGCGACTTGGATCGAAGCTCTGCGGCTTGAGCCCCTTGGCGCAGCGCGTCCCCCTGATGATCCCCGTGGTGTCTATGGATGCCACTCACGGTCTCGATCGCGGATTGGGCCCTTTGCGACTTTTGTGGCTAACCTCTGTCTAGGCTTGGTTGAGGCAACGAGGGAAAATCGTACGTCCGCGCCCATCTCGGCACGGTTCTGGCCGTGAGACGTTCGTTCGCGGCCGGCGCCTGGCTCAGGTGCCCGAATGGAGGACCCGGTCGTCGAATTGGAAGGGAATCGGGCGACCGATCACGAGGGCCACGAAATGTGGGTGGTCCGGATTGAGCACGAAGCAGAACTCCCCGCGCACCACCGCACTGGGCACCCGGAACACCGGAAAGTCGGGGTCCTCGAGCTGGCGCGCGCCGGACGCGCGGGCGGCGGATGGGACCGGCAATTCACTCCAGCCCGCGGGATACCGGGTCGGTCGGGCGATGAGGGCCTCCGGAATGTCGACCGGGATCACGACGAAGGCGGCGTGCCGCAGCCGGCGTTTGTTCTGGGTGTGGGCCAGGATTTCCAACGCGGCGAGGGCGCGCGATTCCGCGCCATAGACCGCGCGCCGGCCAGGGGGATTCCAGCGGCCCGGGTTCTCCGCCGCTCCCCGCCCGGAAAAGGCGGTCCCCGCCCAGCTTGCCTTGCAGATGCGCCAGACGCGGATCACAGGAACACGCCGTGCGCGATGCGCCCGAGCGTCTCCTCGACCTCCCGGGCTCCGGCTTCGAGGGCGCAACACTCCAGCGGGGTCTTGCCCCCCAGTTCGTTCAGGGGTTCCGAAAACCAAGCGGCGGCCTCGTCGCGGTCCTCGAACACTTCCGTCGCGCGGGCGAGGAGCCGGGCGATCCGCACCGCCCGCTCGGATTCAGCGACCTTCAGCACCGCGTTCTCGGCCAGGCGGCGCTCCAGGGTGCGCCGCGGGATCTGCACCGCGGCCGTGAGGCCACCCAGGGAAAGATGCAGGGCTTCCGCCAGTCCCGTGAGGGCCCGGGCGGGCACACCGCGCCGCACCAGCTCGGCCACCCGGAGGTTGTCGTGATAGGGAAACTGGAGCAGCGAAAGGGCAGGCACGTGGCGGATCCTATCCGCCAAATGACGCAAAGCGAGGCCGCCGATGGGAGCCGGATAACACCGGAAAACCGGCTTGGTGTAGCTGGGGTGCGCCGCCCCGGTCGGTGGATGAAGGGCGCCCGTCCGCGAAGCGATTCCCTTCTGGGGAGAGGCAGAAAAACGCCGTTCGTCGGTGCTGACCGGGGCGACGCGCCCCAGCTACATCGAGCCGCGGGCGGCCCGAGCGTACGGTCCGTCCGATCGGATGGGATCGGTCCTCGGAGTCGGCCAAGGCATCGCAAGCGCCTTTGTCCCTCCTAACTTAATTTACCTGATCCGCTGTCCAACCGACGGGTACCAACTCACGGATGGGCGAAAGTTTGGTCGGGTCTGGTCCTCCAGGAGTCGATTCCCAGCCGCCCGGCACCCACCGCTGCTTGACCTTTTTACTGAATGCAACCATTTCGGTTGCATAATGCCAGCTATCACCTTGAAGGCCTTGCCCGACCGCCTGCACCGCCAGCTCAAGGCCAGGGCCGCCCGGCACCAGCGTAGCCTCAATCGGGAGGTCCTCGCCGTGCTGGAGGAATCCGTCGCCCCCGCCCGGAGATTGGACGTCGACGCGCTGCAGGCCGAGATGCGGCAATTCCGCGCCCGACTTGGTTTCACCACCAGCCCGGAGGAGATCGACCAGTTCAAGCGGGCGGGCCGGCGGTGATCGTCGTCGATACCAACATCCTGGCTTACCGGTGCCTCCCCGGCCCGCAGACCGAACCGGTGGAGCGCCTAGTGCTTCAGGATCCCGAGTGGGCTGCGCCACTGCTCTGGCGGTCGGAGTTCCGTAACGTTCTGATCGGGTACATTCGCGCGGGCCGGCTCACGACGGTCGATGCGGAGTTGGCGCTGCGATTTGCCCGCCAGAGTCTACGCGCCGGCGAACACCTGGTGGAGGACGAGGCCGTGCTCACCCTAGCTGCCCGCTCCCGCTGCACCGCCTACGACTGCGAATACGCCGCGCTCGCCTCGGCGCTTGGCACGGTTGTGGTCACCGAGGACAAGGCCCTGCGGGCCGCCTTCCCGCGCCTCTGCCGGTCCCTGGAACAGATGCTGGCCTGAGCCGCCGCGCCGCCAGCTGAGCCGACTGCAGCAGGACTGGAGGCACACTGGAAGCACACTGGAGGCACGCCGGACCCGGCAACTCCGCGTTCGCCTCCGCGGCCGGGTTGGTTTTGCTCCCGCTCTCAGGATGCTGATTTCCGAGATCTTCCATTCCCTGCAGGGCGAGGGCGAACTGTCCGGCGTCCCCTCCCTCTTCATCCGCACCAGCGGCTGCAACCTCCGCTGCGCCTGGTGCGACACCCCCTACGCCTCCTGGAACCCCGAGGGCGAGGCCCGCTCCCTCCCCGCCCTCCTCGAGGCCGTCGCCGCCCACCCCGCCACCCGCCACGTGGTGCTCACCGGCGGGGAACCAATGATCGCCCGTGACGTGGCCGAACTCGCCGCCGGCATCCGCGCCACCGGCCGCCACCTCACGATCGAGACCGCCGCCACCATCCCCCCTGCCGGCATCGGCTGCGACCTCGCCTCCCTCTCCCCCAAACTCCTCAACTCCGCCCCCGACCCAATCGAACACGCCGCCTGGCGGAAACGCCACGAGGCCACCCGCTGGCAGCCCGACGTCGTCCGCGCCTGGATCGACCAATACCCCTACCAGTTCAAGTTCGTCGTCTCCCGGCCCGCGGACCTCGACGAAATGGAATCAATGCTCGCCGCCCTCCGCCGCGACATTCCCCGCCACAAGGTGCTCCTGATGCCCGAGGCCACCTCGCCCGAGCAGATGCGCCGCCACGCCGCCTGGCTGGGCGAACTCTGCAAGGCCCGCGGCTACCGCTACGGCCACCGCCTCCACCTCGAGCTCTATGGCCATCGCCGCGGCACCTGACGCCCCCGCGCCCCCGCGGCGGCTGTCCGAGGAACTGGAACTCATCCTCCGGGAATTCGACGTCGAGGAAGTCACGCTCCGCGAGGTGATGACCGTGCTCCACGGGCGCGGCTTCATCTTGCTGATGCTCCTGCTGTCGCTGCCCTTCTGCACCCCGATCCCGCTCCCGGGGCTCTCGACCCCGCTGGGCTGCGTGATCCTGCTCATCGCGATCCGCCTCGCGCTCGGGCAAAAGCCGTGGCTGCCGGCCCGCTTCCTCGACCTGCGCCTCCCGCCGGCGACGTTCCGCCGCGTCTTCGCCTTCACTCGGCGGCTCGTCCTGGGCTTCGAACGCCTGCTGCGGCCCCGCCTGCTCTGGGTCACCGCCAGCCCCCGCCGGCAGCAGCTGCACGCGCTGCCCATCATCCTCTGCGCGCTGTTCCTGCTGCTGCCACTGCCCGTACCCCTCAGCAACGTGATCCCCGCCTGGGCGATCATCCTCCTGGCCGCGGGCCTGCTGGAACGGGACGGCGGGGTCATCCTCGCCGGCCACGTCTGCGCGGCCCTGGCCACCGCCTTCTTCGCCGCGATCGGGTTCCTCGGCGTGGGCGCCGTGGAGATTATTTGGCAGTGGGTGACGCGGGCTCCGGCTTAGCCGGGATCAGCAGCGAGATCGCCACCGAGGCGCCCAGGACGCCGGCAATGATGCCCAGCGACCAGGTGATCGGGAACTTGCCGCCATAGAGCTCGTTCAACCACGACATCTTCAGGCCCACGAAGATGAGCACGATGCCCAGGCCGTACTTCAGGTAGCGGAACTTGTGCACCACCCCGGCCAGGAGGAAGAACATCGAACGCAGCCCGAGGATGGCGAAGATGTTCGAGGTGAACACCACCAGCGGCTCCTTGGTGATGGCGAAGATGGCCGGCACCGAATCGACCGCGAAGATGATGTCGCTGAACTCGATCGCCGCCAAGGCCACGAGCAGCGGGGTCCCGTGCCGCACACCGTTCTCCATCACCACGAACTTCTGCCCGTCAAAGCGCGTCGTGATCGGAATGAAGCGCCGCAGCAGCCGCAGCATCGGGTTCTTCTCCGGATCCATCGGCTTCTCCGGCGCGAACAGGATCTTCAGGCCCGTCAGGATCAGGAAGCCCCCGAACACCCAGATGACCCAGTGGAACTTCATCAGCACCGCACCGAGCGAGATGAAGATCACCCGGAAAACCAGCGCCCCCAGAATGCCGAAGAACAACACCCGGTGCTGGTACTGCGCCGGGATCCCGAAGAAGGTGAACACCACCACGAACACGAAGATGTTGTCCACCGACAGCGACAGCTCGACCACGTAGCCGGTCAGGAACTCCAGGGCCGTCTGCCGCGCCAAACCCGTCGCCTGCTCGGCCGTCATCCCCAGGGCCAGCAACCTGGGGTCCTGCGGCAGCTTCCATTCGGCGTAGCGCCACAGGCCAAAGCAGAAGATCAGCGAAAGGATGCACCAGACCACCGACCAGCCCAGCGCCTCCTTGAACGAGACCGTATGCGCCTGCCGGTGAAAGACCCCCAGATCCAGCGCGAGGAGGCCCAGCACTCCCACCGTGAACAGGGCGTAGAACCACCAGTAGTCGGTGAAGGGAAACAGGCTGAATTCAGGCATCGGCACGAAAGATCGAGGGAAAGCTGGTTACGTCAGAGCACAACCTGCAGGGTTTGGAAAACCGTAGCGGGTCTTCCAGTCCTTGCCGGCCGCGGCTCAGCGCGGTCCGTCGCGGAACAGTTCCCCGTTGATCACGGTGGCGGTCACGCGGGTGGTGTACTCGAACGGATCGCCATCAAACAGGGCCAGATCCGCGTCCTTGCCCACCTCCACGCTGCCAATCCGGTCCGCCACCCCCAGAATCTTCGCCGCCTCGAGGGTGGCGCCGGCCAAGGCACGCTCGAAGCCCAGCCCCCGCCCGGCCGCCACGGCCGCCTCGAAGAGGACGACCCGGGTCTTGGGTACGTAAGATTCATAACCGCTTTGGAACGCGAACGGGATGCCCGCCGCCGCCAGCTTGGCCGGCGTGTCCATCGCCAGGTTCTCGGTCTCCTCGCCCGCCCGCGCCATCGTGGGGTGCAGGATGACCGGGAAACCCGCCGCCCGGATCTCCTCCAGCACGAGCGGCGCGTCGGCGCAGCCGTCCAGGACGATCCGCAGGTTGAACTCCTTCGCCAGCCGCAGCGCCGCCAGAATGTCGGGCGCCTTGTGCGCGGTGATCAGCAGCCGCTGGGAACCGTCCAGCGCCCGCCCCAAAGCCTCCAGGCGCAAATCCCGCGCGGGGCGCTTGGTCTCGTCGGTCAGCGCCCGCTGGCGGACGTATTCCTGGGCCTTGATCAATTCCGCCCGCAGGAGTGCAACCGCCTTGGCCCGCGTGCCCGGGGCCTTGCCCTCCGCCCGGTTCAGGCCGGCTCCGCCCAGCGCCGCGGTGATGAAGGCCGCCGGTTGCAACACTTCCCGGTCCCGCGTACTCCCCGAGGTCTTCACGACCATCGTCTGCCCGGACACCAGCATTCCCGGAGAATGGCCGGTGTTGACGGTGGTCACGCCGAGGCTGCGGACCCAAGTGACGAGGGGATCGCCGCCATTGTAGGCGTCGATCGCCCGCAATTCCGGCTGCACTGGGGCCGAGCGCTCCAGCATATCTTGGTCGTGCGGCTGGTTGAGCAGGCCGGACAGGCCGACCGTCGCCCGCGCGTCGATCAGGCCCGGGGTGACGACCGCCGCGGTGATGACCTGATGATCCGCCGAGAACATCCGGTCGGCGGCCGGCCCCACAAAGGTGATGCGGCCGTCCCGGATCAGGATGAGCGCCTCCCGCACGGGTGGACCGGAGACCGGGTACAGGATGCCGGCTTGGATGGCCAAAGGCATCGCCGCGGAGGCGGCAGCCGGGGTGAGCAGGAGGAGCAGGGCGAGGCGGGCGGCGCGGTTCATTGCTGGAGGGCGCCGTTGGCGGCGAGGATGATGTCCCAGGCGCTGGTGTAACAGCAGAGCGGGGTGCGCCGGGGATCGCCCGCGCCGGGGCCGCCGAGGGCGTAGGTGCGGTCGCGGGGATCCGTGAGGTCGAACACCCGCCGGCCCTCGATCCACGTCTCCTCCACTTGGGTGTAGACGCTGAAGGGGTCGCCGGAGAGCACGATGAAATCGGCGTCCTTGCCCGCGGTCAGGGTGCCCACGCGGTCGTCGAGGCCGAGCATCTTGGCGTTGGCGAGGGTCACCGCGCGGAGGGCGGCCGGGCGGCTCATCCCGGCCCGCACCGCGATGGCGGCGGAACGCAGGAAGTGGCGCGAATCGATGACCGGGTCGTCGGAGTGCAGGCCCACTTCGGCGCCCGCCTTCTCCAGTGCCGCCGGGGTATCGAAGCTGAGGTCGCGCGCCTCCAGCTTGCCGCCCGGGGAATCGAGGACGATCGCCGACGCGGGCACGCCGGCCGCGGCGATCTCGGGGGCCACCTTCCCGGCCTCGCTCACGTGGTGCAGGACCATCTTGAAACCGAACTCCTGTCGCAGGCGCAGCGCCGTCAGGATGTCGTCGTGCCGGTGGGAGTGGAACTGGACGACCCGCCGCCCCGCGAGGGCCTCGCCGATCATCTCGAGCCCGAGGTCGCGCGCCGGCAGCTTCTCCGGGTCGCCCTTGGCCCGGGCGATCTTCGCCTGATACGCCTGCGCCTTGATGAACTGGTCGCGGACCATCGCGGCCGCCTTGGCGCGCGTGCCCGGGAACGGTCCGCCGGGGGAGCGCATCGGGTTGGTGCCGTTCGCCATCTTCAACCCGCCCGCCGGGGAACCATCCGCGAGGCGGATCAGGAGGTCATCGATGATGCGCCCGTCGCGGAGCTTCAGGTAAAGCGTCTGGCCGGAGATGAGTTGGCCGGAGCCGGGCATCACGTTCGCGGTGGTGATGCCGCCGGCCTGCGCCCGCTGGATCGAGGCGTGGCGGGCGTCCAGGGCATCCAGGACGCGCACCTCCGGGTGCAACGCGCCCGAGCCGTCCCCGCCCTGCGCGCCGCCGATGTGGCTATGGGAATCCACCAGCCCCGGCAAAATCACCTTCCCCGGCGGCAAGGCGCGCGTCTCGGCGCCCGCGGGCACGGTGACTTTCCCCGCCGCACCCACGGCCACGATCTTCCCTTGGTGCACCACCAGCACGCCGTCGGCGATGGGCTCCCCGTCGATCGGATAGATCCGGGCGCCGGTGAGGGCGAGGGGCCGCTCCTGCGCGAAGAGGGGGGCGGCGCAGGCCAACAGGAGCAGCGCGGAGGACGCCGGGAGGAAATGCATCGGGCCGACGTTGCCGGGTTCGGCTTCCGGGTCAAAGGCAGCTTGGGCTTGGCGCGAGCTTTTCTCTGCCTCCACCCCGATTGCGGCCCAGCACGGAGGAAGCAACGCTTACATTGACGATGGCGCCGCTCCCGTGAGCGGGCACCAAAAATACAGTAAGCCTCGGATGTGCAGATTAATACCTATTTCCGCGTGAGAGTCAGCACGCACTCCAGGTGCCGCGTCTGCGGGAACAGATCGAACGGCTGGGCGGTGCGCAGGGTGTAGCCGGCGGTCAGGAAATGGCGCAGGTCGCGCATCTGCGTCGCCGGATCACAGGAGACATACACGACCGCCCGCGGGCCGAAGGCGAACAGCTGCCCCAGAAACGCCTCGTCGCAGCCCTTCCGCGGCGGGTCAATCACGACCACCGTGTCCTCCGGGCGGAACTGCGGGTCGAGGCCGGCAAAGAGGGTCGAGGCGTCCCCGGCCAGGAACGTCGCGTTGGGGATCCCGTTGTCCCGGGCGTTCTCCCGCGCGAAATGGACACTGCTGGCGCTCACCTCCACCCCCGCGACCGCGGTGAAGGCCGGGGCCGCCGCCAGCGCGAACAGACCGCTGCCGCAATAGGCGTCGATCAGCCGCGAGGCGCCGGTCGCCGCCGCCTCATCCCGGACGTGGCGCACGAAGGCGGGCAAAATGAAGGGATTATTCTGGAAGAAATCGCGCGCGAGAAACCGCAGCCGCAGCGGCGGCCGCCCGCCGGCCGGATCGACCGGGATCACCTCGGTGATGACGGTGTCGTGGTCCGTCGTCACGGCGCCGCCCGCCTCGCGCAGGAGCAGGGTCGACGCGCGGACGTATTCCCCCTGGCGGGCGTGGACCCCGGCGCGCACCGTGGTCAGCCGCTCGTTGATCGCGGGGGTGGCGAGGAGGCATTCCGGGACGTCCACTAGGTCGAAGCGGGTGCCTTGCCGGAGGAAGCCGATCGGGACGGGCCCCGTCTGGCCGGCGCGCGGCGGCGCGAAGTGCGGGGTGATCTTGGAGCGGTAATGGTAGGCCTGCGGGGAGGCGGCGACGGGGGAAACGGAAAAGCCGGGGATGCCGGCGAGATGCTCCAGCAGCTCGGCCACCTGGCGCTGTTTCCAGGCCAGTTGCGCGGGATAGGCCAGGTGTTGGTACTGGCATCCGCCACAGCGGCCAAAGATCGGGCAGCGCGGCTCCACCCGCTCCGGCGAGGGGGTCAGCACCGCCACCAGATCCGCCTCCGAGAAATTGCGGTGGTTGCGGAACACCCGCACCCGCACACGTTCGCCGGGGAGCGCGAAGGGCACCATCACGACCCAGCCGTCGCCGGTCGCAGCCCCCTCCGCCGCCGGCAGCGGCACGCGGCCCAGGCCGGAACCCAGATTGGTCAGGGTCGTGATCTCCAGCTCCAGCTCCGTGTGGTACGGGAAGGGATGGTCGTTGCACTTGCGGGGCTTCGCCACTCCCGCACCGAACACGGCCCGGCGCACCGCGGCGAGGAAAAGGATTTTGTCTTTTGGCCCCCGTTCCGTGTCCTGCGTGGGCGTGGCCGAAGCCGTGATCTCCAGTCTCCAGAACCCGCGGGTGAAACAGCTCGTGCGCCTACGCGACCGCCGCCCGCGCGACGAGGCCGGGGTGTTTCTGGTCGAAGGCTACCGCGAGATCCGGCGCGCCCTCGAGAAAGGGATCCGCCTTACGGAGCTATACCATTGCCCGGCTTGGTACCTCGGGGAAAACGAGCCCGCCCTCCTCGCGCAGGCTGCCGCCGCCGGCACCCCCTGCATCGAGCTGAGCCGCGACGCCTTCGCCAAGGTGGCCTACCGCGAACGCCCCGATGGGCTCCTCGCCGTGGCCCCGCAGTGGCGCCTCGGCTTGGACGACCTGCCCGCCCCGGCGCCGGGCCGCGACCCGTTCCTGCTGGTCGTCGAGGGCATCGAGAAGCCCGGCAACCTCGGCACGATCCTCCGCAGCGCGGACGCCGCCGGGTGCGATGCCGTGATCGTCTGCGATCCGGTCACCGATCCCTTCAATCCGAACGTCGTCCGCGCCTCGACCGGGGTTCTGTTCTCGGTGCCACTAGTGGTTGCGGAATCCGCTCCGGTGCGGGCCTGGTTGCGCGCGCGGGGTATCCGCACCGTGGCGACCACGCCCGCGGCCAAGAGGCTGTATTCAGACGCCAACTTGCGCGGTCCGCTCGCGGTGGTGATGGGCAGTGAGCAGTACGGGTTGAGGGAGTTCTGGCTGCGGGAGGCGGATGAGCCGGTGCGGATCCCGATGGCCGGGCGGGCGGATTCGCTGAACGTCGCGATGGCGACGATCATCACCCTCTTCGAGGCCGTGCGGCAGCGCGGGGCGCGGACCTAGTCCGGCCACCTGCGGCCTCAGCCGCCGATGTAGCTCATCTCGACCTTCGCGCGGGTCTCGCCCGCGGCGAGGAGTTCCGCCCGCTCGTCGCTGTAGCGGTCCGTCCGCCCCGTCCAGATCCGCCGCAGGTAAGCTTCGAGGTTCGCATCGGTCATCCCCGGGGAACGCGCCGCCGCCAGCACGTCCCAGCCCAGCGAGGCGAAGAGGCAGGTGTACAGGCGACCATCGGCCGAGAGCCGCGCCCGGTGGCAGTCGCGGCAGAAGGGTTCGGTGACCGAGCTGATGATCCCGATCTCGCCGCGCCCGTCGCGGTAACGGTAGCGGGCCGCGACTTCCCCGCGGTAGGCGGGGCCGGCCGGCTCCAGGGGCCAGTGCTCCGCGATGCGGGCCACAATTTCCCGCGCTGGCACCACGCGGTCGGCCGCCCAGTGGTTGGTGTTGCCGACGTCCATGAACTCAATGAAGCGCAGCGGGTGGCCGCGCTCCCGGAAATAGGCCGCGAGCGCCGGCAGTTCCGCGTCGTTCACCCCGCGTTGCACCACGCAGTTCACCTTCACGGGCAGGCCGGCGGCGGCGGCCGCGTCGATCGCGCGCAACACCCGGCCCACCTTGAAGCCGCGGCCGTTCAGCCGCCCCGCGGTGGCATCGTCGAGGGAGTCCACCGAGACGTTCACCCGGTCGAGGCCCGCCGCCCGCAAGGACGGGGCGAGTTTCTCCAGCAGCCAGCCGTTGGTGGTGAGCGCGACCTCCGGCAGGCCGACGTCCTGCTTCAGCGCGCGGATGAGTTCCGGGATGTCCGGGCGCAGGAGCGGTTCGCCGCCGGTGAGGCGGAGCTTGACCACGCCGAGGGCCTGGAAGGCGCGGGCGAGGCGGACGATCTCCGGCAGGGTCATCAGCTGGGGATCGCGGAGGAAGGCGTGGCCGGGGCCGAACACCTCCGCGGGCATGCAGTAGGGACAGCGGAAGTTGCAGCGGTCCGTGACCGAGACGCGCAGGTCGCGGAGGGGCCGGTGCAAGGCGTCGCGGGCGGGGTGGGGATTCACCGTGCGATCAACGAATCGATGCTCTCCCCATTTTGCCGGAGGCCGATCACGTCGTGAACCCCGATCCGGGTGCCCTTGACGCTGGTGCGACCCGAGCGCACGCCCGGCGTGCAGGTCAGATAGCGGGAAGAGGTGTCCACGCGGCGAGGTTGGTAGGTCCGGAGCCGACAGCAAGCCGGCCGCCGCAAGTGCGGCTTGCGCCGCCGGGGGCGCGGCAGAAGCTGGGCGCGACCGGGCGGCCCGCCGCCCCCTTCCCTGATGCGGTCCCCCGCCGATGCCCTTCGGCTCGTCCTCGAGCAAATGTCCCCCGCCCCGCGGGAGGATTGCGCGTTGGCCGCCGCCGGCGGCCGCGTGCTCCGGATGGAGATCCGCGCCGACCGCGACCTGCCACCCTTCGACCGCGTCACGCTCGACGGCTACGCCCTGCGCTCCTCCAGCCTCGCCGCCGGCCTCCGCCGCTTCACCGTCGGCCGCGTCCAGGCGGCCGGGATGGTCCCCTTCCCGCTCGGCCCCGCCGCCGCTGCGGCCATCGAGGTGATGACCGGCGCGGTCCTGCCGCCGGACGCCGATTGCGTGGTCCCCTACGAGCAGACGAAGCGCGAGGGTCCCGGGATGGAGGTCACCGCGGAGGCCGCCGCGACCCCCGCGGGCGGCGCCGTGCACCGGCGGGGGAGCGACCACCGCGCGGGCGAGGTCCTGCTCGCCCCGGGAGTGCGGCTCGGGGGCAAGGAGATCGCCATCGCGGCTTCCTGCGGGCACCCTTGGCTCACGGTCAGCCGGCAACCCCGCGTGGCCATTCTCGCGACGGGGGATGAACTGGTGGACGTGGCCTCGGCCGCGGCGCCGCACCAGGTGCGCCGGAGCAACGACTACGCCCTCGCGGCCGCGCTGGGCCTCCGCGGTTACCCGCGCGTCGAGCGGCACCACGTGCGCGACCTGCGTTCGGAGGTGGAACACCGCCTCTGGCACCTCCTCGCGGAATACGATGCGCTCGTGATCGTCGGCGGGGTCTCCCAGGGCCGCTTCGATTTTGTGCCCGCGGAACTGGACCGGCAGGGCGTGCGCAAGGTCTTCCAGGGGGTGGCGCAGCGGCCGGGCAAGCCGTTCTGGTTCGGCGTCAGCCCGCGGGGCGTGCCGGTCTTCGCGCTGCCGGGTAATCCGGTCTCGGCCTACACCTGCCTGCACCGGTACGTGCTGCCCGCGCTTGACCACGCCGCGGGGCTCCTGCCCGCTCTGCCGCGGATGCTCCGGCTCGCGGCCGGCGTCACCTTCCGCCCTCCCCTCGCCTGGCTCCTGCCGGTGCGCATCGCCCCCGGGCCGGACGGCGCGCCCGTCGCGTGGCCCGAGCCGGCCAACACCTCCGGCGATCTCGCGGGCCTTGCCGGCACGGATGGCTTCCTCGAATTGCCCGCCGCCGATAACGAGTTCCCCGCCGGTTACGCGGCCCCCTTCTTTCCCTGGTGAATCCCGCCCCACCCTTCTCGCACCTCGATGCCGCGAACCGTCCCGCGATGGTGGACGTGGGCCCGAAGGCCATCACGCGGCGCTTCGCCCACGCGATCGCACGCGTGACCCTGCCGGGCGAACTCGCGGCGCTCCTGCGCGACGGGGAGATCGCCACGCGCAAGGGGCCGCTGTTCCAGACCGCTAGTCTCGCCGGGATTATGGGCGCCAAGCGCACCGCGGACCTGATCCCGCTCTGCCATCCGCTCGCGCTCGACGATTGCCAGGTGGAGATCACCCCGGATCCCGCGCGCGGCGAGATCGCGATCCATTGCCGGGTGCGGGCCGAGGGGCGCACGGGCGTCGAGATGGAGGCGCTCACCGGGGCCACGGTGGCGGCGCTGACGTTCTACGATATGGCCAAGGCCGTTTCCCACGGGATCGTGATCCGCGAGGTGCGGCTGCTGGAGAAGACCGGCGGGCGCCGCGATTACCGGGCGCCGGAGGGGACTGTCGGATGAACGAGCTCACGATCGAGTATTTCGCGTTGCTGCGGGAGCAGCGGGGCCAGGCGACGGAGCGCCTCGTGACCGCCGCGGCCACGCCGGCCGCGCTCTACGCGGAACTGCAGGCGCGCCACGGCTTCACGCTGCCGGGTGACCGGGTGCGCGCCGCCATCAACGGCGCCTTCGCCGCCGCGGACGCCCCGCTGCGTTCTGGTGACCTCGTGGTCTTCATTCCGCCGGTGGCCGGCGGCTGAACCTTTCGGCCAATGTTCCGCATCTCCCCCACCCCGCTCGAGCTGCCCGCGCTCCGCGCTCCGCTCGCCGATGCACGCGCCGGCGCCCTCGTCACGTTCGAGGGTTGGGTGCGCGACCACAACGAGGGCCAGGCGGTGCAATCCCTCGAGTACGAGGCCTACGTGCCGCTGGCCGAGGCGGAGGGCGAACGCATCCTCGCCGAGGCGCGCGCGCGCTTCGGGCTGCTCGGCGCGGTCGCGGTGCACCGGGTCGGCCACCTCGCGTTGGGCGATCTCGCGGTCTGGGTCGGCGTGACCGCGGCGCACCGTGCGGCCGCCTTCGAGGCCTGCCGCTACATCATCGACGAGGCCAAGGCGCGCCTGCCGATCTGGAAAAAGGAGCATTACGCCTCCGGCACCACCGCGTGGATCAACTGCGCCACGCGCCCGGGTCCGGCGACCGCCGAGCGCCGCGGCTAATCCGGCGGCGCCAGCTGGCCGCACCCGGCCGCGATGTCGATGCCCCGCCGCTGCCGGGTGGTGCAAGGCAGGGAAAACTCCTCCGCCAGCACCCGCTGGAAGGCGCGCGCCGCCCCCAGCTCCGCCGGCGCCCCGCCGTATCCGTCCGTTGGGTTCAACGGGATCAGGTTCACCTGCGCGGGCAGGCCGTGCAGGAGCCGGCCCACCGCGCGCGCGTGCGCCGGGGAATCATTCTGGCCCGCGATCAGCGTCCACTCGTAGAGGATGCGCCGGCCGGTCGCGGCGCTGTAGGCCGCGCAGGCCGCCATCAGTTCCTCCAAGGGCCAACGTTTCGCCGCGGGCACCAGCGCCGCACGTTCCTCCTGGGTCGCCGCGTGCAGCGACACCGCGAGGTGCGGCGGCCGGGGCTCGCGCGCCAGCCGCAGGATCGCCGGAGCCACGCCCACCGTGCTCAGGGTGATGTGGTCCGCCGCCAACGCCAGCCCCGCGGGATCCAGCAGGATCTCCACCGCCCGCATCACCGCCTCGTAGTTGTGGAGTGGTTCCCCCATTCCCATCAGGACAATGTTGCGCAGGCGGTCGCCCCCCTCCCCCGGTTCGGCGCGGGCCGTCCGCGCCACGTGCACCGCTTGGGCAACGATTTCCCCCGCGGTGAGGTGGCGGCGAAACCCCATCTGGCCCGTCGCGCAGAACACGCAGCCCATCGCGCAGCCGGCCTGTGAACTCACGCAGGCCGTCACGCGCCCCGGGTAACGCATCAGCACGGTCTCCACCGCCCCGCCATCCCCGAGGCCGAGGAGGAACTTGCGCGTCCACCCATCGGCGGAGTCCGTCCGCGCCGCGGTGGGGAGCACGCCGGGTGCCGCCGACTCCGCGATCCGGGCCCGCACACGCTCGGGCAGCTTCGGCATCGCCGCGGGGGAAACGTCCGCGGCGAGATCCAGGTAGAGGTGCGACCAGACCTTGGCCGCGTGCACGGGCGCGAGGCCCCAGCGGACGCACTGCAGGCGGAGCTCCTCGCGGGTGAGGCCGTAGAGGTCGATCCGCTCCGGGTTCATCAGGCGGCGGGTGCCGGCCGCAGCGAGGCCAGCGCCTCCGCGATCGGCACGTCCTGACGTTTGCGATCGAGGAAGAAACTGATGGTGCGGAACCCGAGCGCCGCCAGTTGCCCGAGCGCCTGCTCATAGCGGTCCGCGACGCGCGCGGGCCGGTGCGCGTCCGAACCGAGCACCACCGGGATGCCCCGCTCGCGGATCATCCCCAGCATCTCCGGCCCGGGATTCATCTCCGGCAACGCCTTGTTGAGGCCGCTGGTGTTCAACTCCATCGCCACGCCCGTCCGCGCGATGCGGTCGAGCGCCCGCTCGATGTCCGGCCGGATCCGCGCGAAGTCCCACGCCGCCGGCGCCTCATTCTTGACCAGGTCCGGATGCGCGAGGGTATCGAAGAGGCCCGTCTCGGCCGACTCGGCCACGTGGGTGAAGTAGAGCTTCTGATACGCGAACGGGTCGCCGGTGAAGTACTTCGCCTTGTAGTGGGTCACCTGCATATGCACCGACCCGAGCACGTGGTGCAGCGGCACCCGCGCGTGCAGTTTCTCGGCCCACGCCTCGACGCCGGGAAAATAATCACTCTCCAACCCCAGCCGCACATCCACCCGCCCCGCGAACTCCGCGCGCGTCCGGGCCACCAGGTCCACGTAGGTCTCGAATTCCTCCGGCGCCATCCGGTGGTCGATGCCCAGCCCGTCCGGCAACGGGGCGTGGCACGTGATGATGATCCCGCGCAGCCCCCGCGCCTCCGCCCGCGCCGCGTACTCGCCCGGCTGGCCGAACGCGTGCTTGCAGAGCGGCGTGTGGCAGTGGGACTCGTACAGCAACGGGACGGACATCGTCCCATTCCGGCGCAGGAACGGCCCGGAATCGAGCACTTCCTCCCCCTCCCCCGCCCCACCCGGCGTCCGGTTGACTTGCCCCGGACCGTCCCGAAACCTCCGCGCGGATGTCCCCGAATCCCGACACCGTGGCCGCCCTGGCTACCCCGGCCGGCACCGCCGCGCTGGCGCTGATCCGCGTAACCGGCCCAGCGGCGGCCGCCGTCGCGCGGGGCGTGCTCGGGCGGGAACCGGAGCCGCGGCGGGCCCGCCACGCCCCTTACCGGGACCTTGCCGGGACCGAAATCGACGACGTCGTGGCCACCTTCTTCGCCGGACCCAAGTCCTACACCGGCGAGGACGTCTGGGAACTGAGCTGCCACGGCAATCCTTACATTGCCCAGAGAATCCTCGAGGATCTGGTGGCGCGGGGATGTCGCTTGGCGGAACCCGGGGAATTCACCCGGCGGGCCTTCCTCAATGGGCGGATGGACCTGAGTCAGGCGGAGGCCGTGATGGAGGTGATTCACGCGCGCGGCGAACGGGCCTTGGCGGCGGCGCGGCACCACCTGCAGGGCGGATTGGGGCGGAGGCTGGGCGAGATCGTCGATCGCGTGCTGGGCGTGCTGGCGCGGCTGGAGGCGTACATTGATTTCCCGGAGGAGGATCTGCCCCCGGAGGATCGCGGCTTGGTGGCGAGCGAGTTGGAGTTGATTCACCTGATGATCAACCGGTTATCCTCGACTTCGCGCTACGGGGAACTCCTGCGCGAGGGGGTGCGGACGGTCCTCCTGGGGGCGCCGAATGCCGGCAAAAGCAGCCTACTCAACCGCCTGCTCGGCGAGGAGCGTGCGCTGGTGAGTCCGGAGCCGGGGACGACGCGCGATTATCTGGAGGAGCGGTGGATCGTGGGGCCGCATTGCCTGCGGCTGGTCGATACCGCGGGGTTGAATCTGGCGCCGGCGCCGGTGGAGCGGCTGGGCATCGCCAAGACCGTGGAGCGCGCGTTGGGGGCTGATCTCTGGATCCTGGTGCTCGATGCGACCCAGGCGACCCCGCCGGAATTGCCGGCGGAGTTGCAGGCCAAGGGGCGGGAGCTGCCCGTGATCGTGGTGCAGAACAAGCTGGACCTTGCCTCGGCGGGCGCCCCTCCCCTGCCCTGGCCGGGCGCCAGCGTGGTGCGGACCTCGGCGTTGACCGGTGAGGGCTTGGAGGCTTTGCGCGCGGAGATCATCCGCCGCGTCGACGCCTTGGGCTACGATCCGGGCGAGCTCGTGGCGGTGAATGCGCGGCACGCCGTGGCCTTGGCGGAGGCGGCGACGGGCGTGACGGCGGCGCGGGTGCAGTGGCGGGACCACGGGCCGGTGGAATTGGTGGCCAGTGAGATCCGCGGCGTGCTCGACGCCTGCGGGCGGATCACGGGGCGGATTGACCACGAGCGGATGCTCGACGCCTTGTTTGCCACCTTCTGCATTGGTAAGTGATTTGTATTGAGAGATTTACGATTTAGCGAGGTACGATTGAGTAGCGGTTTAATGTACAATTGGACGGCACTCTGATGTACAAATGGACGAGGCTTTGATGTACATTTGGACGCTAGGTCCGCCACTGCGGCTAACCCCTGCGATCCGGCTTCAAGGCTGCCGGCCCCAGCTGGCCCGGGCCCTCCGCGATGGAAAATCCCGCCCGAGGGTTGCGCCCCTGGCGCAAAGGCGCTGAGACTCGGGCTTCATCCGCGATGCAAGGAGCAGACGAAACCTTTGATGTGATTGTGTGCGGCGCCGGCCACGCCGGGGTGGAGGCCGCGTTGGCCGCGGCGCGGATGGGGGCGTCGACCCTGTTGTTGACCGGCAATTTGGACACCGTGGCCCAGATGAGCTGCAATCCAGCCATTGGCGGCCAGGCCAAGGGGCAGATGGTGCGGGAGATCGATGCCTTGGGCGGCGAGATGGCGATCAACACCGACCTGACTGGCATCCAGTTCCGCCTGCTGAACGAGTCCAAGGGCCCCGCGGTCCAGTCGCCCCGGGCCCAATGCGACAAGAAGGCGTACCAGTTCCGGCTGAAGCACACCTTGGAGCTGCAGCCGAACCTGCGCCTGTTCCAGGCGACCGTGACGGGCCTGATCTACCGGGAGGGCAGGGTGGTGGGCTGCCGCACCAACCTCGATCTCGACTTCGCGGGCCGCAGCGTGGTCGTGACCACCGGGACCTTCCTGCGGGGCCTGATGCACATCGGCCAGAACAAGAACGAGGGCGGCAGGCTGGGGGACTTCAGCGCGCGGACCCTGTCGGCGAGCCTGGCGGAGGCCGGCATCGAGTTGCGGCGCCTGAAGACCGGGACCCCGCCGCGCCTGCTGGGCCGCAGCCTCAACTTCCGGGCGATGGAGGAGCAGAAGGGCGATGCGGACCCGACCTTCTTCGCGTTCCACGACACCCGCGATCCGGACGCATTGTTCCACGTGGAACAATCCGGGGAGCGACGGCTTGGCTGGGCCCCCGGCTCCAACCCGGTGTCCTGCTGGATGACCTACACCACGCCCCGGACGGCCGAGCTCGTCCGCGCCAACCTGCACCAGTCCGCGATGTACAGCGGGGAGATCGAGGGGGTGGGGCCCCGGTACTGCCCGAGCATCGAGGACAAGTTCGTCCGCTTCGCCGACAAGCCCCGCCACCTGCTCTTCCTCGAGCCGGAGGGGAGGGCGACGAACGAGTTCTACGTCAACGGCTTATCCACGAGCCTCCCGTTCGCGGTGCAGGTCGAGGTGGTGCGCAGTATCCCCGGGCTGGAGCAGGCGGTGCTGCTGCGGCCGGCTTACGCGGTGGAGTACGACTTCGCCCCGCCGACGCAGCTGCTGGCCTCGCTCGAATCGAAACTCGTGGGCGGGCTTTTCTTCGCCGGGCAGATCAACGGCACCTCCGGTTACGAGGAGGCCGCGGGGCAGGGGTTGATCGCGGGGGTCAACGCCGCGAACCACGTCCAGGGTCGCCCGCCGCTGGTGCTCGGCCGGCACGAGGGCTACCTCGGGGTGCTGATCGACGACCTGGTGACCAAGGGCACGCTGGAGCCCTACCGGATGTTCACCAGCCGCGCGGAACACCGCCTCCTCTTCAACCACGGCAGCGCCGAACTGCGCCTCGTCGAGCACGCCCGCCAGCACGGACTGGTCTCCGCCGCACGCCTCGCCCGGATCGACGCCAAACGCGCCCGCATCGCCGCCTGGCGGGATCGCTTCGAGCGCGAGCGCCCGCCGGGGCAGGGGAGCACGTGGGGCGATGGCGTGCGCCGCGATCGGCTGGGCGCCGCGTGGCCGGAAGGCTTCGCGACCGAGGACCGCGGTGTGCGCGAGAACGTGCTCTACCGGGTCGCGTACCAAGGCTACCTCGAACGCGAGGAACGCCAATGGCGGCGCCGCGAGCACGTCGACCGGATCCGGCTCCCGGAGACGCTCGACTACGCCAGTATCCGCGGCCTGCGTCTCGAGAGTGTCCAGAAACTCGCCGCCGCGCGCCCGCTGACCCTGGGCCAGGCGAGCCGCATCAGCGGCGTGACCCCCGCGGATATCAGCATACTGTTGGTATGGCTTGAGGCGCGGGAGGGTAGGGGAGAGGGAGCGGCCGGACCCAGCGCCGTTTCCGACCGGGATTAACAGCCCAACCGCACATCGAATTCGCTGCCGGAGAAGAGGGTAACGCCTCCTATACCGCCCGGGACTAAGAATAACTTAAAGTGTTAACAGAAAGATACTTAAATATAATCCAAGAACGCCGCGAGGGCCTCCGGCGGGATTTGGCCCCCCTCTTTCCGGGGCCGGAGGCGCGGGACTTCACCTTGGAAGTGGGCTGCGGACACGGGCATTACCTGACGGATTACGCCGCGGCGCACCCGGCGGAGCTCTGCGTGGGGATCGACCTGCTGGCCGACCGCATCGCCCGCGCCCAGCGCAAGCGCGACCGGGCCCGCGCCGCAAACCTCCACTTCCTCCAGGCGGAGGCGCGTTTGTTTCTCAGTGAGCTGCCCGCCGCGGCCCGGATCGGGCGGCTGCTGCTCCTGTTTCCCGATCCCTGGCCCAAGCTGCGCCACCATAAGCACCGTATCCTGCAACTAGATTTCCTCTCCGCGGTGGCGGAGCGGGCGGCGCCGGGGTGCCGGTTCTACTTCCGGACGGACTTCGCTCCTTATCTAGAGGAGGGCCGGGCCGCCCTCGCCGGGCATCCACGGTGGGAGGTGGTCGAGGAACCCCTGCCCTTTGAGCGGGAAACCGTCTTTCAGGCTCGCGCCCCCAAATTCGGTTCCTGCGTGGCCCGGCTCCGCGCGGCGGGTCATTAGTTCGTCCCCGCGGGTGAACCCGGGGGTTTAATAACCGGAGCGACCCGGGCCGGCGCCGTTTGTAAGGTTGACGAGAGGGGAGGGCCGGGGCTCTTGTGATCCTTTTACTTCTTCCAGTGCCCTGCGCGATGATGTCCCCGGTCAAATTTCTCCTCTGCCTGTTCGCGGCCGGTCTCGGCTCCGCCGCGGTCGCGCGGGCGGAAGGAGTAGCGCCGAGCGCGGCCAAGCTGGTGGATTTCGGCGGCGGGTGGTCGATCACCAACGCGATGGCCACCGGCTGGGTGCTGTCGGCGCTGCTCGTGACCTTCATCCTGTGGTTGATCGGCAAACCGTCGGTCGTGCCGGGCAAGGGGCAGGCGGTGGTGGAGTCGTTGATCGAGGGGCTGCGCGGGGTCTTCGAACCGATCGTCGGCGCCAAGGCATTCCCCGCGACCTTCCCGCTGCTCGTCACCTTCTTCATCTTCATCCTCTTTCATAACTGGATGGGCCTGCTGCCCGGCGTGGGCACGATGGGTTGGGGCCAGATGGTCGACGGCCACTTCCACCTGACGCGCCCGCTGATCCGCCCGCACAATGCGGACTTCAACGGCACCATCGCGCTGGCACTCGTCTCCTTCGGCGCCTGGGCGATCATCGTGTTCAAGTTCGCCGGCCCCAAGGTGATCCTCGCCGATCTGTTCGGGAACAAGGCGGACAAGCGTGAGACGCCCGGCTGGCTCTACCCGCTGCTGTCAGTGGTCTTCCTGCTCGTCGGCCTGATCGAGGTGTTCTCGATCGCGATCCGCCCCTTCACCCTCTCGGTCCGGCTCTTCGGCAACGTTTTCGGCGGCGAGAACCTCCTGCACGGGACCGGGTTCGTGTTCATCTTCTACTTTATGGAGCTGCTGGTGGGCGTGATCCAAGCGCTCGTCTTCACGCTCCTGACGGCGGTCTACATCGGCCTGCTCTGTAACCACGAGGGCGGCGACCACGGCCACGAGGAAGGCCACGGCGAGGCCCACCACTGAGACTTTCCCGCCGGGAGCGTGCCCCGCGCGCGCACGGCGGATCTCCCACCACCCAACAAAAGACACCATAATGATCCCCGTCCTCGCTGAACTGCAGGGCAACATCGCGAGCGCCTTCGGCCTCCTCGGCGCCGCCATCGGCGTCGGCCTCATCGGCTTCAAGGCCGCCGAGGCCGTCGGCCGCAACCCGGCCGCCTCCGGCAAGATCCTCGTCCAAGCCATCATCGGGATGGCGCTGGCCGAAGGTCTCGGCATCCTCGCGCTGTTCCTCGCGAAGTAATCGTCCCGTTCGCGGCGGCGGGCTCCCGGGTCCGCCGCCTTTCCCTTTCCCCCTCCCGCATCCGTTATGACGCTTCCGCTCTTCCTCGCCGCCGCCCAAGGCGCCGCCCAGCCCGGTATCGCCGAGACCTTCGGTCTCGAGACGAAGTACATCCTGATGCAGGTGGTCAGCTTCCTGATTGTCCTCGGGGTGCTGTACAAGTTCGGCATCAAGCCGGTCACCGCCACGATGGAGGAGCGGAACCGCAAGATCGAGGCCGGCATCCGCCACGCCGAGGAGATGCAGGCCAAGCTAGCAGCGACGCAGGCCGAGAGCGCCGCGATCGTGAAGCAGGCGCACGGCGAGGCCGCGCGCATTGTCGACGAGGCCCGTAAGACCGCGAAGGACTTCCTCGACCGCCAGACGCAGGAGGCGACGGCCAAGGCCAACGACCTGATCGCCAAGGCGCAGCAGGCGACGCAGCTGGAGCACCGCCGGATGCTGGCCGAGGCCCGCACCGAGGTCGCCCGCCTCGTGGTCACCACGACCGAGCGCGTGCTCGCCCGCAAGCTGACCGACGCGGACCGCGCCGCCTACAATGATGCGGCCACGCGCGAGCTGACCGGCGTCTGAACCCTTTCCCCGCGTCCCGATGGCCTCCGGCAAAAAGCAAACCCAGCAGTTCGCCCGGCAGCTCCTAGAGCTGAGCCTGGTCGACGGCGCCGTCTCCCCCGAGCGCGTCGCCGGGGTGCTCGCGCACCTCGAGCGCACCCGGCCGGTGAACGTCCTCGGGGTCCTCCGCGCCTACCATCGGCTCGTCGCCGCCGCCGTCGCGCGCGGGCAGGCCGTGGTCGAGCACGCGGGCTCGATCAATGACCGGGCGCTGGCCGACATCGCGGCCGCGATGAGCCGCCGCTACGGCCGCCCGATCACCGGTTCCGCCCGCCGCAACGACGCCCTGCTCGCCGGTCTGCGCGTGCGGGTCGGCGATGATGTGTACGAGTCCTCCGTGGCCGGCCAGCTCGCGCAGCTTGCCGCCGCCGTCTGATCCCTTCCCCGCCCAACCCCCCCCGTTTTCCGATGAGCTCCGTCCTCGAACAAATCGAACAACAGATCGCCAAGCTGTCCGCCAAGGCGGTCAAGAAGAACACTGGCAACATCCGCGCGGTCGCCGACGGCGTCGCCAAGATCGAAGGCCTCTCGGAGGTGATGTACAATGAGATGGTGCAGTTCCCCGGCGGGGCGATCGGCATCGCCCTCAATCTGGAGGAGGACGAGGTGGGCTGCGTGGTGCTGGGCGACATTTCCAAGCTGAAGCAGGGCGACGAGGTCCAGACCACCGGCCGCCTGCTCTCGGTGCCCTGCGGCAAGGCCCTCCTCGGCCGCACAGTCGACGCGCTCGGCAACCCGGTGGACGGCAAGGGTCCGATCGGCGCCTCCGAGTTCTACCCGGTCGAGCGCATCGCCCCCGGCATCATCGTCCGCAAGTCCGTCTCGCAGCCCCTGTTCACGGGCATCATGGCGATCGACTCGATGATCCCGATCGGCCGCGGCCAGCGCGAGCTGATCATCGGCGACCGGGGCACGGGCAAGACGACCATCGCGATCGACACGATCATCAACCAAGCGAAGATCAACCAGGTCGGGCTCGCGAGCGGCGACAAGAACTTCCGCCCCGTCTATTCGATCTACGTCGCGGTCGGGCAGAAGAACTCGAACATCGTCCGCACCATCAGCGCCCTCGAGTCCGCGGGTGCCCTCGAGTACACGATCATCGTCGCGGCCCCCGCGGCGGACAACCCCGCCAACCAATATCTGGCCCCGTTCTCCGGCGCGGCGATGGGAGAGTGGTTCATGGAAAACGGGATGGATGCCCTGATCGTCTATGATGATCTCTCCAAGCACGCCGTCGCCTACCGCCAGATCTCGCTGATCCTGAAGCGTCCGTCCGGCCGCGAGGCGTACCCGGGCGACGTGTTCTACCTCCACTCGCGCCTGCTGGAGCGTTCCGCCCGGCTTGAGGGGAAGGGCTCGCTCACCGGCCTGCCGATCATCGAGACCCAGGCGGGCGACGTCTCGGCCTACATCCCGACGAATGTCATCTCGATCACCGACGGCCAGATCTTCCTAGAGACGGACCTCTTCAACCAGGGCATCCGCCCGGCGGTGTCGGTCGGTCTCTCGGTGTCCCGCGTCGGCTCGGCCGCGCAGATCAAGGCCACCAAGCAGGTCGGCGGCAAACTGAAGGGCGAGCTGGCGCAGTTCCGCGAGCTCGCGGCGTTTGCCCAGTTCGGCTCGGACCTCGACGCGAAGACCAAGGCCCAGCTGGACCGCGGCGCCCGCATCGTCGAGCTCTTCAAGCAGCCCCAATTCAGCCCGCTGCCGATCGAGTTGCAGGTGGCGGTCTTGTTCGCGATGCAAAAGGGCTTCTTCGATCCGATCGACGTCAAGAAGGTGGTGGCCGCGGCCACGGCGCTGAAGGAGTTCTTCACCCGCCGCAAGGACGCCCTCCTCACCGAGATCCGCACCAAGGCCGCGCTCGACAAGGACCTCGAGGCCAAGCTTCTGGCCGCGTGCGACGAGTGGAAGGCTGGTTACACCGCCTGATCCCCGGCGCCCTTTCCGGGCGCCAGCCCACCTCACGCCTCCCTTCCCGCGCATGGCTTCCACCCGCGACATCCGCCGCCGCATCAAGTCGGTCAAGAACACCCGCCAGATTACGAAGGCGATGGAGTTGGTGGCCGCCTCGAAGATGAAGAAGGCCCAGCAGGCGGCCCTCTCCGGCCGGCCCTACGCTGAACTGATGGCTCGGATGCTGGCCGCGATCGCCGACCGCGTCGAGGAAGCCCACCATCCGTTCCTCGTCCGCCGCGAGGTCCGCACCCGCGGCATTCTCCTGATCACGACCGACAAGGGCCTCGCCGGCCCGCTGAACTCGAACCTCTTCAAGATGGTCACGGAGATCACCACCCCGGCGAAGTATGTGGTGATCGGCCGCAAGGGCGCGCAGTTCATCGCCCGCACCCACCGCGATTTGCTGGCGGATTTCACGGTCAGCGACCGCGTCGCGTTCAGCGAGATAAAGGTCGTCGCCGAGTATCTGGTGCAGCAGTTCCTCGAGGGGACGGTCGACACCGTGGAGATCCTCTGGCCGCACTTCCGCAACACGCTGATCCAGGTCCCCACGCTCCTGCCGCTGCTTCCGCTCTCCAGCGTGAAGGATGTCCTGCAGGACCTCCGCGCCGATGCCGGCGAGGGCGCGCGCACCAGTCAGGCGGCCAGCCAGCAGATGCTCTTCGAGCCGGATCCGGAGACGGTGCTCACGGCGCTCCTGCCGCTGTACGTCAACCGCGAGATCCATCAGCAGGTGCTCGACGCGAAGGCCTCGGAGCACAGCGCGCGAATGGTGGCGATGAAGACCGCCAAGGACAACGCGACCAAGCTGCTCGGCGACCTCACGCTCGAGTACAACAAGGCCCGCCAGGCCGCCATCACGCAGGAGATCCTCGAGATCGCCGCCGCCCAGTTCACCGCCGCCTGACCGCTCCACCCTCACCCCCTCTCCCTTTCAGACAATGAACACCGGCAAAATCGTCCAAGTCATCGGACCCGTCGTCGACGTCCAGTTCGGCGAGAATTCCATCCCGCCGATCTACCAGGC
>VHCY01000026.1 GCA_016871595.1 Verrucomicrobiota bacterium
TCGCGCCGGAGAGGTGCGGGAAGGTCACGGCGAAGGTGCCGCCGAAGCCGCAGCACTGTTCAGCCTCGCCGAACTCGACCACCTCGACCCCGGCGATCGAGCGGAGGAGCGTGAGGGCGGCGGCGACGCTGTCGGTGCCGCGGGAGTGGCAGGAGCGGTGCAGGGCGACCTTTGCCGGGTAGCGGCCGGGCCAGGTGCGGACCCCGAGGCCGTTGACGAGATAGTCGGCGAGTTCCCAGGTGCGGCGGCCGAGGGCCTCGACCGCGGGGGCGTCCGGTTCGCGCTCGAATTCCAGCACCGCCCCGTGGAAGAGCATCGCGGCGCAGGAGCCGCTGGGGACGACGACCGGGTCCTCCCCGGCGAAGGTGCGGACCGTGTGGCGCACCACGCGGCGGGAGGCGGGCCAGTCGCCGCCGTTGAACGCGGGCTGGCCGCAGCAGGTCTGGCCCTCCGGGAAGGCGACCTCGACCCCGGCGTGTTCCAGCACCTCGACCGTGGCCGCGGCCACATCGTCGTAGAAGGCGTCGCAGAGGCAGGTGGCCATCAGCTGGACCCGCCGGCCGGTGAGGGGAGTGCGCTCGCGGTTGAGCATGGTTGAGCCGCTGAAGCTGCGCCACGGCGGGGCGCTGGCAACGGGATTCCTTGGATTTTCCCGGCGGGCCGGCGCCCGCGAATTTCACGTGACGCCGCCCCGGCGGCGGTTTTGCTCCGGGCGATGCCCCGTACCGTCTACTCCGCCGCCCTCGACTTCGGCGCCACCAGCGGCCGCGTGATCCTCGGCCGTTGGGACGGCCGCCGGCTCGGCCTGACCGAGGTCCACCGTTTCCCCAACGCCTTCCGCAGCCTCGCCGGGCACGACTACTGGGACCTCGGCACGCTCTGGCACGAGGCGCAGGCGGGCCTCCGCGCGGCCGCCGCCGCCCTGCCCCGCGGGGCCGTCCTGTCCTCGGTGGGCGTCGACTGCTGGGGCGTGGACTACGCGCTGGTGAACGACGCGGGCCGCCTCGTCTTCCCGGTGCACGCCTACCGCGATGCCCGCACGCAGGAGGGGCTGGGTCGTCTGGCGCGGACCCCCGCCGCCCTGCAGCGGATCTACGCCGCCACGGGCATCCCGAACGTCTTCTACAACACCTCCCTGCAACTGGCGGAGACCGTGGCCCGCTGCCCGGCCATCACCGACCTCGCCACGCGCTGCCTGCTCCTCCCGGACTACTTCAATTTCCTGCTCTCGGGCCGGATGGAGAACGAGTTCACCGTGGCGAGCACCTCGCAGCTGATCGACGTCCGCGCGCGCGATTGGTCCCGGGCCACCCTCGACCACTTCCGTCTGCCCCCCGGCTGGTTCACCCCGCCGCTGCCGCCGGGCGCCTCCCTTGGCCGGCTGCTGCCCGCGGTCGCCGGGAGTGCCCCCCAGCTGCGCCGGACCAAGGTGATCGCCGTCCCGGGGCACGACACCGCCTGCGCCTACGACGCGATGCCGGCCGATCCGGACGGCGGGGACGCCTTCCTCAGTTCGGGCACCTGGTCGCTCCTGGGCTTCGAGAGTGACACCCCGGTGCTCGGGCCCGAGGCGCTTGCGGCCCGGGTGGCCAACGAGCGCATCGCCGACGGCCGTTACCGGCCGCTGACCAACGTGCCGGGGTTGTGGCTCCTCGAGGGCATGCTGAAGGATTTCGCCCGGCGGCCGGGCAACGACCGCGAATGGGCGGCCCTGATCAACGCCGCGGGCCGGCTGCCCGCCCCGGCGGGATTGTTGCAGGTGACCGATGCGGCCTTCACCAATCCCACCTCGATGCGCGCGGCGATCGACGCCCACCTGCGCGCGCGCCGGTTGAAGGTTCCGGCCGGGTTGCCGGGTTACGTGCGCCTAATCTGCGACTCCCTGGGACGCGGCCACGCGGATGCCCTGGGGGCGTTCGAGCGGATGACTGGCCGCCGTTTCCGGCGGATCCTGATGGTCGGTGGCGGCTCCCGCAACCGCCTGCTGTGCCAGGCCACGGCCGACGCCGCGGGCGTGCCGGTGGTGAGTTTCGCCCTGGAGGGCACCGCGGTCGGCAACCTGGCGCGGCAACTGATCGCGCTCCGCGCGGTGCGCGACCTGCCCACCTTCCGGCACCGGCTCGCCGCGGACCTCGATCAGACGGTGTATCAGCCGGTCCGGCCGCGGGCCTGACCGGCGGCGCGGCGGTCAGAGGCCGCCGTCGCCGCTCTCGGGCTTCGCCGGGGAAAGGCGGTAGACCTCGAAGCGGTCGCTGGCGAAGACGCGCGCGCCCACGGGCAGCGTGACGGCCGCCCCGTCGCGGAGGTGGCGGTCGATGAGCGCGTAACTGGGGGCGGTGGCGACGATACCCGCCTCGAGAGGCTGGCCGCGGTAGAAGAAGTTGGCCGCGAGGTTGGCGCGGATCCGGGCCTTGGTCGTGTCGAGGATGTAGTTCGGCCCCTCGAACCAGAGGCGGCGCTCCGCGAGGGCCGAGTAGTAGAAGTGCACTCCCATCAGCGTGCGGTCGAGCGCCCCCCAGTGGTCGCGCCGCATATTCTCCGGGGTGAAGGCATTGGGGACGAGCACCGCGTCCGCTTCCGTGTGCTGGCGGATCCAGAGCAACGCCTCCCGCAGGTCCCGCATCTCCGGATCGGGGCGGAGGTCGCTGGCGGTGCGGGCCCACTCGCCAAAGCCGGGCAGGTTGCGGCGCCACCAGAGCGAGCCCTGCAGCCCGACCGTGAGCAGCAGCACGAGGGCGCCGGTGGCCAGCAGGCCCCGGGTGACCGCGGGGCGCCGCGTCCAGATGGGGCCGCGGCCGGCCTGCCAGACCGCGGCGCGGCGCCAGGCCGCCACGAGGAACCCGGCGGTGAGCACCGAGAGCGGCAGCCGCATCATCAGGATCAGGTAGAGCTCGCCGTAGCTGTTCAGCTCGAGCAGCAGCCCCATCGCGAGGCAGGCGACGAAAAACGACCCCAGCCAGCCGACGAGGAGCGGGTCGCGGCGGGTCCGGTCCGCGCCGAGGAGGTAGGGCAGGGCGAGTAGCCGCACGCCGCAGGTCCCGGCGAAGATGGCGAGGGCGCAGAGCAGTTGCGCGCCCCAGCCGGCGGTGCGGCCGGGTAGCCAAGGGGCGAGGGTGGCGGTCAGCGTAGGCAGATTTTCCTTCCAGAAGCCGGTCAGTTGGAAGACGTGGAACGGGTGCAGGCGGGCATCACCGCTTCGCCAGGAGGCCATCGTCTCGAGGTAGACGACGCTGAAGGCCGCAAGGAGCACCAGGGCGCAGGCGACCGTCTCCCACGGCAGGCGGCGGGTCCGGAGCCAGCGCCAGCCGGCCCAGAGTCCCAGCGCGGTGAGCACCACGGGCACGAGGGTGCCCTTGGCCCCGGTGCCGCCCGCGGCGAGCAGGCCCACCCAGGCGTAGCGGCGGAGGTCGCCGGCGGGCGCCCGGTGCCAGCGGTGCACGGCGAGCAGCAGGGCCCCGCAGTAGACCATCCCGAGGAAGAACGTCGGGCTGACGAACAGCCACCGGACGAAGAGGCCGAGGAACAGGGGTTCGCCGTAGGAGGGGCGCAGGGAGACCTCGCTGACGAACACGAGGAGGAGCGCCGCGAGGATCCCGCCCCAGGGCGTCCGCGCCAAGCGCCGGCCGAGCAGGTAGGCCTGGGCCACGAGGGCCAGCCCGAGCGGGGCGTAGATCAGGCGCAGCAGCAACGAGCCCAGCTCGAGGCCGGTGGTCCAGGAGGCCGCGGCGGCGTGGACCATCATCAGGTAATGGTACTGGAGCGGGGTGCCGGCGAGGCTGGGGTCATCGAGGGGCCAGGTGTGCTTGATGACCCCGGCCCGGCTGATGAGGTAGACCCAATCGTGGAAGATCGCGCGGGTGGGCAGGCCGTCGGCGAGGGGCGACTCGGCGTACATCTGGCTGGCCGCCATCACGACGGTGCCGAGGAAGGCGAGGGCGAGGGCCGCGGCGAGACCCGCGTGGTGGCCCGCGAGCCGCAGGCGCAGGAGCGGCCGCCCGCGGCGCCGGCGCAGCCGCGCGGCCAGCGCGAGCCAGACGAGGGGGCACCAGAGGTGGAGGTCGCGGAGTCCGGCCGCCGCGGCGCCGAGGAAACTGACCGCCTCCAGGGCGAATCCCGCCGGCAGCGCGAGGGCCAGCAGCCCTCCCCAGCCCACCGGGCGCCGTTCGACCCAGGCCAGCACCACCGCGCCCGGGAGCAGCACGTAGGCCAGCAGGTAGGCGGCGTAAGTCAGCACGCCGCCCCAGTCGTAACCGTTGCCCCGGACCAGCGCAAATAGTGCCGCCGCCAGCACCAGCCCGGCCGCCCGCCAGAGGCCCTCGGGGGCCAGGCGGAGGCCCGGAACGGGCACGAGCGAGCGCAGCAGCGGATTCACGGGGGAGGGGCTTCCGGGCGGGTGGGACCGGGGGGGACAAGCAGCAAGGCCGACCGCGCCGGCGCACGCAACGCCCTTTTCCCGCGAGTTTCCGCTTCTCTTGCCGCGGGGCCCCCGGTAATCGCACCGCGTGCCCAAGCCCGAAGCCGCCCCCACGATCATCTTCTCGATGCTCGGTGTCTCCAAGAAGATCGAACGCAAGGAGATCCTCCGCGACATCTCCCTGTCCTTCTACCTCGGGGCCAAGATCGGGGTGCTCGGCCTCAACGGCTCCGGCAAGTCCTCCCTGCTCCGCATCCTCGCCGGCGAGGACACCGAGATCGAGGGCCGCCTCCACTTCGAGCCCGGCTACACCCTCGGCCTCCTCGAGCAGGAACCCCGCCTCACCCCCGGCGCCACCGTCCGCGCCTGCGTCGAGGAGGGGGTGCGGCCCCTCGCCGACCTGGTCGCCGCCTACGACGCCACCTGGGACGAGCTCGCCGCCGCCTCCGACGACGCGGCCAAGGACGCCATCCTTACGCGCCAGGGGGAACTGCAGGAGAAGATCGACGCCCTCGATGCCTGGGACACCGCGCCGCAGGTCGAGATGGCGATGGAGGCCCTGCGTTGCCCGCCCGGGGACCAGCCCGTCGACGCCCTCTCCGGCGGCGAGCGCCGGCGCGTCGCCCTCGCCCGGCTGCTGCTCCGCAAACCGTCCATTTTGCTCCTCGACGAGCCTACCAACCACCTCGACGCCGAGAGCGTCCACTGGCTCGAGCAGCACCTCGCGCGTTACCCGGGCACCGTGATTGCGGTGACTCACGACCGGTACTTCCTCGACAACGTGGCGCAGTGGATCCTCGAGCTGGACCGCGGCCACGGGATCCCGTGGCAGGGCAACTATTCCTCGTGGCTGGAGCAGAAGCAGCGGCGCCTCGCGGTGGAGCAGCGCACGGAGGACCGCCGGCGCAAGGCGATGGCCCGCGAGCTGGAGTGGATCCGCCAGTCGGCGCGCGCGCGCCAGGCCAAGTCGCAGGCCCGCATCAACGCGTACGAGGCGATGCTGCGCGAGGACGTCGCCACCCAGGAGCGCGAGTACGAGCTCGTGATCCCGCCCGGCCCGCGGCTCGGCACGCTGGTGGTGGAGGCGCGCGGCCTCGCCAAGGCCTACGGGGACCGGCTCCTGTTCACGGACGTCTCCTTCGCCCTCCCGCCGGGCGGGATCGTGGGCGTCATCGGGCCCAACGGCTCCGGCAAGACCACCCTTTTCCGGCTCATCACGGGCGCCGAGCAACCCGACGAGGGCACGCTCCGGCTAGGTGAAACCGTGAAGCTGGCCCACGTCGACCAGTCCCGCGACGGCCTGCCGGACGGGGCCACGATCTTCGAGGCGATCAGCGGCGGGGAGGAACTCCTGCGGCTGGGCGGGCGCGAGGTGAACGCGCGCGCGTACTGCGCCCAGTTCGGGTTCACCGGGGCCGACCAGCAGAAGAAGGTCGGGATCCTCTCCGGCGGCGAGCGCCACCGCGTCCACCTCGCCCGCCTGCTGCGCGGCGGCGCGAACGTGCTGCTGCTCGACGAGCCGACCAACGACCTCGATGTGAACTCGATCCGCGCGCTCGAGGAGGGCCTCGGGCAGTTCGCGGGCTGCGCGGTCGTGGTTTCCCACGACCGCTGGTTCCTCGACCGGGTGGCGACGCACATCCTCGCGTTCGAGGGCGACAGCACCGTGTTCTGGCACAACGGCAACTACTCGGGCTACCTCGAGGACTTCCGCCGCCGCCGCGGGCGCGAGGCCGACCAGCCGCGGCGGATCAAGTACCGGCGCCTCGAACGCTAGGCGCCGGTCGCGGGCGGTCCCGTTCAGGGCGCCGTCGCGGTCGAGGTCCATCACGCGCACCAGCGGGTGGCCGCGGAAGGCGGGGCCGCCGCGGCCCGGGGACGGATGGTCCGGGTCGGGGCGGGGCTGGGCGAGGGCGGTGGCGGCGAGCGGCGCGAGGAGGGCGAGGGAACGGAGGATCATTGGGCCGGGTGCCCCGCGGGCCACCCGCCCTCCGGGGGGAGGGCTGGGAAGCGGGGTCCGCGGGGGACGGCCGCCATTGAACCGCGTCCGTGTTCGGCCCGGATGAGCCGCGCGCGGGAAAGGTGTAAGCCCCGCGTAAAGGTTCCGTGAACGCGGCGTCCCGCATGAGTCCGGCTCAGGCCGCGGCGAGTATCAGCTCCGCGCGGAAGCCCCGCGGTGCGCGGTTGGCGAAGCGCACCTCGCCCCCGCACGCGGCGACGCTCGCGCGGACGATCGCGAGGCCGAGCCCGACCCCGCCGCCCTCGCGCGTGCGCGCCAGCTCGGGCCGGAAGAAGGGTTCCCCCAGCCGGTCCAGGTCGGCCGCCGGCACGCCCGGGCCCTCGTCCTCCACCGCAAGCGTGACCCGGCCCGCGGCGGTGGCGCCGGAGAGCGTGACCGGGGTGCCCGGCCCGCCGTAGCGCGCGGCGTTGCGCACCAGGTTGGCGAGGGCGCGGCGGAGCAGGTCGGCGTCGGCGGCCACGCGCAGGTCCGGCGGGAACGCGAACCCGACCGGATGGCCCGGCGCCTCGCGGGCCGCGACCTCGCGCGCGAGCGGCTCGACCGCCACCGGTGCCAGCGTGACCGTGCGCGGCTGCAGCCCCGCCTTGGTGAAGGCGAGCAGCTCGTTCACGAGGGTGCTGATCTGCTGCACCTCCTCGCGCACGTCACCGACGGTGTCGCGGAGGCCCGCGGGCGCCTGGTCCGCGAGGATCCCGGTCGCGAGCTGGAGGCGGGCGAGGGGCGAGCAGAGCTCGTGGGCGACGTCCCCGAGGAAGCGTTTCTGGCCGTGCTGCTGGGCCTCGAGGCGCGCGGCCATCCGGTTGACCGATTCCCCGAGGTGCCCGAGCTCGTCGCGGCGGCGGGTGTCGACGCGGGTGTCGAGCCGGCCCTCCGCGATGTGGCCGGTGGCGGCGGTGAGGTCGCGGAGGGAGCGCGTGATGCCGCGCACGAGGGGCAGCCAGAACAGGATGGAGAGCGCGAGGACCGCGCCCGCGCCGAGGAGCCAGGACTGGAGGTTGAGCAGGTGGAGGAGCCCGGGGAGCGTGTCGAGGCGGGCGAGCAGGATCGCGAAGGGCGGCCGCCCGGGGCGTTCGCGGTCGGCCGGGGTGAAGTTCACGCGGAGCCCCAGCCAGTAGGCGGGCGGGTCCTGCGTGCGGGAGATGAAGCGGAACGGGCGGAGCTCCGCCGCGGGGAAGGGCGCGCCCTCGCCGCGGAACGGACCCTCGCCTTCCAGCCGGGGGCGCAGCGCGAGGCGGGCGTCCGCGGGGTCCCCGGCGCCGGGCCTCGCGCCGGGCTCACCTCCTTCCGTCCGCTCGCCGCGGTCGCGTGGGCGTCCGCCGGGAAAGGGTCGGGGCGGCCCCCGGAGCTCGAGGCGCTCCCGCAGGGCAGGGGGCAGCGCGGCGCGGTGGCCGGCGAGGGCGAGCTCGCCGGGGCCGTGGAGCGAGAACTGCGCGCCGTACGCGGCGCCGAAGCGGGCGAGCACCGCGTCGCGGGCGGGTCCGGGCGCGGCGGCCGCGGCCTCGCCCGCGATGACGTTGAACAGCGCCTGCACGCGGTCCCCGCTGGGCCCGGCCACGAGCGCGCTCCAGCCGACGCCGCCCTGGGTGATGAAGAAACCGGCCCCGAGGATCGCGAGCAGCAGCAGGTTCGCGGCGAGCCAGAGCGAGACCTTGAGCGAGAGGGGATAGGTGACCTTGGGCACGAGGGGCGGGGACGCGTTGGCGGCGGAAGAGTTAGCCCCGGCGCCCGGGCGCGGCGAACCGTTTCCGGCCCTCTCCGCGGATTTCCTCCGGATCCCCGCGCTCGTGTCCCCGCTCTTCCCCTCCGCCAACCCAGTCGCTGCCCATGAGCTCCCTCCTGTCCTCCCCTGAACCCGTCCGCCTTCCCGCCCTGCCGGCCCCCGTGGCCGATCCGGGCTACCTCAAGGTCGTGGTCGCCTTCGACGACCGGGCCGCGTACCGCCGCGCGCTGAAATGGTGCGTGCGCGTCCGCAGCGAGCTCGAGGAGGGGCTCCGCGTGCAGCCGCTGCCGTGGACGCCCTACTTCCTTGGGCGTTCCCACTGGCCGCCGATCAGCCCGCGCCAGGCGGCCGAGGCCTACCTCGCGCCCGAGCACCTGCGCGAGCTGCCGGTGGGCCGGGATCTCGCGCTGCGCGCGCCCCGCGCCTCGCCCCGGCGGGCGGCGGGCGGCTGAGCGGCGGCCGCTTTCGCTTTGCCTCGCGGGGGCCGCGGACGCAGCGTCCCGGCCCCTATGCTGCTGGAACTGCCGCCGGGCGAATTCGCCGGCTACATCTTCGATCTCGACGGGACGCTCGTGGACACGATGCCCCTGCACTTCCGCGCGTGGGCGGCCGCGATGCGCGAGGCGGGGCTGCGCGAGGCCCTGGACGAGGACCTGTTCTATGCGCTCGGGGGTGTGCCGACGCGCAAGGTGGCCGAACTGTTCGCGGCGCATTACCGGCTGACGATCGATCCCGAGGCGGTCTTTCACCGCAAGGAGGCGCTCTTCTTGGAACTGCAGGCGGAGGTCCGGGTGATCGAGCCCGTCGCCGCCATCGCCCGGCGCGCGGCCGGGGCTCGGCCCGTCGCCATCGCTTCCGGTGGCCCGCGCCCCATCGTCGAGCGCTCGCTGGCGATCACCGGCCTGGCCCCGCTGTTCCCCGTCGTGGTGACGGCGGATGATGTGACCCACGGCAAGCCCTCGCCCGATATGTTCCTGCTGGCCGCCCGGCGGATGGGCGTGGCCCCGGCCGATTGCCTGGTCTTCGAGGATGCCGAGCCGGGCATCCGGGCGGCGGAGGCCGCCGGGATGCGGTGGGTGCGCGTGCCGAGCCGGCCCGCGACGCCCCCGGCCACCGGCGCCGGCCGGTGACCGCTCAGGGGGCGGGTGCGCCGAACGCCGAGCGCAGGTAGGCCAGCACGGCCTGCCGCTGCAGCGGGGAAAGGATCGCGCCGAAGGCGGGCATCGCGCGCGCCTCGTTGCCCTGCTCGATGATGGCCAGGAGGTCGCGGTCCGGCTGGGCGAGGCGGGACCGGTCCGCGACGAAGTTGGCCGCCCCGCCCGGGATGCCCCGGCCGTCCGGCTGGTGGCAGCCGGCGCAGTAGAGCCGGTAAACCTCCGCCCCGGCCGCGACGAGGGCGCCGGGCGCGCGCAGGTCCGCCGCGCTCTCCCGCCCGCCGCGCGTGCCCTCGCCGGGGGCCGCGAGCCGCGTGGTGCCGCCGGTCGCGCCGCGGCCGTCACGCCGGCGGTTGAGGGTGTAGTAGGCGAGGGGGTTGACCAGCGGGCCGCCCTCGGCCGCGCGCAGCTCAGGGAGCGGGAGCTCGTACACGAACCCGGGCTCCAACTCGCGGGGGACGAGTTCGACCGACCGGCCATCCGCGGCCGGGCGCAGCGCCGCGAGCGGGACCGGCGTCTCGTCGACGCGCGGCGAGCCGTAGCGGGCGTGGTAGAGGTAGCGGAAGCGGCGCAGCGGGAACCGCGCCGGATCCGCGAGGTGCGCGGGGTCGGCCGGCCGGGTGAACGTGAGGCGGAAACCCTCGTCCGTGAGCCGCCACGAGCTCACCTCGAACGCGGCCTGGCCGTCCCACCGCACCCGCTGCAGCCCGTCCTCGCCCGCGCCCCAGCCCGCGGTGGCCCCGAGGTAGAGCGCGCCGTCGGGCCCGAAGGCCGCCCGCGTCGACCCGGACTTGAGCCGTGCCCCGCGCACGTGCGGCGGGGCGTCGTTGCGCCCGAGGAACGGGAAACACGCGCCCTGCCAGGTGCCGGCGACCTCCTCGAGTTCCGCGCGCACCACCAGCCGGCTGTAATCGCCCACGAAGACCTGGCCCGCGAAGGGCCCGAAGGCGCCTCCGGTGGTGTCCCAGACGGGTTGCCCGGGCGATTGGCCCATCGGACCGTGCGGAAACACGATCGCCGGGGTCTTCAGCCGCCGCCACAGAACCTCGAGGCTGAGCGCAGCGGGATCGTGGCCCGGCTCCCATTTGAGGCCGGAGGGATGCCCGTGGAAATCCCCAGCCGCGACATGCAGCAGCCCGGTCGACGGCTTGTAGTCGCCTTGGTTGTCCGTGGCGAACAGTGCGCCCTCCGGGCTGAGGCCGAGCCCGTTCGCCTGGCGGAACCCGGCCGCGAACGGCGCGCTGCGCCCGTCCGGCGTGATCCGCAGCATCCAGCCCCGCCACGGGGTTTCCGAGCGGTGGCCGGAAAACTCGAGGACGTCGCCGAGGCTGCGCCGCCCGCGCACGGGCAGCTGCGGGTACGCCGCCTTCTGCTCCGGGCCGCTGGCCACGGTGGACTCGAGCGAGGGTGCACCGAAGAAGGCGCCCGTGGTGTCGCGCGCGAGGCCGAAGAAGAAGGCGTGGTAGTTCGGCGAGAGCCCCCAGTCGCCGCCGAGGACGGAAAACGTCTCCGCCGCGCCATCGCCGTCGAGGTCCTCCGCGCGCAGGATCTCCGGGCGGTGGGCGACGTGGATCCGCCGGGCGGAATCGGCGATCAGCCCGGTGGGTTCATCGAGGCCCGCGGCCAATCGCCGCCAGGTGCCGGCGGCGCCGCGGAGCCAGACCTCGCCGTCGCGGGTGGCGACCACGAGCTCGCCCGCGGGCGTGAAGGTGAGGGCGGCGATCGCGGGGCGGATGCCGGGCGGCGGGGCGACGTCCTCGATCACGTAGCCGGCCGGGGCCGCCACCGGGAGCGCGAGGGCGAAGCGGAGGGCGAGGTGGCGCAGATTCACGGCGTGCCCTCCCAGGAGACCTCGAGCACGAGGGCGCCGGCGGCGTCGCGGCCCAGCGCGGCGGGGGGCCGGCCGGCCGTGACGTGCCACCAGCGGGCGTCGCCGCCGGCCCCGGGCAGGAAGCGGCGCACCAGCCCGCGGCCATCGGGGCGGGCGGAGATCTCCTCGCGCACCGGCACGCCATCGAGCGTGTAGCGGAACTCGATCGCCGCGGGCCGCAGGGTGTAGCCCGTGAAGGCCAGCGCGGGCGCGGTCTCGGGCTGGCCGCGGCGGAGCGGCGCGGGGCCGTCCTCGCGGTGGACGACGGGACCGAGGAGCCGGGCGGCGGCGATGAACTTGCCCGGGCCCGGACGCGCGGGGGCAAGGTCGAGGAAGCCGCCGGTCCAGACGTAGCTCAACCCGCCGCGGGCGGGGTCGTAGCAGAAGTTAACCCCGCCGGGCAGCGCGACGGCGAAGCTGCCCGGGGTGGCCCCTTCCGGGAGCAATACGCGCTCGACCCGCACCGCGGCCCGAAGGGCGGGGACGAGCAGGGTGAGCAGCAGGACGAGCGCGGCGCGGGGGATCATCGTCGGCGGCCGCGAACGTGGCGGGACGCCCGGGCGCTTTCGAGCGGGAAAGCGGCCGTGGCTTGCGTCGGCGGGGGCCAAGGGGCAACGCTCGCGCCGCGTATGTACCCCCACCCCTTGGCGACGCGGCGCAGTTTCCTCGGCGGCCTGGCCGCGGGGGCCGCGACCCTCGGCTGGCCCGCGCGCGGGACGGCCGGCGAACCCGAACGCCCGCTCGGCGTCGCCCTCTGCGGCCTCGGCAATTACAGCCGCGGCCAGCTCGCCCCCGCCCTGCGCCTCACCCGCGCGTGCGCCTTGCGGGGCGTGATCACCGGCAACCGCGACAAGGGCCTCGCCTGGGCGCGCGAGTTCGGGTTCCCCGAGCGCAACGTCTATTCCTACGCGACGATGGCGCGGCTGGTGGACAATCCGGACATCGACATCGTCTACGTCGTCACCCCCAACGCCCTGCACCCCGAGCACGTGATCGCGGCGGCTTGGGCGGGCAAGCACGTCATCTGCGAGAAGCCGATGGCCAACACCGTGGCCGACTGCAACGCGATGCTCGCGGCCTGCCGCGCGGCGCGCGTCCGCCTCTCGATCGGCTACCGGCTGCACTTCGAGCCCCATCACCGCGAGCTGCGGCGGCTGGCGCGTGAGGGGGACTTCGGCCCCCTGCGGCGCCTCTCCGGCGGGCTCGCCTTCACCATCAACCGCCGCGTCTGGCGGGTGGAGAAGGCCCTTGCGGGCGGGGGGCCGCTAATGGACATCGGCATCTACTGCGTCCAGGCGGCTTGCCTCGCGGCCGACACGGACGGCGCGGCGCACGCCACCTTCGCGCCGGTGGCGGTGCGGGCCCGCGAGCACCCGAAGCGGCGGGCGGACCTGTTCCGGGACGTCGAGGAGGGGATCACGTGGGCGATGGAGTTCGCCAATGGCGCGGCGGGCGAGTTCAGCACCAGTTACAACGGCGGCGAGGACCGTTTCCGGGCGGAGGGGGAGCGCGGCTGGATCGAGTTCGCCCCGGCGTTCCCCTACGGGGGCATCCAGATCCGCACGAGCGCGGGCGCGCCCCGGATCGGCGCGGCGCCGGAGAGCCAGCAGGCCCTGCAGATGGACGATTTCGCGCGCTGCGTGCGCGAGGGGCGCGAGTCACCGGTGCCCGGCGAGATGGGACGCCGCGATATGGTCATCCTCGAGGCCATCTACCGCTCGGCCGCGGCCGGCGGCGCGCGCGTCGAGGTGAAGGTCTGAACCCGCGCGCGCCTCAGCGGCGCAGCAGGTTGTACTTCGCGATCGCCCAGAGCGCGCGGAAGCCGTCACGCCAACCGATCTTCTTCCCCTCGGCGTAGGTGCGGCCGTAGTAGCTGATGCCCACCTCGTAGATCACCACGCCCAAGCGGGCGACCTTCGCGGTGATCTCGGGCTCGAAGCCGAAGCGGTTCTCCTCGATCTCGATCTTTTGCAGCACCTCGCGGCGGAACACCTTGTAGCAGGTCTCCATATCCGTGAGGTTGATGTTCGTGGCCATATTCGAGAGCAGGGTGAGGACCTTGTTGCCCACCATATGCCAGAAATACACCACCCGGTGGGGCTGGCCGCCCTGGAACCGCGAGCCGAACACGACGTCCGCCTTCCCCTCGAGGATCGGCTGCAGCAGGCGCGGGTAATCCTGCGGGTCGTACTCGAGGTCTGCGTCCTGCACCACCACGACGTCGCCCGTCGCCGCGCGGAACCCCGTGCGCAGGGCCGCGCCCTTGCCCTGGTTCACCTCGTGGAACAGCACCTTGTCCACCAGCGGCGCGATTTCCGTGCGCAGGAGGTCCCGCGTGCCGTCGCGCGAGCAGTCGTCGACGATGATGATCTCCCGCTCGGCCACCGGCGCGGCGCGCACGCGGTCCACGATGTGCCGGATGGTGCGGACCTCGTTGTAGCAGGGGATGACGACGGAGAGCTTCATGCGCCGGGCGTGACCGTAACGACGGCCGGCCGCGGGAAAAGGTTCATTTTCCCGGCTCGGCCCGGAGGCGGAGGCGGCCGTCGGCGAACTCGGCCTCGAGCGGCGCGCCGGGCGCGGTTCCGGCCCGACGGGTCACCGGCTGGCCGGCCGCGTCGCGGAGGATGACGAACCCGCGGTTGAGCACGGACGCCGGGCTGGCGGCCTGGAGGCGCTTCCAGAGGGAGAGGAGCTGGTGGGAGGCGAGCTCGATGCGCGGCTCGGGCGAGGCGCGCAGCAGGCGGCCGCGGGCGTCGGCCAGTTCCTGGCGCCGGAGCTGGGCGAGGTGCCGCAGGGCGGCGCCGAGCCGGCCGCGCAGCTCGTCGGCCCGCTGCCACGCCTGCTCCACGCGCGCCGCCGGGGAGAGCAGCCGCAGCCGGGCGCGGGCGTGGTCGAGCGCGGTGCCGTGGCGCTCGAGGCTGGCGTCGACGCGTTCGGCGAGGCGCTCGCCGGCGTGGCGGGCCCGGTCGAGGGCCGCGACGAAGCCGCTGGTGAGCAGCTCGGCGGCGGCGCTGGGCGTCTCGGCGCGGTGGTCGGCCGCGAAATCGCAGAGGGTGAAGTCGATCTCGTGCCCCACGGCCGAGAGCACCGGGATGGGCGAGGCCGCCACCGCGCGCACCAGCGGCTCCTCGTTGAAGGCCCAGAGGTCCTCGAGACTGCCGCCGCCCCGGCCGATCACGATCAGGTCAAAGCCGCCGACCTCCGCCGCCAGCGCCAGCTGGGCCGCGAGCTCCGCCGCCGCGCCCTCGCCCTGCACGCGCGCGGGCAAAATCACCACGCGCCCCCGCCAGCCGCGGCGCTGGAGGATGCGGAGAAAATCCTGCACCGCGGCGCCGGTCGGCGAGGTGATGAAGCCCACCGTCCGCGGCAGCGCGGGCAGGGGCCGCTTGCGCTCGCGGGCGAACAGGTCCTCGGCCGCCAGCCGCGCCTTGAGGGCCTCGAACTCCCGCTGCAGGCGGCCCACGCCGTCGTCCACCACCACCCGCACGATGAGCTGGTGCTGGCCGCGCGCCTCGTAGACGGAGACGTCGCCGTGCACGATCACCTGCAGGCCGTCCCGCAGCCGCACGGTCTGGCGGGCCGCGTCCCCGCGGAAGAGCACCGCCGCCAGCTGGGCGCCCGCGTCCTTCAGCGAAAAGTAAGTATGGCCGCTGGCCTGCGCCCGCAGGTTGGAGATCTCCCCGCGGATCCAGACGCTGCCGAGGGTGCCCTCCAGCAGCTGCTTCAGCCGGCGGGTGAAAGCGGAGACGCTCTCCGGGCGCGGACCGCCGTCCGTCGCTTCAGCCGCCGGCGCGGCGCCGCGGCCGTTCACGGGGTGGCCTTCCCGCGGCTGAGATGCCGGCGCACGAGCCGGGTGGCGACCACGAGGCCGGCGAGGAGCCCGAGGGCGAGGAACGCGATCCGGCCGCTCCCCTGCGCGAGGGCGTCCCCGAACAGCATCACCGCGGTGCCGAACGCGCCCTGGACCAGCGCGGACCAGCCGAGGTAGCGGCCGAAGGGCACATCGGCCAGGCCGAGGAGGTAGTTCTGTACGAAGAACGGCGGGCCGGGCGTCACGCGCACGAGGATGATCAGGCCGGTCGCGTCCTCGCCGGCGGCGGCGGGCAACCGGTAACCGAGGCGCGCGACAAGGCGGGCGAGCAGGGGGCGGAGGGCGCGGCGCGCGAGCCAGTAGGCGAGGGTCAGGTTGGTCGCGATGGCCGCGATCCCGCAGACGAGGACCAGCGGGGTGCCCAGGCTGGCGCCGAACAGCGGTCCGGCCGCGAGGCTGAAGGGCGAGATGGGAAACCCGAACAGCGGCAGCACCGCCATCGCCCCGAAAAACGCCACGGGCCCCGCCGCGCCGAGTGCGGCAAACGCTGTCGCCCACGCCTGCCGCGCCTCAGAGACGAGCCGCGCCCCGCCGAGAAAGTAGAGCCCTACCGCCACCAGCACCCCGCCGAGCACGACCGCGACCACGAGCGCGGGCAGCCACCTCGGGCGGATGGGAGACGGAACGGGCGCGGGTTCGGGCATCAATCGCAGGCTGCCCGCGGCGCCGCCGGGCGGTCAAGCACCACGCCGCCCCGGCCGGTTTCCGGATTCGACACGCCGCCCCGCGTCCCGATGCTGGTCGGTTGCCGCCGATGTCCGCCGAACCCGCCTGCAGCCTCATCGTGACCTGCCGCAACCCCGGAGCGCGGCTGGGCCCCACGCTGGCCAGCGCCCTCGAGCAGCGGCGGGCAGCGGTGGAGGTGATTGTGGTGGACGAGGGGTCGACCGACGGGACGTCGGCGTGGCTGGAAGCGCGGCGCGGGGAGTTTGCGGCGGTGGTGAATCTGCCCGGCGCGGGCCGCGTCGCGGCCGCGAACGCCGGGATTGAGCGGGCGCGGGGCGACTGGGTCCATTTCCTCAGGCCCGGGGACCGTCTGGCCGGGGATGGCGTCGTGGCCGAGGTGCTCGTCTGGGCGCGCAAGACCGAGGCGGGGGTCCTCGTGGGCGAAACGGCCTCCGACGAGGGGGAGTTGCGGCGGCTGCCGGCGCGGGTGAACGCGCTCGCGGGGGAATTCGCGCCGCCCGCCGGCACTTTTTACCGGCGCTCGCTGTTCGCGGAGAACGGCCCGTTCGACCCGGAACTGCCGCTCGCCGCCGACTACGAGTTTCAGCTGCGGTTGTGGAAGGGCCGGGTCCGCTTCAAGCCGCTCCCGATCCGGGTCGCGGCGTGCGGCGCCCATCGCCCCGCCGCCGGCCCGTGGCCGAGCTGGCGGGAGGAGGTCGCGGTGCGGCGGCGTTATTTCCCGTTCCATCGCTCGCTGCCATGGGATGGCCTCGGCCTCGCCCGGGCGGCGTGGCGCGGGCTGCTGCGGCGACACGGCTAGGCCCGGAACGGCCGCGCCTGCCGTTTCAGGGGGCGGTGCCGTTCCCGAGGAAGCCCCTTGGCCGCGTCTCCGCCGGGGCGGCGGCGGGGAGCGTGTCCGGGGTGATGAAGACCTCGGTGGTGAGCTTCAGCGGGGCGGGCGCGCCCACGTCGAAGGTGAATTCGGCGAAGGTCGCGGCCCAGCCGGACGCGGGCGCGGGCAACTCCACCCGGTGGGGCGCGCCGCCCTCCGGCAGCGGGGTGGAGGTCCACGCCGGCCCGAGGGTCGCGAGGCGGAAGTCGCGCGCGGCTGGGTTGTGCGCCCGCCACACCCGCGCCTGGCGGGCGGCGGGCCGGGTCTCCACCGTGAGCGCGCCATCGGGCGTGCGGCGCCAGGTCACGCTTGGGAGTGGCCGGCTGTGGAGCAGGGCGTGATGCCATGCGCCGAGGGTCTGGTAGGCATCGGAGCCCTTCAGCCCGTGGTCCGCGTTCGGGACGTAGCGGAGGTGTTTCGGTCCCGCGAGCTCCGTGAAGTAAAACCGCGAGGAATCGGGCGTGAAGAACTGGTCGCCGGCCGCGTTGAGGATCAGCTTCGGCATCGTCAGGCGGTCGCGGTAGCTGAACGGGTCCTCGATCGCGTAGAGCGCGCGCAGCTCCGGGGTGCCGGCCCAGTCGACGATGCGGTGGCGCACGTAGTCGCCCACCGCCGGCGCGTAGAACCCGTAGGCGCGGAAGTGGTGGCGGAGGGAGTCCTCGACGTTCAGCACGTCGATCACCACCGGGGCGACGCCGACCACGCGGCGGTCCACCGCGGCCGTGGTCCAGGCGGTCCAACCGCGTTTCGAACCGCCGGACACCACGTAGGAGTCGACCTTGACCCCGCCGCCGGCCGGCGAGGCGAGAAAGGCGGTGGCGGCGTCCATCGCGCGCACCGCCGCCTTGGTCATCGGCAGGCGCGCGGGCCAGCGCTCGTCGCCGGTGCGGAGGTACTGGTCCCAGGTGTAGCCGATGAGGTCGTCCTCGGTGCGCTCGCGGCCGTCGCCGTGGAACACGAGGGGCTGGTTGGGCACCTGGCGCAGCTCGAGCACGACGCTGCCGGTCGCGCGCGCGATCTCGGCCAGCTCGCGCGTCGCGCGCGGCGGGGGCCCGGGCCGGTTGGAACCACCCCCGAGGAACAGCAGCGCCGTCGCGTGGCTCACCGTCGGGGGGCGCACGATGACGAGCCAGTGGCGCCACTCGGGGCGGTTGACCTCGGCGGGCGTGAGCCACCGCTGCGAAACGAGGTCGAGCACGAAGGTGGTGCCGGCCGCGTCGGCGGTCTCCGCCGCAAGCGTCCAGCGGAAGGCCGGGTCGGGCTGAGCGACGTAGCGGTCGAGGGCGGTCTCGGTTGCGCCCGTCCGGGGCGGGGGCTGGCCGGCGGGCAGGACCGCGGCGGTGAACGCGAGCAGGGCGGCGAGGAAAGGTAACCTCGTTCGGGGGCGCGGGCAGGGGTGGGGGCGCATCCCGGTCAGGCTGGGCGGCCCGCCGGCGCATTTCAAACGCGCGTTGCGCGGCCGGCACCGCGGGCGCCCCTCCGGCGTTGCGGTCCGCACGGCGGGCGGAAAGGCTCCGCGCTATGGTCAAGTTCGCCCTTACATTGCTGGCCGCCGCGACCCTGCTGACCGCCACGCCCGTGCCGCCCCCACGCGACCTCGCGGCCCTCTTCGCGTCGAACGCGGAGCGGCTCGGCCCCGTCCTCCGTGACCCTGGCGCGCACCGCGTCCAGGTCCTCGTCACCGAACCGGTGCTCCTGCCTGACGGCACCCTCGGCGTGCGCCGCAGCGCCTACGGCGATCCCGCGAAATACTTTTATCCCGCCAGCACGGTGAAGCTCAGCGCCGCGGTCGCCGCCCTGCTCGAGCTCAACGCGCGCAACGCTCGCGACGGCACCGCCTGGGGCCTCGCGACGCGCCTCCGCCTCGAGCCCCGCTTCCCCGGCGACCGCCTGATCGACACGGACGAGACCAACCGCGAGGGCGGCGCCGTCACCGTCGGGCACTGCATCCGCCGGATCTGCCTCGTGAGTGACAACGCCACCTTCAACCACCTCTACGAGCTCGTGGGCCAGCGTCGGCTCAACGAATTGATGTGGGAAGCCGGGTTCACCTCCTTCCGGATCCACCACCGGCTGGCCGAGGCGCGTCCGCCCGCCGAGCAGCGCCAGCACCGGCCAGTCGTCCTCGAGCACGGCGGCGCCACGGCCCGCATCGCGCAGCCCGACAGCACCCTCGCGCTGGTGAACGACCTCTGGACGGACCAGAGCCTCGGCGTGGCGCGGATGGAGGGTGGCCGCCGGATCGAGGAACCGCTCGCCTTCGACACCAAAAACGCCGTGCGCCTGCAGGACCTGCAGGACCTGTTGCTTGCGGTGGTGAAGCCAGAGCTCCGCACGGGGCGGAAGGGATTCCCGGGGCTGACGGTGGAGCAGCGGGCCTTCCTGGTGCGCGCGCTGGGCGAGTACCCGCGCGAATCGACTAATCCCGTCTATGACCCGGCCAAGTATCCGGATGACTACGTGAAGTTCGTGTTGCCCGGGCTCGCGCGGGTCATCCCCGCGGCCCACCTCCGGATCTACTCGAAGGTCGGCTGCGCCTACGGCAACTCGGTCGAGAACACGTGGATCGAGGACACGCGCACGGGGCGGGGCTTCGCGCTTGCCGCCGTCGTGTACACCAATCCCGACGGCGTGATGAACGACGACCAGTACGCCTACGAGACCCTGGCCTGGCCGTTCCTCGCCGCCGTCGCCGAGGTGGTCGCCCGCGCGGTGCTGGCGCCCTGAGCCCGGCTTGGACAGGGCGGCGTCAGCCGGCGGGGGGAGGGTTGCCCGTCGCCTGCACCTTGCGGCGGAAGATCGCGGTGCCGTTGGTCACGTAGAGGTAGCCGAGGCCGGGGCCGGACAACGTGCAGCTGGTGAGCGGTTGGTCGGGCTGCGGCTTGGTGAGCACGCCGCAGAGGCGGCCGGTGGGGTCGAAGACCTGCACGCCCAAGGGGCTCGCGACGTACCAGCGGCCGGCGGTGTCGCTCGTCATCCCGTCCCCGCCCGACGCCTTCCGGTACGGTGGCGGCTGGTTGAACTTGAACTCGCCCTTCGGGTCGATCGGGCGGCGCAGGGTCATATAGGGCGCGCGCGCGTCCAGCGTGCCGTCCGCCTGCACGCGCCAGACCTGCACGTGTTCCCCGCCCGCCTCGCTCACGGCCAGGGTGTCGTGGCGCGGCGAGAGCGTGATGCCGTTGGGGTTCGCGAGGCCCGTGTCGGCGGGCCGCTTCTCGCGCGTCCGCGGATCGAGGAAGGTCACCTGTTTCTTGCCGGTCTCGGTGAAGAAGATGTGCCCGCGGCGGGTCACGGCCAGGTCGTTGGGTTGGACGTCCTCGGTGAGCACCTCGACCGCGCCCGTGGCGGGGGTGATCGCGATCAGACGGCGCTTGGCGCCCTGGCAGGCGTACAGGCGGCCGTCGGGGCCGAACTTCATCCCGCTGACGCCCTCCTCGCTGAGCCGGGTGCGGGTCCCGTCGGGGGCGAGGCGGTAGACGCCGGCCGCGGGCGGGCGCATATCCGAGTAGTAGAAGTTGCCCGCGGCGTCGGTGCAGGGGGCGTCGGCGAAGGCGAGGCCGTCGACGACCTTGGTCCAGCCCTCACCCTCGACGAGCAGGCGATGGAGGGTGAAGTCGCTGGCGAGGTCGCCCTTGGTCACGATCTCCGGCCGGTGGGTCTCCGCGCGCCAAAGCCAGCGTAGGGCCTCGGGGAAGAGGCTGCCCCCGTGGTCCGCGTTGTGGCCGTAGCCCTCCGCGTAGTCGAAGCGGACGTCGTAGCCCATATAGCGGAGGGCGGCGTGCATCTGCTGGTTGGCGAGGGGCCAGTTGCCGTAGGGGTTGTCGAGGTCGCCCGAGGCGTCCTCAAGGTAGACGCGCAGGGGCTTGCGCTCGGTCTTGCGGATGAGGGACGGGTAGGCGTCGCCGCCGGCGAGGTGGACGAAGCTCCCGATGGTCGAGAGCACCTTGCGGAACTGGTCGGGACGCTCCCACGCCGCGGTGAAGGCGGCGATGCCGCCGCTGCTGGAACCGACGAGCGCGCGGCGCTCGGGATCGGCGGAAAACGGGTGGGTCTTCGCGACCGCGGGCAGGATCTCTTCCAGCAGAAAGCGGGCGTAGCGGTCGCCGAGGGAGTTGTACTCGAGGCTGCGGTTGCTGGGGCTGCCCGGCCGCTTGGGCGCGCCCTTCGCCGGGTCGTGCCCGGGATTGATGAACAGCGCGAGCGTCACGGGCATCTCGCCGCGCGCGATCAGGTTGTCGAGGACGACGGGCGCCCGCCACGGCCCGGTGGGCCGAAGGTAGTTCGACCCGTCCTGGAAGATCATCAGCGCGGCGGTGCCGTCGGGCTGGTATTGCGCGGGGACGTAGAGCCACCAGTCGCGGGTGGTGCCCGGGAAGACCTGCGACGACCAGGCGGTCTGGGGCAAGACGGTCCCCGTGGGCACGCCGGGGCGCGGTTCGTGGTCCGGGGTGGGCCGGAAGGCGCTGGGGGCGGCGGCGGGAAGGGGCGCGGCCGTGAGCAGGAGCGCGGCGAGGAACGGGGAGCGGAGGAGGTGGGACATCGGGGTGGGGCTTCAGGGTTGGGGCCAGTCGCGCCACAGCCAGCGCAGGGTGTCGGCAAAAATGGTGCCGCCGTGCTGGGCGCTGTGGCCGCCGTCGCCGAGGACGAGGCGGTGGTCGTAACCGGCGAAGGCGAGGGCGGCGGCGAGCTCACGGTTGGCGAGCGGCCAGTTGCCGTGGAGGTTGTCGAGGTCGTTGACGCCCTCCTGCAGGAAGACGCGGAGGGGCTTGGCCGGCTTGGTCTGCCGGATGATCCCCGGGTAGGCGTAGCCGCCGCGGATGTTGGTGTAGCTGCCGATGTGGCTGATGACCTTGCGGAACTGGTCGGGGCGCTCCCACGCGACGGTGAAGGCGGCGATCGCGCCCGAGCTGTTGCCGGCGACGGCGCGGCCGGCGGGGTCGGCGGTGAGGTTCAGGCCGCGCGTGGCCGCGGGGAGGAGTTCCTCCAGCAGGAAACGGGCGTTGGTGTCGCCGAGGGAATCGTACTCAAGGCTCCGGTGGCTGCGCGGCGGCGCCCCGGGATCCGCGGACGGGACGACCCCGGGGTTCACGCCGACCGCGATCAGCACGGGGATCTCGCGGCGCGCGATCAGCTCATCGAGCACGGCGGGCAGCTTGATCGCGCCCTTGGGGTTGAAGAAGCCGGCGCCGTCGAAGCACACCAGCAGGCAGGCGGGCCGCGCCGGGTCGTACTGGGCGGGCACGTAGACCTGGTACTCGCGGGTGGTCCCGGGGTAGACGCGGCTGGCGGCGAAGGAGCCGGTGCGCACCTCGCCTTTCGGCACGGCGGGAGCCGGATCGGCCGCGAGGGCGCGCGGGAGCGTGGCGAGCAGGGCGAGGAGGAGGGGCAGGAGGGGCACGGGGAAAATTCAGGGTTCGCGGAACTGGTCGAAGCGCTGGAGGCCGCCGGGGAACGTGCGCCCGGTGCGCCGGGAGGCCTCGACCTCCGCCTGCTCGGCCGGGTCGATCCAGTGCACAAAGAACTCCTCGAGGTTCCGGCTCTGCATCGGGTTGAAGCCCGCGGGCCACTTCACGTGGCGCCAGTAGGCGCCGCGTTAAAAGGGCGTCGACCAGCCGTTGATCCAGGTCGCGTCCGCGAAGATCAGCTCCTCGATCTGCGCCGCCAGCCGCTTCACCTCGTCGAGCGTCTCCGCGCGGTCGTAGGCCTCGATCAGCAGGTCCAGCGCCGGCGTGAACGTCATCGTCATATTGTTGGTCTGGGCCCGGATCTGGCTGGGGGCGGGATTGGGCACCGCGCCGGTGGCGACGGGCGTCGGCCGGCCGTCGCGGGTGTAGGCGTCGTGGTACGCGTTGCTGCCGTGGTAGAGTTCCCAGTAGCGCGGGTAGAGCTCCACCGAGCGGCTAAGGGCGACGAGCGCGATCTCGTGGTTCTTCTCCTGCGTCTTCTTAAAGCCGGTGGTGCGGTCGAGCACCTCGAGCTTCAGTTCCACGCCGGCCTTGAGCGCCTCCTGCTTCAGGATCGGCAGCAGGTCCCGCAAGTCCTGGCGTCCGGTGGTGACGGTGAACGAGAGGCGCCGTCCGGCCGCGTCGGCGAGGATCCCGTCCGCGCCCTGCTGGGTGAAGCCGGCGCGGGCGAAGGCGGCGCGGGCCGCCCCGGGGTCGAACGGGCGCGGGCGCAGCGTCGGGTGCATCCGCCAGCCGTAGCCGTCGGAGCGCGTCTGCAGGCGCACGGCGTCGCCGCGGAAGAACTGCTGGCAGACGAGGTCGAAGTTCACCGCGTGGTGCAGGCCGACGCGGACGTCCGCCTGGTCGAGCGGGGGGCGCGCGCGGTTGATCCACAGGCCCCAGTCCGGCTGCGGCACCCGGTTGAAGAACTGGAAACGCAGAATGCGGCCGGCGGCGACCTCGGGGTGCGTCTCAGGCAGGGTCTCGTACCAGTGCTTGGGCGTGCCGAGGGTGATGGCGTCGAGGTTGCCGCGCGCGAAGGCCTCCACGGCCTTGTCCGGATCGCGCACGACCTCGAGGCGGAAGCGGTCGAAGTTGTAACGCCCGCGGAAGAACCGCTTGTCCGCCGCCCACCAGTCCTTGACCCGCGTGAGCGTGACGGCCCGGCCCTTCTCCACGTCCCGGTCGCGCAGTTCGTAGGCGCCGACCTTCGGGGTCTCGCGCCACTGGAAGCGCTCGATCCAGCCGGGGCCGAAGTCCGCGTAGGCGTGGCGCGGGTAGGGCGAAAAGTTGCCGAGGCGCGTCGCGAGGTCGGGCTTCCGCTCCGGGTGCACGAGAGCGAAGGTGAGCCGGTCGTACACGATCAGCCGGGTGTAGTTCTTCGTGTAGAAGTCGTTGTACCAAGGCTGGCCGAGGTGCGGGCTGCGCAGGAAATAGAAGGTGAACACCACGTCGTCGGTGGTGAGCGGCCGCCCGTCGGACCAGCGCGCCGCGGGATCGATGCGGTAGTAGGTGGTCGCGTTCGCCGCATCGACCGCCCACTGGCGGGTGAGCCCGGGATAACCGGCGTCGGGGAGGTTGGGGTGCCGCTCGATGAAGCGGGGCTCCACATAATCGAGCAGGAAGGGGCGGATGCCCCCGGTGGCGTCGGGGCCGATGGTCCGCAGGGTGCGCGGGAAATCGGCGATGAAGGTGGTGTAGGTCCCGCCCTTGCGCGCCGCGGGATCCGCGAACTCCGGCAGGTCCGCGCCGTCCTGCCACGCGAGGTTCGCCGGCAACTCGCTCAGCGGCCGGAAGGTGTAGAATTCCGCCTGTTCCCGCAGGGTGCGGGCGAGGTCCGCCTCCATCGCCGGGGCCGCTGTGGCTGTCGTTGCGCCCGCGCTCCCCGCCCCTGGCGCCGGCGTCGCGGCATCGCGGCCGCACGCGGCCAGTAGCAGGATGGCGAGGACGGCGAGGAGGAACGGGGTGGGGCGGGGCATCGGGGAAGGGGATGGCGGGGACGGCGCCCGCGGGCGGGCTCAGAGGTCGAGGTGACAGGAAACCGTGTGCCCGGGGCGGCCCGGCGCCGCGCGCAGGGCCGGGGCCTCGACGCGGCAACGGTCCGTGGCGTGCGGGCAACGGGGATGGAACGGGCAACCCGCGGGCGGGCTGATCGGCGAGGGGACGTCCCCCTGCAGCACGATCCGCTCGCGGGTCCCGCGCGGGTCGGGTCGCGGGATCGCCGAGAGCAGCGCGCGCGTGTAGGGGTGCCGCGGCGACGCGTAGAGCTCGTCGGCCGGCGCCAGCTCCACGATCCGCCCAAGGTACATAATCGCGATCCGGTCGGAGACGTGTTTCACCACCGCGAGGTTGTGGGCGATGAACAGGTAGCTCAGCCCGAGCTCCCGCTGCAGCTCGAGCAGCAGGTTCAGCACCTGGCTCTGGATCGAGACGTCGAGCGCCGACACCGGCTCGTCGCACACCAGCAGCCGCGGCCGCAGCGCGAGCGCCCGCGCGATGCCGATGCGCTGGCGCTGGCCGCCGGAAAACTCGAACGGGTAACGGTCCGCCGCCGCCGCCGGCAGGCCCACCTTCTCCAGCAGCCCCAGCACGCGCTCGCGCCGCTCCCGGGCGTCGCCCTCCCCGTGGATGACGAACGGCTCCGCCACGATCTCCCCCACGGTGTGGCGGGCGTTGAGGGACTCGACCGGGTCCTGGAACACCATCTGCAGGTGCCGCCGCCACGGCTTGAGCGCCGCCTGCCCCAGCGCCGCGAGG
>VHCY01000027.1 GCA_016871595.1 Verrucomicrobiota bacterium
CATCGGGCCGGAGCGGGCGAAGTCGGAGTCGGCGGGCGTGCGGTTGAGGCACGCGTCGATGAAGCCGTGGTAATGGCTGGGGCCGGTGAGGTTCGGGCGGGTGAGGTCCGCGAACTTCGGGGCGGGGTGGAGGCGCGGGCCGGAGGTGTGCGGGAGGAGCAGGGCGCCCTCGGTGCCGATCACGAGGGCGGCCTCCTCGGGGTACTTGGCGAAGCCGAGATCGCGGGCGATCGCCTGCGCCTCCGCGGGCGGGAAGAACTCGCCGTCGAACCACTCCACGGTGAAGTCCGCTCCCTCGGTGGCGGCGTTGCCGGGGAACTTCCACGTGAGGTGGTTGCCCTGCGGCCAGGTGTCGCCGCGGCGGGCCGGGGTGGTGCGCCACGAGGCCTGCACCTCGGCGGTGACGGTGCGCGGGGCGGTGAGGCCGAGGCCCTTCCAGACCGCGTCGAAAATGTGGCAGCCGATGTCGCCGGACCAGCCGGTGCCGAAGTCCTGCCACGAGCGCCAAGTGGTGCGGTGGTAGAGGCCGGGCGCGTAGGGCCGGGCGGGCGCGTTGCCGAGCCAGAGGTCCCAGGCGAGGGATTCCGGGGGCGGGACGCCCTCCGCGGGGCGCGGCCCCGCGAGGCGGTAGCGGGCGGCGGTCGAGCGGTTGGAACACAGGTAGGCACGCCGCGCCTTGCCGATCACGCCGCTGCGGAGGAGGTGGACGGCGAGCCGGTCGCCCGGCCCCGCCGCGTGCTGCGTGCCCAGCTGGGTGGTGACGCCCGCGGCGGCCGCGGCGAGGGTGAGCGCGCGGCACTCGGCGACGTCGTGCGCCATCGGCTTCTGGCAGTAGACGGAGATCCCGCGGCGGATCGCGGCGAGCGCGACCACCGCGTGCATATGGTCCGGGATCGAGACGTTGCAGGTCTCGAGGGCGTCGCCCTCCTTCGCGAACAGCTCGCGCCAGTCGGTGTAGGTGCGCGCGTCCGGGAACTTGCGCTTGGCGGCGGCCAGCAGGGTCGCGTCGGTGTCGCACAGCGCGGTGACGCGCAGGCGCGGGTGGGTGCGGAGCTGGTCGAGGTCGGTGCCGCCCATCCCGCCGGCGCCGATCGCGGCGTGGCGCAGGATGCCGTCGCGCGGCACCGGGCGGCGGCCGGTGGTGGCGCAGCCGGTGGCGAACCCGAGGGCGCCGAGGGCGGCGAGGCCGAGGAATTCCTTGCGGGGGAGGGGAGGGGACGTCGGGGACATCAGGGGTGCGCAGACGTTTTGCCCGGCGCGCGGGCGGGGCGAGCGAAAAACCGTCACGCGAGCCCCGCGGGCGGCGGCTGGGAATGGAAATCCGGCGTGGTGGGGAACTCGCGCATCGGCGTGTGGAAGACGCGCGTCGCGCTCGCCGAGATCGGGGGCACGATCCAGTCCCAGCGCGCGGACACCGCCCGCCCGGCCGCCTCCTCGCGGCCGCAGAAGCGCAGGAACTCCTCGGACGCGCTATGGTGGTCGACGAGCGTGACCCCGGCCGCGGCGTAGGAGTGCAGCACGGCGGCGTTCAGCTCGAGGAGGGCGCGGTCCTGCCAGAGGGTGCGGGGATGGCGGCGGTCGAGGCCGAGCAGGTCAGCCACGGCCGGGAGCAGGTTGTAACGGTCGGTATCGGCCAGGTTCCGCGCGCCGATCTCGGTGCCCATATACCAGCCGTTGAACGGGGCGGCGGGGAAGTCCGTCCCGGCGGCGTGGAAGCGCATCCCGCTGACCACGGGCACGGCGTACCAGCGGAGGCCGAGCTGGGCGAAGCCCGGGATCCCCGGGTGGGCGAGCGGGACCTCGCGGACGAGGCCGGCGGGCAGCGGGTAGAGGCGCGGCTTCCCGTCGCGGCCCGACAGGATCCAAGGCAGCAGGTCGAAGGCGGTGGGTTCGCCGGGCGGGGCCCAGCCGAGGCGCCGCGCCAGACGGGTGAAGGCGGCATTGGCCGGGTCGCCGAGGATGCCGCCGCCGGGACGCGGGTGGCCCGCGTAACCGCACAGCTGGGCGTTCCAGATCCGCGGCGCGGGCCCGCCCGGACGGTCCGGGGGCGCGAAGACCGTGAGGTAGGACCGCACCGTGCCGTCCCCCTGCGCCAACTCGAGGTGCTCCCGCAGGCTGGTGGCGAGGTCGTCGGGGTGCTCGAGGCCGCGGCGGTCGCGCACCTCCAGGCGCCGCCAATGGAGGCGGCCGATGCAGCGCGCGTGGTTGCGCCAGGCGATGCGGCCGGCCCAGGTCAGCTCCGCGGCCGTGAGCGGCGCGGGCTCGCCCGCGGCGAGGGCGGCGGCGAGGCGGGCGCGCCACTCCGGTTTCACGCCGCCCGGATGGGCCTCCGCGAGGAAGGCGAGCTCGGCGTCCGGATCCGCCGGGGCGGCCGCGGGGGCGGGGGCCGGCGCGGCGGCGTGGAACGGGCAGGACGACATCGCCGGGAAGGAACCCGCTTCCCGGCGCGGCGCAAGGCCCGGGACGGGCGCGGGTTGCCAAGCGGCCGCCCCCGCGTTTCCTCCGCGCCAATGGATCCCGTCTCCCACGCCGTGCTCGGTGCCAGCGTCGCCCACGTCGCGTGCGGGCGGCGCCTAGGCCGCACCGCCGCGCTCGCCGGCCTCGTCGCGGGCGTGCTGCCCGACGCCGACGTGTTCATCCGCAGCGCGGCGGACCCGCTCGTCGCCGTGGCCGCGCACCGCGGCTTCACCCACGCGTTCGCCTTCGTCCCCGTCGGCGCGCTGGTCGCCGTCCTGCCGTGGCTGCTCCGGCCCGCCGCCCGCGCCGGCGGCCGCGGCTGGACCCTGTGGCTCGCGGCCGTCCTCGCCTACCTCAGCCACCTCCTGCTCGACGCCGCGACCAGCTACGGCACGCAGCTGCTCTGGCCGTTCTCCGACCACCGCGCCGGGTGGGACTGGATCGCGGTGGTGGATCCCGCCTTCACCCTGCCGCTCGCCGCGGGCCTCGCTTGGGCGCTCGGCCGGCGGTCAGCCGCGCCGGCGATCGCGGGGCTGGCCCTAGCGCTCGCCTACCTCGGCGTGGGCGTCGTCCAGCACGGCCGCGCCGAGGCGGCGTTGCGCGAGCTGGCCGCGCGCCGCGGGCACGCCCCGGTGCGCCTCGAGGTGATGCCCACCCTCGCCAACCAGCTGGTCTGGCGGACCCTTTACGAGTACGGCGGCCGGATCCACAGCGACCGGGTGCGCGTGGGCTGGAACGGCGCGGTCACGCTCCGCGAGGGCTGGTCGCTGCCGCTCGCGGGGCCGGGCGACCTGACGGCCGCCGAGCGCGCGCGCGACACGCGGGGCTCGTTCGCGCGGTTCGCTTGGTTCTCGGAGCAGTGGGTGGCGCGCAGCCCCGCGGACCCGACCGTGCTGGCGGATATGCGTTACTCCCTCTCCGCGGAGGCGTTCGATCCGATCTGGGGCATCCGGTTCACGCCGCCCGGGGCGTCCACCGAGGTCGAGTGGATCAACCGCTCCCGCGAGCGGCGGATCGACCTCGGCGGAATGTGGCGCGAGATCGCCGGTCAGTGACTTCGCCCTTGCGGAGGTCCCGCGCGCCGCGATTCGCTGCGCGCGTGAAAATCCCCGCCCCCTCCGCCCTCCTCCGCCTCCTGCCCTTTTTCCTCGCCGCCGCGGCGCACGGCGCGGTCGGCGTCGGCGCCAAGCCCCTCCCGGGCGCCGAGATCATCCTCGACGGCAGCCGCGAGATGCTGGACGCGAAGTGGACCTACTGGGAGGGGCCCCGCTTCGCCTCCGCGCTACCGATCAAGTGGAAGGTCGTGCCCGACCCGGTGGACCGCGGCACCGTGGTGCAGACGGACGACCCGAACGTCCCGCGCGGCCGCTACGGCGCGGCGGACATCGTGACCAAGAAGGCCTACCGCGACTTCCGCCTCCACGTGGAGTTCTGCGTGATGAACGAGGGCGGCAACAGCGGCGTCTACCTCCAGAACCGCTACGAGATCCAGATCCAGGACGGCGACGCGACCAAGCACGGGATGGGCTCGGTGATCAACGAGACCGAGTCCCCCTATTTCCTCTACCGCGGCCTGCGCCAGTGGAACGCGTACGACATCCAGTTCCGCGCGGCCCGCTTCCGCGAGGGCAAGCTGGTCGAGAAGGCGCGGGTCACGGTCTACTTCAACGGGGTGAAGGTCCACGCCAACTTGGAGATCAACCAGGTCTGGGGCGGCGCGAACTCGGGGATCGACGGCGGCAACGATCGCGGCAAGGGCATCACCGACACGCCCGGCGGCCTGAAGCTGCAATGCGAGGGCCACGACGTCCGCTACCGGAACATCTGGATCAAGGAACTGGATCTGCCGCGGCCGAACACCCAGTTCTCCCGCGACAATTGAGCCGTCCGGGCGGGAACCCTTCGCCGATGCCGCCGCGCCGCCCGAGCGCCCCCCGCCTCGCCCGTGCCGCCGGGATCGTGCTCGCGTGCGCCGGCGCCGCCCTCGGCCACGCCCAGGTGGCTCCCGCGCCCCCGGCGAACGCGGCGGGCAAGGTGGCCGTCGCGGCCGCGGAACCGCCCGTGATCCTGGCCCCGGTGGGCGTCCAGGAGCGCCTGCCGAAGCGCGGGGTGGAACCCGCCGCCCTCGGCTCGCCCGAGTCCCAGTTGCGCGATCCGGTGTTCGCGAGCGACCTCCTTTCGCCGGAGACGCTCGAGGAGGACCCCGCCGGCGCGGAACTGCTCGCCGAGATGGGCCTGATCGCCCACCCCTCGCCGGTGGAGCTCGCGACCGGGGACAGCCGCGTGGGCCTGCGCGGGTTCCCGACCCCGCTGCTCAGCAACGGCTTCGTGCGCCAGGGCGGCATCGACCTCCTCAACACCGGCCGCACGTTCGTCATCCAGGGCGCGCTCGTCCCCGTCCTCGGCCGCGGCGCGCCGGGGGGCATCCGGGACTACTGGACGAACCGCCCGCGGACCACGCCGAGCCGCACCTTTTCCGCCGCCCTCGGCTCGCTCGACCGGCAATCGGCCTCCTTCGAGTGGCACGGGCTGACCATCCCGCAGAAGGCGTGGCACCGCGTCGCGGCCGACTGGAGCCGCAAGGCCGGACCCGAGCAGCACGCGTGGTCCGAGACGCGGGCGGTCAGCGGGGCGGTCTCGTGGCGGCACGGCCCGGACGCGAGCACGCTGGTGGCGGTGGATTTCTCGCAGCTGCACGCGACGCCGGGCGCGGGCATCCCCGAGTACCGCGTGGTGCCGGGCGCGCGGATCGTCGGTCCCTACCGGCCGCTGGCCGGCTTCAACGCGCAGGGCCCCCACGCGGGCGTGCGCCGCCGGAGCGTGGTGGCGGGGGCGATCCTCGAGGCGCGGATCCACCCGCGGGTGATCGTGCGCGCCGGCGCCGAGGCCTGGTGGCGGCGGATCGAGCAGGACCGTTTCACCACCGGCCTGCTCAACCTCGCGACCGGGCGCTTCGAGGGGATCCGGGAACCGATCCACAGCGAGCAACCGCAGCGGGCCCGCGTCGCCCGCGCGGACGCCACGGCGCGCTTCTCCCTCGCGGGCACGGAACACAAGCTGCTCCTAGCGCTCAGCCACACCGAGGCCGACAACCAGCGGGACGAGCGCGCGCTGCCGGTCGCCGCCCGCAACGCCCTGCCCGCCACGGTCCGCACCTTCAACCCCTTCGCCCCGGATTACACCACCGTCCCCTACGACCGTGCCGGCTTCGACCGCGTGCTCGCCAACCGCGAGGAGCGCACCCGCTTCAGCGCCCTCGAGGTCAGCGAGCGGATGAGCCTCGCCCGCGGCCGCACCGTCCTCACCGGCGGCCTCCGCCAGGACCTCGTCGGCCTCCGCGTCACGGACCGCCGCCCCGGCGTCGCCGCCAACCTCGCGCGGGTCCGCGACGGCGTCGACGAGCTCACCTGGCACCTTGGCGTCAACCACCAGGCGGTGCCCAGCCGCCTCCTCCTGTTCGCCACCACGAGCACCGCGTTCAACCCCTCGACGCGGGTGGACGCCCGCACGGGGCACATCCAGGGCAACGAGACCACCTTTGGCTACGAGGCGGGCGGCAAGGCGCGCCTCGTCGAGGGCCGGCTCGACCTGACCGCGGCCGCCTTCACCTTCATCAACGGCGACATCTCGCGCCGCAACCCGCTCTACGGCGATCCCCTGCAGGACGCGAACCACACCCAGCCGCAGCTGGTCGCGGCCGGGGAGGAACGCTTCACCGGCGGCAAGCTCGAGGGCCGCTGGCGGGTCACGCCCGCGGTGTCACTCTCGTTCGTCGGCTCCCACGTGCGCGCGGTGACCACCGCCTCGCCCGACCTGCCGGAGGAGGTCGGCCGCCGGCTGTCGCGCTTCCCGCCCTACAATGCCGCCCTCTCCGCCTCGTACGCGTTTCCCGAAGGCCGCTGGCGCGGGCTCAGCCTCAGCGGCAGCTGGGCCTACCTCTCGGACTTCACCGCGTACTACGCGGACCGGCAGCGGTTTGCCCTCGAATACCCCGGCTACGGGCTCGTCCACCTCGGCGCCAGCTACAGCCTCCGCGCCGCCAACCGCACCCACTCCTTCGGCCTCACCGTCCGCAACGCCCTCGACCGCGACCTGCTCGCGTCGCACGACCGGCTCGGCGCCGGGCGCGAGTTCGGCGCCTCGTACCGGGTGACTTTCTGACGCGGCGGCGCTTTTGCCGTAACGCCGGCGCCCCGGCATCGTCTCGCCCGTCGCGATGCCCGTCCCGTCCTTCCGTCCGCTGCCGTCGCCCGTCCCCGGGTTTGACCTGACGATTTCGTCACGACGAAATCTTGCGCACGGCCGGGCCGTGGCGTGAACTGTTCGTTCCCGGCCGGACGCCCTGCTCCCGGCCCGGTTCCCCCTGTGTCCCGTCCCACCGTCCTTCGTCCCTGCCTCCGCCTGACCGCGCCGCTGCTCGCGCTGGGGTTGGCGGCCTGCAGCCGCCCCCCGCCGCCGCCCCCGCCGGCGGCCCCCAAGGCGGCCGCGACCGCGCCGGCAGCGAAGTCGGCTTCGACCGCGCCCGGGGCGAAGGACGGCGCGCGCCCGTCCGGTTCCGGCTCGTCCGGCCGGCGTTCCAGCGAGGCGGAGCGCGAGCGGCAGCGCCAGACCGCCGCGGAGATGGTCCCGGTCGAGACCGCGCTGGTGCGCCGCGGGCCGATCTCCGCCTTCCTCACCTTCAACACCACGCTCGAGACCGAGGCGATGGTCGACATCTACCCGCAGACCACGGGCCAGGTGGAGGCGCTCCTCGTCGAGGAGGGCAAGCTGGTGCAGGAGGGCGAGGCCCTGCTGAAGATCGAGGACCGGGAACTGCGGGTGGATATGGAGGAGAGCCGCGCGAACTTCGAGCAGCTGGAGCGCAACTTCGCCCGCACGCAGGACCTGTTCGCGCGGAAGCTCATCAACGCCCAGGATTTCGAGACGCAGAAGAACGCCCTCGAGCTGGCCCGCCTGCGGTACGAGCGCGCCCGGTTGCGCCACGCCTACACCACGGTGCGCGCGCCGTTCGCCGGCGTCGTCGCCTCGCGCGAGGCGCAGGTCGGGGCCCGCGTCTCCGCCAACAGCCGCCTCTTCTCGCTGGTGAAGCTCGACGAGACCGTGGCCAAGGTGTTCGTCCCCGGCCGCTACCTGCCGGTGGTCGCCGAGAACCAGCCGGCCGTCGTCACCTCCGAGTTCCTCCCCGACCGCACGTTCCGCGGCTGGGTGAAACGCATCAGCCCGGTGATCGACCCGAAGAGCGGCACCTTCAAGGTCACGGTGGGCGTCCGCGGGGAACGGCCCGGCGACCTGCCGCCGGGGCTCTTCGTCAACGTGCGCATCATCACCGACACGCGGCCCGAGGCGGTGCTCATCGCCAAGCGCGCCGTGGTGTACGAGGGCGGCGAGCGGTACGTCTTCGCCCTCGTCAACGACCGCGTGGTCAAGCGCAAGCTGGCCGCCGGCTACGAGGACCCGGAGCACGTCGAGGCGCTCTCCGGCTTCGAGGTCGGCACGCCCGTCGTGGTCCTCGGCCAGAGCGGCCTGAAGGACGGCTCCCTCGCGCGCTCGGTCAACCAGCCCGTCCTCACCGCCCCCGGCGCGCCCGTCGTCCCGGCCACCCCCGCCGGCGGCGGCGGCAACGGCGGCGCCGCCACCCGCCCCTGAGCCCGTGACCCGCCCGTCCGCCCGCCGCCGCCCCCGATGAACCCGCCGGCCGGCCCCGCGCCCGCGTCCTCCCACTTCGCCGTCGTGGTGCGGCGTCCCGTCGCCATTCTGATGGTCACCCTGGCCGTCGGGGTCTTCGGCTTCGTCTCCTACCAGCGTCTCGCGCTGACGCTGATGCCCGAGATGAGCTACCCGACGCTCACCGTGCGCACGCTCTACCCCGGCGCCGCGCCGGAGGATATGGAGAACGTCGTCGCCCGGCCGCTCGAGCAGCAGCTCGGCGTCGTGCCCAAGCTGGTCTCCATCAGCTCCGTCTCCAAGGCCGGGCAGTCGGACGTGATCCTCGAGTTCCAGTGGAAGACGGATATGGACCTCGTCGCGCAGGAGGTCCGCGAGAAGATCGACCGCCTGCGCCTGCCCGACGGCGCGCAGCGGCCGCTGCTGCTGCACTTCGACCCCTCGCTCGACCCCATCCTCCGCGTCGGGCTCTCCGGGCCGCAGTCCCTCTACGAGCTGCGCTACCTGGCGGAGCACGACGTGAAGCGGCGCATCGAGTCGCTGCCCGGCGTGGCGGCGGTCCAGATCAAGGGCGGCCTCGAGGAGCAGTTCCTCGTGGCGCTCGAGGAGGCCAAGCTGTCCGCCCTCAAGCTCGACATCAGCCAGATCGCCCAGCGGCTGCAGCAGGGGAACGTCAACCTCTCCGGCGGCCGCCTCAACGAGGGGCAGGTCGAGTACCTGATCCGCACGCTCAACGAGTTCCGCTCCCTCGAGGAGATCGGCCAGCTCATCGTCGGCCGGCAGAACGGCGTGGACGTGCGCCTGCGGGACGTCGCGGCCATCACCCGCTTCCACGAGGACCGCCAGGTCATCACCCGCGTCAACGGCCAGGAGAGCGTCGAGATCGAGATCTACAAGGAGGCGGACGCGAACGTGCTGGTCGTGGCGGAGACGGTGCGCGCCGCCCTGCTGGGCTCGCCGGAGCAGCAGGCGTACGTGGCGTCGCTGAAGGACGGCGAGGCCGGGCCGGCCGGGCCGGACCTTGGCAAGGCCAAGGTGGGCGGCAAGGGGCCGCCCTCGAAGAAGCGCCCGGGCGAGTCCGGGAGCGCCGTGGAGCGGTCGCGGGCGCAGCGGCTGCTGGACCACCGGCGGCTGACCGACTTCCTCGCCTTCCAGCTGCCCGGGGGCGTCTCGTTGCAGGTGCTCTCGGACCAGTCGGTCTTCATCAAGAACTCGATCGACGAGGTGCGGGACAACGCGATCCAGGGCGGTGTGATCGCGGTGATCGTACTGTACCTGTTCCTCCGGAACCTGCCCCAGACGCTGATCATCGGCCTCACGATCCCGATCTCGATCCTCGCGACGTTCGCGCCGATGCACCTTTCGGGGATCACGCTCAACATCATCTCGCTGGGCGGGCTCGCGCTCGGGGTGGGCAACCTGGTCGACAACGCGATCGTGGTGCTTGAAAGCGTGTTCCGTTGCCGGGAGGAGGGCGACGACCCGGTACGGTCGATCATCCGAGGCACCAGCGAGGTCGCAATGCCCGTGGTCGCTTCGACCCTCACGACCGTGGCGGTGTTCTTCCCGATCGTGTTCGTCGAGGGCGTGGCCGGGCAGATGTTCGGCGACCTTGCCCTCGCGGTGGTGTTCTCGCAGATCGCCTCGTTGATCGCCGCGCTCTACCTGATCCCGATGCTGGCCGGGGTGGTGGCCGGCGGCTCCTCCGGGCTGGCCGCCTCGGGGGCCGAGCTGGCGCGTGCGACCTTCTTCCGCTTCCCCCCCGCACCCGCGGCGGGCGCCGCCCGGCTGGGCTACCCGTTCCGGCTCCTTGGCCACGTCGCGCGGCGCGCGGCCCTCGCGGGCGCCGTGCTCCTCGCCGCGGCCCTGAAGGCCGTCCTCACCGCCGCCGCGATCGTGCCCGCCGCACTGGCGGGTCTGGTCCTCCTCTTCCGGGGCGGCCCCGCCGCGGCCGGCCGAGCCTGGACGGCGTTTGCCGCTTGGGCCGCCGCGGACCGGCTCGGCCCCTGCCCCGGGGACGCCGTCTGGCCCGGGATGGTCGCGTTCGGCGCCCCCGGGCGGCTTGGCGCCAGCCTCACGCGCATCGCCCTTTGGCTGGTCGCCCGCCCCCGCGGTTGGATCCCCGTGCGCCTGGCCCCCGCCCTGGTGGGCGCCGCGTTCCAGGTCGCCCGGGCCGCCACGGAACTCGTCCTCCGCGTCGCCGGTACCGCCCTGCAGGCCGTTTTCCTTTCGCTCGCCGTCGTGGTGCTCGGCCTCGGGCGTCTGGTCGGCTTCACCCTCGGTCCGGGCACCCGCTCCGGCCTCCGCGCGTTCGAGCTCGCCAACGACTGGCTCCAGCGCCGCTACCCGACGTTCCTCCAGGCCGCCCTCGGCCACCGCCTCGCGATCCTCGGCGGTTCCGTGGCCGCCATTGTCGCCAGCGGCGTGCTGGTGCTGCCCCGCGTCGGCAGCGACCTCATCCCAGTCGTTCATCAGGGTGAGTTCTACCTCGACGTCACCCTCCCCATCGGCACGCCGATCGACCGCACCGCCGCGCTCGCGGAACGCATCGACGAGGTCGTACGCGCCGAGGAGGTCGTCGCCCGCACCTCGGTCAGCGTCGGGGTGGAGGAGGGGGCCAACACCGCGATCGACGGCGGCGAGCATACCGCGCGCCTCACCGTCCGGCTCCTGCCCGGCTCCGCGCCGGAGACCGAGGTCGCCCTGATCGAGCGCATCCGCGCCGCGTTCCACGACCTGCCCGACCTCAAGCTCGAGGTCCGCTACCCGTCGCTCTTCAGCTTCAAGAGCCCCGTCGAGATCGAGATCCGCGGCCACGACCTCGCCCTGCTCAAGCAGACCTGCCGCGAGGTGGAGGCCGTCCTCGCCACCCAGGTGCCGGACCTCGTCGACGTCCGTTCCAGCCTCCAGGCCGGGCACCCGGAGATCCAGGTCGTCTACCAGCGCGACCGCCTCGCGGAGCTCGGGCTCAACCTCCGCTCCGTCGCCGACCTCGTGCGCAACAAGGTCCAGGGACGCACCGCCACCGCCTTCCGCCAGGAGGACCAGCTGATCGACATCGTCGTGCGCCTGCGCGAGCAGGACCGGCTGGGCCTCGAGGAACTGCGCCGGCTCGTGGTCAACCCCAACGGCGCCGTGCCCATCCCGCTCTCCGCCGTCGCCACGCTCACTGTCACCGAGGGCCCGAGCGAGATCCGCCGGGTGGACCAGCAGCGCTGCGCGGTGATCACCGGCAACCTCCGCGGCGCCAGCCTCTCGGCGGTCTCCCAGGACATCGTCAACGCCCTCGAGGGGATGCAGCTCCCGCCCGGCTTCGCCTACGGGCTGGCCGGCCAGAACAAGGAGATGAAGACCTCCCTCAACAGCCTGCTCCTCGCCTTCGGCCTCGCCGTCTTCCTCGTCTACATCGTGATGGCCAGCCAGTTCGAGTCCCTGCTGCAGCCGCTGCTCATTATGACCACCGTGCCGCTCGCGATGGTCGGCGTCGTGGTGGTGCTCTGGCTGGCCGCCATCCCGGTCACGATTATGGTCTTCCTCGGGCTGATCCTGCTCGTGGGCATCGTGGTCAACAACGCCATCGTCCTCATCGACTACATCAACGTCCTGCGGGAACGCGGCGTCCCCAAGGGCGAGGCGATCGTCGAGGCCGGCCGCGCCCGCCTGCGGCCCATCCTGATGACCGCCCTCACCACCGTCGTCGGCCTGATCCCGATGGCCCTCGGCCTCGGCGAGGGCGCCGAGATCCGCGCCCCGATGGCCATCACCGTCATCGTCGGCCTCTCCAGCGCCACCGTCCTCACCCTCGTCGTCATCCCGATCCTCTACGCCCAGTTCACCCCCGACCGCGCCCCCCGCGCCGCGGCCGCCGGCGGCGGGGCCGGCGAGGCCGCCCCGGCCGACCGATGAGCCGCGCGCCCCTCACCACCGCGATCCCCCGCTTCTCGGTCTCCCGGCCGGTGACGGTCGTGATGCTGCTCGCGACCATCCTCGTCGTCGGCTACATCGCCTACGCCCGCATCCGCCTCTCTCTCTTCCCCGAGGACCTCGAGGGTAACCAGCTCTACGTCAGCGTCACCTACCCCAACGCCTCCCCGCGCGACATCGAGGAGAAGATCACCCGCAAGATCGAGGACATCATCGGGACGGTCCCCGACGTCAGCCGCGTCACCAGCTACGCCAGCCCCGGCTCCTCCTACACCCGCATCGAGTTCCGCACCGGCACCCGCCTGCGCGAGGCCTACGCGGCGGTCAGCGACCGGATGGACCGGGTGAAGCCGCTGCTGCCCGACGATGTCGACCGCATCTACATCCGTCGCTACGACCCCTCCAGCGAGCCGATGATGAACCTCGTGGCGCAGGTGCCGCGCGGGACGGACGACGCCGCCTACCGGATGGAGCACTTCGTCAAACCCGTGCTCCAGCGCATCGACGGGGTGGGCAACGTCGACATCTGGGGCGTGCAGTCGCGGGAGATCAGCATCGACCTGATCGACGAGCGCATCCGGAGCCACCGGATCAACGTGACCGCGATGCTGGGCGCGCTGCGCGGCCAGAACGTCGCCCTCGGCGGGGGCCACGTGATCGAGGCCGGGCGCAAGGTCTACGTCCGCTCCCTCGGCCGCTTCACCTCCCTCGACGAGATCCGGGAGGTGATGATCGACCCGGTCCGGCGCCTGCGGCTCGGCGACGTCGCGACCGTCTCCTTCCGGCAGCCCCGCCGGGAGTGGGTGTACCGGGTGGACGGACAGCCCGCCATCGGCCTCCAGATCACCCGCGACTCGACCGGCAACATCGACCGCATCAGCCGCGAGGTAAGGGCCGCGCTGCCGGAACTGCAGCGCCTGCCCCAGCTCGAGGGCGTCCAATTCGAGGTCTTCAACGACCAGGGCCGCGACGTCCGCGACGCGATCGGCCACCTCGAGGAGGCCGGCCTCTGGGGCGGCATCTTCGCCGCGCTGATCCTCTACCTGTTCCTCCGCGCCCCGCGGATGACGGCGATCCTCACGCTCTCGATCCCGCTCTCCCTGCTCTGCACGATCGTTGTGCTCTTCTTCATGGGCTGGTCGCTCAACCTGGCGACGATGATGGGCCTGCTCCTCGCGGTGGGGATGGTCGTGGATAACGCCATCGTCATCGTCGAGAACATCTACCGGCTGCGCCAGGAGGGGATGGAGGGCCGGCAGGCCTCCATCCAGGGCACGGGCGAGGTCGGCCTCGCCGTGGTGATGTCCACCTGCACCACCGTGGTGGTGTTCCTGCCGCTGATTTTGATGGGCCGCGGCCACGAGTTCTCGTTCTGGATGCTCCGCATCGGCGTCCCGGTGATCATCTCGCTCGTCGCCTCCCTGTTCATCGCCCTGGTCTTCGTCCCCCTCGCGGCGCAGCGGATGTCCCGCGGCCAGCGCCACCAGGACCTCGCCGCCATCGCCTGGCTCCGCGAGCGCTACACGCGCGCGCTGCGCTGGACGCTCACCCACCGGGTCGACGCCGCGATCGTCGCCCTCGCGGTCCTCGCCTCGCTCTGGATCCCCTACCAGGCGGTCCCGCGCTCCACCAGCGGCCTGCTCGGCCGCAGCTCCGGGCGCTCGATGCACCTCTACTACGACCTGCCCAGCGGCAACACCCTCGAGCAGGCCGACGCCTTCTTCGCCCGGGTGGAGGAATTCATCCAGCGGCACCAGGACCTCTACGGCGTCGAGCGCGTCGAGACGCGCTTCCGCAACAACAGCGGCCGGATCCAGCTCAAGCTCCGCCAGAAGGTGAACGATGCCTGGTACGTCGCCGCCTGGGAGAACCTCCTCCTCTCGCTCGACCTCAGCCCCCCGGGGATGGACCGCAACGCGATCGAGGTCCACCTGCGCGACAACTTCGAGCTGCCCCCGGGCATCATCTGCCGCTCGATCGCCCGCAACTCCGGCGCGCCGCAGGACAGCGTGATCAGTTTCAGCATCTTCGGCGAGGACACCACCACGCTGATCGGCCTCGCCGAGGAGGCCGCGCGCCGCCTCGGCACCATCCCCGGGATGCTCTCGGTCGACACGGATATGGAACGCGGCGGGCAGGAACTCCGCATCACGCTCGACCGCGACCGCTCGCGCCGGCTCGGCATCAACCCGCAGGAGGTCTCCGGCGCCATCAGCAACACCATCCGCGGCCTCGAGGTGGGCCGGATGCCGGTGCCCGACGGCCGCGAGGTCCGCATCTACGCGCAGCTCGGCGAGGTCGAACGCACCCGCATCGACGACGTGAAGACGATGGCCTTCCCGTCGGACGCCGGGGTCGAAATCCCGCTGGAGAGCCTCGCCGACCTCTCGATCGGCAAGGCGATGAGCACCATCTACCGCGAGTCGCGCCAGACCGTGATGCGCATCACCGCCCGCGTCCCGCGCCAGGACTTCCGCACCCTCAACGCCGCCATCGACAAGGCGATGGCCGGCTTCGACCTCCCGCGCGGCTACCGCTTCGACCGCGGCAGCTACTTCTCCTCCGGCGGCCGGTCCGAGGCTGCCCTCCGCTTCGCCCTCACTCTCGCCGTCATCTTCGTCTTCCTCCTGATGGGGCTCCTCTTCGAGTCGTTCATTTTGCCGCTCGCCGTCCTCATCGCGGTGCCGTTCTCGCTCCTCGGGGTCTACTGGACGCTCCACCTCACGAAGACCCCCCTCGACCTGATGGCGACGATCGGGATCGTCATCCTCGTCGGCGTGGTGGTGAACAACGCCATCGTCCTGATCGACCTCGCGAACCGGCTCCGGGCCGAGGGGGTGGAGCGGCTCGCCGCGCTGCTCGAGGCCGGGCGCCAGCGCTTCCGGCCCATCCTGATGACCACCCTCACCACGGTCTGCGGGATGATCCCGATGGCCGTGGGCAACTCCAAGATCGTCGGCGTGCCCTACGCCCCGCTCGGCCGCACGATGGTGGGCGGCCTGCTCGTCTCCGCCGTGCTCACGCTCGTCGTCGTCCCGCTCCTCTACACCCTGCTCGACGACCTGCGGGAGCACGCCGCGCGGGTCTGGCGCGCCGCCCGCGCCGGCGGCGCCCTGCCCGCGCCGGAGGCGCCCCCCGGCGCCGCGGGCTCCCTCGGCCGCGCCGACCGGGCGGAGTGACCGGGCGGCCCCGCCCGCCCACCGGCGGATTGCCTCCGCGCCCCGCGGGGCCCAGTGTCCCGGCGTCACCCCGCCCCCCGATGCCGACCCCGACCTCGCGCCGCCGTTTCCTCGCCTCCTCGACTTCCCTCGCCGCCGCCGCCCTCGCCGGCCCCGCCGTGGTCTCCGCGGCCGACGCCCGCCGGCCCGCGTTGCTCGGCGGCACGCCCGTCCATACCGGCCCCTGGCCCGCGTGGCCGGTCTGGGATCCCGCGTGGGAGGAGGACTTCCTCCGCGTCTGCCGCAGCGGCCGCTGGAACGCCGCCGGTGGCGGGCCCCTCGCGGACTTCGAGCGCCGCTGGGCCGAGTTGCTCGGCGCCCGCCGCTGCCTCGCCACCTCCAGCGGCACCACCGCCCTCATCACCGCCCTCCACGTCCTCGGCATCGACGCCGGCGACGAGGTCATCGTCTCCCCGTACACGTTCATCGCGACCTACAACGCGATCCTCGCCCACAAGGCCCTGCCGGTCCTCGCCGACACCGATCCGGCCACCCTCAACCTCGATCCTGCCTCGATCGCCTCCCGCATCACCGACCGCACGCGCGCCATCGTCCCGGTGCACATCTTCGGCCTGCCCTGCGAGATGGACCCGATCACCGCGCTCGCCCGCGCCCGGGGGCTCCGGGTGCTGGAGGACGCCTGCCAGGCGTGGCTGGCCGAGTACCGCGGCCGCAAGTGCGGCACCCTCGGCGACCTCGGCTGCTTCAGCTTCCAGCAATCCAAGCACATCCCCGCCGGCGAGGGCGGCGCGATCACCGGGATGGACGAGGACCTCGTCGACCGCTGCAACTCCTTCCACAACTGCGGACGCCCGGTGGGCCGCTTCCAGGGCAGCGGCTTCTTCACCCGCGGGAGCAACTTCCGGCTCACCCAGTTCCAGGGCGTGCTCCTCCTCCGGCAGATGGAGAAGCTCGTCGCCGAGACCGCGCGGCGGCGCGAGGCGGCGGATCACCTCAACGCCCGCCTCGGCGCGATCCCCGGCATCACGCCCGTGCGCGTGCCGGCGGAAAGCCGCGGCGTGTACCACCTCTACCCCGTCCGCTACGACGCGCGCGCGTTCGCCGGGCTCAGCCGCGACGCCTTCCTCCGCGCGCTGGTCGCCGAGGGCGTGCCGGGCAGCGCGGTCTACAAGGAGCAGTATTTCGACGGCCTGCTCGACGAGGCGATCGCCTCGCGCGGCTTCCAGCGCCTGTTCCCCGCGGAGCGGCTCAAGGCCTACCGCGAGAGCTTCCGCGAGCTGCGGGGCAACCGGGAGACCTGCGCCAGCGTTGTCGCCCTGCCGCAGACCGTCCTCCTCGCCGGCCGCCCCGCGCTCGACCAGGTGGTCGAGGCGTTCGCGAAACTCCAGGCCCAGGCCCCGGCCCTCGCCGCGGCCGCGCGCGCCAAGTCCTGAGGCGGGCCGGAGTCACGCCGGACCTCCCGGGGGAGAACACGCTTGCCTGCCCGCGCCGGGGACGGGGAACGTCGGGGATGCGCGTCCCCCTCCCTCCCTGCCCGCCGCCCGCCCGCGGCCGCGGGGACCACCTTCCCGGGAGGACGCGGCCGTGCCGCTGACCACGCTGCTGCTCTCCCTCGCGATCCTCACCGTCGCGGGGTTCACGCAGGGGCTCACCGGCTTCGGCTTCGGCCTGGTCTCGATGGCCCTGCTGCCGCTGCTCCTGCCGGTGAAGGAGGCCGCGGTGGTGGTCGCGGTGCTGAACCTCGCCACCTGCGTCTTCACGCTCTGGGCGGTGCGCCGCCACCTCTGCTGGCGCCGCGGGCGCAGCCTGATCATCGGCTCGGCCGCGGGCGTCCCCTTCGGGGTCTACCTGCTCGCGCACCTTGAGCCGGCCCCGTTGCTCCGCGCGATGGGCATCGTGCTGGTGGCTTTCGCCGCCGCCGAGCTGCTCTCGAATCCCCACGCCCGGCCCCGCGTGCCGGGCTGGCTCGGGCTGCCGGCGGGATTCGTCGGCGGCAGCATCGGGGGCGCTCTCAATTTGGGCGGCCCACCCGTGATCGCCTACGTCTACGCCCAGCCCTGGGCCAAGGAGGAGATCGTCGCCACGCTGCAACTGGTCTTCGGGGTCAGCGCCCTGCTCCGCGTGGCCCTGATCGGCGCCGGCGGGCTCTACACGGCCCCGATGGTGCCGCTGCTGCTCCTCACGCTCGTGCCGATGGCGTGCGCGATTCTCCTCGGCACGCGCCTGCTCCTGCGCGTCCCGCTCGTCCCGCTGCGCCGCGGCGTCGCCGTCTTCCTGCTGGCGCTCGGCCTCAAGCACGCGCTCTTCCCCTGATCCCGTGACCCCGCACCCGCTCTACCTCAACGGCCGCTTCGTCGTCACGGAAACCTCCTTCCCCGTGCGTGACCCGGCCGACGGGATCGTGTTCGCCCGGATGTCCGCCGCGGGTGCGGCCGAGACCGCCACGGCGCTGGCGGACGCGGAGGCGGCGTTCGCGGGCTGGCGGCGGGTGCCGGCGCGGGCGCGCGGGGACCTGCTCCTAGCGATGGCGGCGGAGGTGGCCCGCCGCGCCGAGGAGATCGCGCGCGGCATCACCCGCGAGAACGGCAAGCCGCTCGCCGAGGCCCGGGCGGAGGTCGCGCTCGGCCTCGATCACCTGCGCTGGTTCGCGGAGGAGGCGCGCCGCGGTTACGGGCGCGTGCTCCCGCCGCAGGAGGCGGACCGCCGGCAACTGGTCCTGCGCGTGCCCATCGGCGTGGTCGGCGCGATCAGCCCGTGGAATTTCCCGTTCCACCTCGCGGCGCGCAAGGTCGCGCCCGCCCTCGCCGCCGGCTGCCCCGTCGTGCTCAAGCCCGCCAGCGCCACCCCGCTCTCGGCCGTGCGCCTGGCCGAGTGCGCCCACGCGGCCGGGGTGCCGCCCGGGGTGTTCCAGGTCGTGGCTGGCCCCGCCGAGGCCATCGCCGGTGAATTCCTCGCCAACCCCCGCTGCCGCAAGGTCACGTTCACCGGTTCCACCGCGGTCGGCCGGCGGCTGGTCGCTGGGGCCGCGGCCGGGCTCAAACCCCTCGCGCTCGAACTCGGCGGGCATTCACCGCTGCTGGTCTTCGCCGACGCCGACCCCGCGGCCGCCGTCGCCGGCACGCTCACGGCCAAGTTCCGCAACGGCGGCCAGTCCTGCATCGCGGCCAACCGCATCTACGTCCAGCGTCCCCTCTGGGACCGCTTCCTCGCCGAGTTCACGGCCGCCGTCCGCGCGCTGCGGGTCGGGCCCGGCCTCGACCCGGCCACCGACGTCGGCCCGCTCATCAACCCCGCAGCCGCGGACCTAGTGGCGGCCCACGTCGCCGACGCCCGCGCCCGCGGGGCGGTCCTCCACTGCGGCGGGGAACGGCGGCCCGGGGGCGGCGGCTCGTACTTCGCCCCCACGGTGCTCACCGGGGTGCCGCCGGACGCGCTCGGGATGCGCGAGGAGACCTTCGGGCCGGTCGCGTACGTCAACCCGTTCGACACCGAGGAGGAGGCGGTGGCCGCTGCCAACGCCACGCCCTACGGGCTCGCCGCCTACGCCTTCACCCGCGACCTCGGCCGCGCGCTGCGGCTGGGCGAGGCCCTCGAGGCTGGGATGCTTGCGGTCAACCACGGCCTCCCCACCGCCAGCAACGCCCCCTTCGGCGGGATGAAGCAGAGCGGGTGGGGGAGGGAACTCGGCAGCGAGGGCCTCGACGCCTTCCTCGAGCCGCGCCACGTGTCGCTGGGGTTCGACGCCGGTTTGGATTGAACGGCCGCGCCCGGCTCGCGCAGGCTCCGGCACCCCGATGAGCACCCCCGCCGAGCATCCGTCCGCGCCCTGGTGGAGCGGCGTCACCCGCTACCAATGGCTGGTCCTCGCCATCGCCTCGGCGGGCTGGGTGTTCGACACCTTCGAGGGGCAGATCTTCAACCTCACCCGGCGCCAGATGCTCGAGGAAATCCTCGGCGCGGGCGCCACGCCGGCGGCCATCAGCCAGTGGGGCGACATCTTCCTCGGCATCTTCCTGGCCGGGGGCACCCTCGGCGGCATCCTCTTCGGCTGGCTCGGCGACGTCTGGGGCCGGCGGCCCGCGATGATCGTGACGATCCTGATGTATTCGGTCTTCAGCGGGCTGACGTACTTCGCGACCGAGCTCTGGCAGGTCGGGGTGCTGCGGTTTTTGGTCGCGATGGGGGTGGGCGGCGAATGGGCGGTGGCCGCCGCGCTGGTGGCCGAGGTGTTCCCCGCACGGGCCCGGGCGCACGCGGGCGGGATCTTCCACTCGACGAGTGTGCTTGGGACCTGGCTTGCCGCGCTCGCGGGCCTCGCCGTCGGTGCGGAATGGCGCTGGGCCTACGTGCTCGGGGTGTTGCCGGCCCTGCTGGTCCTTTGGGTGCGCGCCGCAGTCCACGAGCCCGAATCCTGGCGCCAGGCGCGCGCCGCGGCGGCCTCGGGCCAAGGCCGCTCGCTCGGTAGCTTTCGCGACCTCCTGCTCAACCCGCGCTGGGCCGGCCGGGCCTTCCTTGGGATGCTCCTCGCCGCGGTTGGGCTGGGGACGTTCTGGGGCGTCGCCGTCGCGGGCCAAGACCTCGCGCGCGAGATGCTGCTGCGCTCCGGGACCGAGCCCGCGGTCGCGGCGGAAAAGGCCAAGTTCGCCTACGGCATCCTCCAGACCGCCGGCGCCGGGCTGGGGATGCTCAGCTTCGGACCGCTGTGCCTGCGGCTGGGCCGGCGGCGCGCGTTCATCCTCTTCCACCTCGCCGCCTTCCTCCTGGTGCCGCTCGTTTGTTTCCTGCCCCGCGATTACCCCACGCTGCTCGCGCTACTCCCGCTGATGGGGTTCTTCGTGGTCGGCATCCACGCGGGCTACGCGGTCTACTTCCCGGAACTCTTCCCGCACCACCTCCGCTCCTCCGGCACGGGCTTCTGCTTCAACGCCGGCCGCATCCTCGCCGCCGGGGTGCTCCTCTTCTCGGGCTGGCTCAAATCGCTCCCGGGAATGGACCTGCGCCTCGCCGTCTCCCTGCTCGCGACCCTGTTCCTGGCCGGGATCGCGGTGGTCTGGTTCCTCCCGGAAACGCGCGGGCAACCGCTGCCGGAGGCCTGAACCGGCCCGCCGCCGGGACCGCCTCCCGCGGGGGCGCACTCAGCCCTGCACCTCTTCGCCGAAGCGCGGATCGAGCTGCAGACGCCGTCGGCCAGAAAGGCTGAGGTCCGCGGTGAACAGCCCCGCGGGACGCTCGGGCAGCGGCGGCGGCCTGGGCAACGCCCGGCACCGTACCACCGTCTCCATCGGCGCGCGCGAACCTTCCGGCCCCGCCGGCGCCGGGATGCGGTCGCGCGCCCGGGCCCGAGCGAGACGGCCGGTCAGGACGAGGGCGCCCGCGGCCAGCAGCGCAAGGGCAAGGAGAAGGAAGGCGGGGACCATATGCCGGGGGGGGTGCGGGATAATGCCAGAGGAAGCCCCGCGCGTCATCCGGAGTTCTACGCCACCGCCCCGGGGTAGTTTCACGAAGCCGCCTGCGCGGTTCCCCGCGGCAAAATTCTTTGCCCCCCGCCTGTTGCCCAGGCAAATCTGCCGCGTGCGACCCTTGCCCCTCCTGCTTCTGCTGCTGGGCGCGCTCGCGGCGCCGGCCCCGGGCGCGTCCCCCCCGCCGGTCCAGGCTCCGGAGTCCGCGCCCGCCTCCCTCGTCCTAGGGCCAGGCGGATTCAAGCTCCCACCCGGAGCGTCCGTCTACGGGCTGCGCACCCGCGACGCGGTGATCCTCGGGGTGATCGAGGGGGTCACGGAGTACCTGCCCGTCTCTTCCACCGGTCACTTGATCATCGCCTCGCGCGTGCTGCGGCTCGATTCCCAGCAGCCGGTCCTCAACGCCCTCGGCGAGCCCGTCTGGCACGTGCCCCCCGAACGCGGTCGGCCGGGCGAGCTGCTCACCCAGAAGCTGGCGACCGACACCTACATCGTGATCATCCAGGTCGGCGCGCTCCTTGCGGTGGCCCTCCTCTACTGGCGCAAACTCTGGTCCATGGCCCTCGGCGCCTGCGGCCGCGACCCGGCTGGGCTCCGCCTGCTCATCTGCGTCGGGATTGCCTTCGTGCCCTCCGCCGCCCTCGGCTACCTGTTCCACGACTGGATCGACGAGCATCTCTACTCGATCGACACGGTGATTGTGATGCTGGTCCTTGGGGCCCTGTTGATTTTCTACGCCGAGTACTGGTACGGCCGCGAACTGCTCAGCGGCAACCGCGTCGAGCGCGAGGAACTCAACGTGGCCGGGGCGATGTGGGTCGGCCTCCTCCAATGCGCCGCCCTCCTCCCGGGCACGAGCCGGCCGATGATGACGATCGTCGCGGGCTACTTCGCGGGCCTCGACCCGCGCCGCGCCACGGAGTTCAGCTTCATCCTCGGGTTCGTCACGCTCTCCGCCGCTTCCCTCTACAAATCGCTCAAGGGCGGCGCCGCGATGATCGACCTCTTCGGCTGGTCGGACGTGCTGGTCGGGACCGCCGTGGCCGCCGTGACCGCCGCCGCCTGCCTGCGGCTACTGGTGATCTGCCTGATGCGCTACGGGCTCGCCCCGTTCGCCTGGTACCGCCTCGCCCTCGCCGCGGCCCTCTGGTCGCTCACCTGAGGCGCCCGCGCCTCCGGCTCAGTTGTTCTCGGGCAACCCCTCGCGGTGGCCGATGTTCTTTACCGGGGCGAAAATCGCCTGGACCTCGCGCAGCAGCTCCGTGTCGATCGGCTGCGCGAGCCATTCCGCCCAGCGGCGAATGTTGGCCGGGTTTGCGCTCCCCGCCACGGTGGTGGCGATGCCGGGCTGCGCGCAGGAGAACTGGAGCGCCAACTGGGCCAGGTCGATCCCGCGGGCCGCGCACGCCGCCGCCGCCCGGCGCGCGGCCGCCTTCACCGGCTCCGGCTCCTTCAGCCACGCCGGCAGCGGCGCGTTGGTCAACAGGCGGGCCGAGAACGGCCCCGCGTTCATCGCCCCGATGCCCCGCGCCTCTAGGTAAGGCACGATCTCCTCTAGAAAACGCGTGTTCTGCAGGGTGCACTGGTTGTAGCTCAGGACACAGTCCACGTCCGTCTGGTCGAGGATCGCGCGGAAGATCTTCATCGGGTACCCGCTGAAGCCGATCCACCGCACTTTGCCCGCGTCTCGCGCCCGCCGCAGCGCCGGCAGAGTCTCCTCGACGATCTGCGGCAACGGCACGAACTCGATGTCGTGGCATAGCACGATGTCGAGATGGTCGGTGCCCAGCCGGTGCAGGCTCACGTCGATGCTCTCCGCCACCCGCCGCGCCGAGAAATCGAAGTGCCCCAGGTCGTAGCGGCCCAGCTTGGTGCACAACAGGTAGGAATCCCGCGGCACGTCCTGCAGCGCGATCCCGAGCAGGACCTCGCTCATTCCCCGGCCGTAGAACGGCGAGGTGTCGATCAGGTTCAGCCCGCAATCGAGGGCCGTGCGCACGCTGGCGAGGGCCTCTTCGAGGGTGACCTGGCGGAACTCGGCCCCGAGGGAGGAGGCGCCGAAGCTGAGGACGGGAAGGCGGAGGCCGGTGCGGCCGAGGACGCGGGTCTGCATAGGCAGAAAGGGACGCTGGGGCATTCCCGGCCGCAGGGGAAGCCCCGCGTCGCCGGCCCCGCCCCGCTCGCACTTGGCGCTTGCCGCGCCCCCGCCCGCCCCGTTCCCTCGTTCTCGCCTGTAGGGGTGTCTTCCGCGGAAGGCTGAGATTGCGGCGCGACCGGCCGCTCGACCCTTTGAACCTGCCGGATCATGCCGACGAAGGAAACAGCAGGCGCCGCCCGTTGCGCCACCCAGGTGCGCCGGAGGCGCCTCCTTCAGCGACGTGGCCCCGGGTTCCAGGCCTCCACCCAATGCCACGCCTGCCCACCCTGCTCCTCCTCCCGCCACTGCTCGCCGCCACCCGCGCCGCCGAGTCCCCGATGCCCGCCGTCGCGCTCGCCCCGGTTCGCGTCACCGCCGACCTCTGGGGCACCGACCTCGACCGCATCCCCGCCAGCGTTACGGTCCTCGACGCCCCCGCCCTCACCACCGGCGCCACCCGCCACTTCGGCGACCTGGTCGACCAGATCCCCGGGCTGACCTGGACCGGCGGCACCTCCCGCCCCCGCCACCTCCAACTCCGGGGCGTCGGCGAAAATTCCCAGTACGAGGGCGAAACACCCGACTCCGCCGTGCGCTTCCTGGTGGACGATTTCGACTTCACCGGCCTCGGCGGACTCGCCGGCACCTTCGACGTGGACCAGGTGGAGGTGCTCCGCGGCCCCCAGGCCGGCGCCTTCGGGGCCAACGCCGCCGGCGGGCTCGTCCGGCTCGTGACCACCGCCCCCTCCACCCGCTGGTCCGGCCGCCTGGAAGCCACCGCGGGCGGCGATGGGCTGCGCGCCGCCGGACTCGCCTTCGGGGGCACCCTCGTCCCGGGCAACGACCCCGGCCGCCCCGCCTTCCGCCTCAGCCTCCACCGCCACACGGACGACGGTTTCCGCCGCAACGTCACGCTCGGCCGCGCCACCAACGCCCGCGCCGAAACCACCGGCCGCCTCCGCCTCGCCACCACGCTCCCCTCCGGCTGGCGCCTCGAGGCCGGCCTCGTCCGCGCCCGCCTCCGCAACGGCTTCGACGAGTTCGCCCTCGACAACAACGGCGAGCGGACCTTCAGCGACCAGCCCGGCCGCGATGACCAGGACTCCCGCGCCGCCAGTCTCCGCGCCGTCTCCCCCGGCCCCGGCCTCCGGCTCACCGCGGTCACGCAGGTCACGCGCACCACCTCCCGCTACAGTTACGACGACGACTGGACCGCCGCCTCCTACGCGGGCTTCAGCGATCTCGGCCGCCGCCGCACTGCCTTCAGCCAGGAACTGCGGCTCGACACCCCCGCCGCCCCCGCCCCCGGCACGGCCCGCTGGACCCTCGGCGCCTGGGCCGGCCGCACCGACGAGTCCTCCGCTTACACCAACGAGGACCCGGGCAACCTCCGCGGGCTCCGCACCACCTACCGCGGCGACAACGGCGCGCTCTTCGGCCAGGCCGGCTGGGCCCTCACCCCGGGCACGCGCCTCACCGCCGGCCTCCGCGCCGAACGCCTCGAGACCACCGGCCGCGGCGTCCGCACCCGCTTCCGCAAGGCCCGCGGCACCAACGACCCGGTCGTCACCTTCACTCCCGCCTTCGCCGACACGCTCGCCGGGGGCCGCCTGGTCCTCGAGCACGACCTGGGCGCGGGCCGGCTGGCCTGGGCCTCGCTCACCCGCGGCTACAAGGGCGGCGGGATCAACGTGGACGCCCGCA
>VHCY01000028.1 GCA_016871595.1 Verrucomicrobiota bacterium
CTCCGTCTGCACGACTGGATTCGGACAACTGCGCCGCAGTTGAATAGAGTCGAGGCGATACCCTCGTGAAACGCCGAAAATCCCCCCAAAATCGCCCAAAATCGAGCCCTCAACTGAGGAATTTAGGATGAATCGTGGGCGTTAGCTCAGAGGTTCGTCGCGTTCAGGAGGGGCTCCGGGGAGGCATCCTTGTCCGCACCCTTCAGGCCGCTCGGGCTGCTCTGCAGGTGGCCCGCGGCGATGATGGCCGCCCGGGCCGCCGCAGCACCCGTGGCAGTCGTCGGCTTGGCCCGGCCCGCAAGGTACAGGCCGGCCGCGCCCGCGACGTGGGGGGCCGCCATACTCGTGCCACTCATCGTCGCGTACCCGCCGCCGATGTAAGTCGAGAGGATGTTCACGCCGGGCGCCGCCAGATCCACCACCGCGCCGTAGTTGCTGAAGGAGGCGAAGGTGTCGTCCGCACCGTACCCGGTCCCCTGCCCCAATCCGCCGGGCAGCCCATCGGTGTCCACGATCGCGCTCACGCAGATCACGTTCGGGCTGTTCGCCGGGGAGGAGTTCGCCGCGTCGACGTTGCTGTTGCCGGCCGCGACCACGTACACCACCCCGCGAGCCACCGAGTTGGCGATCGCGTTGTTCAGCGTCGAAGAATTGCCGCCGCCGAGGCTCATGTTGGCCACCTCGATCGAGGAGGAGTAACGGGTGACGTAGTCGACCCCCTTGATCACGTTAGAAATCGAGCCACTACCCGACCGGTCGAGGACCTTGACGGCCCAGAGACGTGCGCCTGGTGCCACGCCGACGACCCCCGCGTTGTTATCCCGCGCCGCAGCAATGCCCGCGCAGTGCGTGCCGTGCCCGTTATCGTCGTTGCCCGTACGGGTGCCGGCAAAACTCACATTGCGATACACATTGAGATCCGGGTGGGTCAACTGGATACCCGTGCGATGATCGCGATGTCGACGTTCACGCTCTCCAGATTGGAAGTGTTGATGAGGGCCTTGCTGTTCAGCGTGGCGCCGACGCGGACGATACCGGGCGGAACCGTGTCATTGCTGATGCGGACGATCTGGTCCTCCTCGATGTAGGCGATCTGCCGGTCGAGGGCCAAGGCGAGCAGTTGGCGTAGCGTCAGGCGGCCGGAGAAGCCTTGCACCGCGGAGTCGTAAGTGTTCTCGGCCGCGATGCCGTGGCGGCTAGCCACGACTGACGCCTGCGCGCCGGACTTCAGCACCACGATGTACTTGTCCGGGATACGCAGTTCAGAGCGGACAGCTTGAATCAGCGGGGCGAGCTGAGTTTGCGCGGAAAGCACGGACGCCGAGGCCAGCAGGGCCGCAAGAACAAGGGCGGAACGGGACGACAGTAGGTTCATTGTTCGTAAGTGAGGACTACGGTGGATCCTTCCCACCGTGCTTCCAGAGAAAACGCGTACCTCTCTGCGGCAATTACGAAGCGCGTAAAAAACCTGTGAAAAACTACGAGCCCCGATCCAAGGGTTTTGAGTCTTACTCAGCGCAGGGGCACGGGGCGTTCCTCGACGCTCTCCCGGAGCAGCCCCCACGCCGCCCGGTGGGCGGGGCTGTCGGCCTCCTGGCTGAACAGCCGGAACACCACCATCACGCCAGGCCAGGCCTTCACCCCGACTGCGAGGAGCCGGTACTCGTTAGGGGGCAGCTCGACGCGGCCGACTAGCGCTCGGTCGGTGAATAGGCACCACGTCCCGGCACCGCGCCGCGGCTCGAGTTCTTCAAACCGCATCGCCTGCTCGACGGAAGCGCTGACGTGCTCCTCAAAGAGTTCCACGAGGCGCTCCCGGCGGGCGCGGGGCGTCGCGGCCCGGCCCTCGGGATCCGGCAGGAACGCAAGGTCAAGGCTGACCGTGCCCGCGGCGTCACGCAGCCGCAACTCCGGCGGGGCCGCGGGGTCGCGGGCGCTTTCAACCACAAAGCCCGGCGGCACTGCGATCGTGACGCGACGGCCGGGAGCCAATTCCAAGATCTCCTCGCGCTGCGCCGCAGCCGACACCGACCAAGGGGCAGCGAGCAAGCTCACGGCCAAGGCGAGCCGGCGGAACTGGGGCGGAACGGTCACGCCACCGCGGCCACGGGCCGTGTGCCGCTGGCCAGCAGCGTTTCGAAGCCCGGCTCCGCCTCCTCGCGCGCCACGACACTGACCTCCACCTTTTGAAACCCGGCCTGTTTCAGGAACCCGTGCAGCGTGCCCTCGGTGAACCCGAGCCAGAGATCCGCGTACAACTCGCGCGCCTGCTCGAAGGTGTGCGCGTTCAGGTCGAGCACGAGCAGTTGGCCGCCAGGCCGGAGGATGCGGAAGGCCTCGTCCACCGCTCGCTGCGGCTGCCGGGCGTGGTGCAGGGCCTGGCTCAGGATGGCGAGGTCCGCCGAGGCGTCGGGCAGCGGCACCCGCTCGATGTCCCCCAGGCGGTAGGTGAGGTTCGCCAGCCCATTCTTCTCCGCCAGGGCGGCGCCGACCTCCACCATCCGCGGCGAGCTGTCGATGCACCAGACCTGGCGGGCGCGCCGGGCCAGCAGTTGCGACACGAGCCCCTCCCCCGCCCCGAGATCGGCGATGTCGATCGCGGGGGTGAGCTGCAGCGCCAGCCGCCCGATGGCCTCCCACGAGCGGCCCGGGCAGTAGTTCCGGCCCAGCCGGCCCGCGATCAGGTTGAAGTACTGCTCCTGCGTCCGCCGCCGCCGCTGCAAAATCCGCTCGAGGTTGGCCTGATCCGCCTGCATCGGCGCGGCCCCAGTGACCGCACCCAACGCCGCCACCACGAGAGCCTGGGTCGCCGCGGGGACGTCCGCGCGCCGCGAGTAGAAGGCATTCTTTCCCTCCCGGCGGTCGCTGACGAGGTTGGCCGAGCGCAGCAGCGCCAACTGGGAGGAGATGCGCGACTGGCCCATCGCCAGGATCTCCTGCAGCTCGGCGACCGAGAGCTCCTCGCGCGAGAGCAGCGCGAGCAACCGCACCCGCGTCGGGTCGGAGAGGGTTTTGAGAATGTCCCAGGGACCGTTCACGCGGACGAGGCTGGGCGCCCCCGGCCGGCTTGGCAACCGGGGAGGCGCCCTCGGCTCACGGGGGCGGGGCCGCGGGCGCGGCGAGGGCGGAAGCGGGGCGCGGCGCCAACGGGTGTTCCTTCAGCAGCTCGTCGACCATATAGAAGTTCGTCCGGTCGCGGCTCGCCGCGCGGACCCGCGCGACCTGCTCGGCGGTGATCATCGCCCCGTTGTTGCCGAACGAGAGCCGCACGTAGCTCAACACCGCCGCCAGCTCGTTGTCGTTGAGTAGCCCGCCGAAGCCGGTCATCGGCGGCACGCCCTTCGCGGGATCGTAGGTGACCCCGTTGACCTCGATCGGGCCCCAGAGGCCCTTGAGGGTCAGCTTGATCAGGCGCTCGTCGTCATCGAGCCAGTTGCTCCGCTCGAGGGGCGGGTAGACGCCCGCAAGGCCCTTGCCGTTCGCCTGATGGCAGGTCGCGCAATGCGCGTCGCGGAGGTAAACGTCCTTGCCGATGCCGTAGACGCGGTTGTCCTCGCCGGAGAGGGGGCGCGTGGGGCCGAAGCTCTGCTGGGCCTCCGTCCGCGGGGGAGCGGGGAAGTCGAAGGTGCCGGCGAAGAACGCGGCCGCCGCCGGGTTCGCCGCGAGGTCCACGCCGCCGGACGCACGCAGCGCCTCGGCATCATCCTTCAGGGTGTGCGTGAGGATGTGCCGCGTCACCGGACCCATCCACGCGTCCAGGGGAAGGCGCAGGGCCTCGAGGACGACGCGGGCGCCATCGGCGTTGTCGAGCCACGAGGCGGCGACGATGGCCTCGAGGCGGACGCGCGGGTGCGGGTCACGCGCGGCCTGGAGCAGTAGGTCGACCGCGCCGGGGACCTGGTGATGGGCGTAGCGGAGGACGTTCACCGCGGCGGCGCGGGCCTCGTGCCGGGTGGCGCCGAGGACCTGCCGGAGCAGGGCGGCGTCGGGCTGGTTCTGGGCCCAGGTGGCCCAGAGGGCCTCGCAGAGGTGGCGTTCGTAGAGCGGGTCAGCGCGGTCGAGGCGCGCCGCCCACGCGCGCACGGCGGGCAGGACCTGCGCCGCGGGGCGGCCGCGCAGCTCGCGGCGGGTACGGTAGCGGGTGCGGTACTCGGGCAACTTCAGGTTCTCCAGCAGCTCGGGGATCGTGGCCCCGGCGACCTTCGCCACGGGCACCAGCGGGCGCCCGGGATAAGTCACGCGGTAGATCCGGCCGTGGTCGTGGTCGCGGTTCGGATCGCGGGCATTGTGCTGCATGTGACCGATGATGGCGTTGTGCCAGTCGACAAAGTACAGGGAACCGTCCGGCGCGAACTCCAGGTCCACCGGGCGATAGTTGGGGTCGTTGCCCGAGACGAGGTCGCCGGCCAGCGTGCCGAGGAAACCCGCGCCGTCCTCACGAATCGCCGACAGGCCGATGCCGAGGAAGCCGATGCTGTTGCAGATCATAAACTGCCCCTGCAGGTGGTCCGGAAAGTGGCGGGAGGAGACGAACTCGGAACCGGAGGTCGGGCGCGAACGCTTCGGGGTGTAGGTGCGGGTCAGTGGGATCTCCACGCCATAGGGCATCTTGGCGGAGAGCGGGAGGCCCCACCAGTTGAGGCCGGGGGAGGCGTCGGAGATGATGCACTGGCCCCAGTCGTCGAAGGCCACGCCCCAGGGGTTGCTGTAGTCGGCCTGGCTGTAGCGCTCGAGGCGGAAGTTCTTCGGGTCGAAGCGCCAGACGCCGCCGTCATTCACGCGCCGCGGGCCGTAGGGGGTCTCGACCTGCGAGTGCAGGAAGCGGCCCTCGCACAGGTAGAAGGCGCCCGAGGCATCCGCGGAGAAGGCGGAGATCGCGTGGTGCGTGTCGTGGGTGTCGAAGCCGTGCATCAGGATCTCGGTGCGGTCCGCCCGGTCGTCCCCGTCGTCGTCCACCAGCAGCACGAGGTTGGGCTCCTGCGCTAGGTAGACGCCCTCCGGCGCGAACTCGAAGCCGATCGGGAGGTGGAGGCCGTCGGCAAATACCTTCTGGCGGTCCGCGACGCCGTCTCCGTTGGTGTCCTCGAGGATGAGCAGCTTGTCGTTCGGTTTGGGGTCGCCCGGGCGCCAGTGGGGATAGCTCGGCATCACCGCGACCCAGAGCCGGCCGCGGTTGTCGAAGGACATCTGCACGGGGTTGGCGAGGTCGGGGAACTCCTGCTCCGAGGCGAAGAGCTCGAGCTTGAAGCCCTCCATCATCTTCAGGTCCGGGATCACGTCGCGGCCCGGCCGGTAGCGGCCGCTGCCCATCGCGCCGCCCGGCTTGAAGTTGGTCGGTACCGGCGGCAACGCGTGCGTGCGACTGTCGTCCACCGCTAGATCCCGCTTCCGGCCGGCGGCCACGTCGTGGATCAGCTGGTCGCGCAGCGCCGCCATCTCGCGCGTCTTGCGCACCTCGTCCGGATAGTTCTGCGGCCCGTACGGCTGGTAGCGCTGGCCGTGGGTGTGCACGCCGTTGACCAGGTTGTAGTCGTTGTTCCAGAGCCAGTCCTTCTCCTTGACCGCGGCGTGCACGAGGGCCGGGTCCGCCTCGCTGCGGGCCGCCGGGGCCGGGCCGTACAGGCCGTCGGCCAGCAGCCGGGCGAGCTCCTTGTAGCCCGCCTCGGTGGGCGCGAAGCCGTTGAGGGTGAGCGGCGGGCCGCCGGCGGCGTAACGACGGCGGGTCGGCTCGAACAGGTCGATGAAGGTCAGTCGGTGGCGCTCCGCCACCCGGCGCATCGCGGCGGTGTAGACGGCGAGGCTCGCGTTCTCCCGGCGGCCGTCGGGCAGGTCGCGCGTCGCGCTCAGGTCCTCGAAGGCGATGGGTGAGACCAGCACGAGGCGCGGGGCGGCGCGGCCGTTGTAGGCCCGGCCCAGGGTGTGCCGCACGAAGGCGTCCAGCTCGGCCTCGAAGACCGGGGCGCGCTCCGGGCCGTCGAACGACTCGTTGAAGCCGAAGAAGGCGACCACGGTGTCCGCCTTGAGGTGGGTCAGCCACTCGTCCGGCGTGGGGAAGAAGCCCCGGCCATTGTGGGAGGCGAGCTCGGGGCGGAACTGCTCCGCGCCGGGGAACGCCCACTGCGAGACGCGGGCCGGATGGGGGCGGAATCCCGGGGTGTCACCGGGGCGGCCGAGGTTGCGCACGAACAGCTTCTGCCCGGGGAAGCGCAGGTGCAGCTCGGTCTCGAGCCGGCTGTAGTAGACATCGCGCTCGGCCAGGCCGTTGCCGATGAAGGCGACTCGCTCCCCCTCCGCGGGCGGGGCGACCTCCTGCGGGCGCGCGGCGGTGGCCGGCGGGGGCTCGTCCATCTGCGCGTGGGCGCCGCGCGAGGCCCGCACCTCGGCGGGGGTGGGCGTCGACGCGGCGGTCTGGTGGCGGCCCTTCGCCGCCGGCGCCTTGGCGGCTTCCGCGGCGGCGAGACCGGAAGCGAGGGAGACGAGGGTGAGCAGGAGCGGGGTGAGGCGGGGCATCACGGGACCCCGAGGCAACCCGCCGGCCGCGCGCCCGGCAAGAAGAGACCGCGCCGCGCGGCGCCTCAGCCGGACTCAGCGCTGCACCGGCCGCAGGACCAGGTTCCGGTAGGACACCGGGCCGTGGTCGCCCTGCAGCAGGATCGGGCCCGGGCGGCGGGGATCCCAGCCCAGGGCCCCGCCGGTGACGCCCAACAGGGGCTGGTTGTCGATGATCACGCGCCCGTTGAGGACGACGGTCGCGTGCTGGTCGACCAGGGTCAGCTCGAGGGTCTGCCACTCGCCGGCCGGCTTCTCGGCGGCGACCGCGGGCGTGAGGCGGCTGTAGATCGCGCCCATATTGTGGGAGTCGAGCGCCTTGCCATGGGAATCCGCCACCTGCACCTCGTAGAGGCCCCGCAGGTAGACGCCGCTGTTGCTGCGCGCGGGGACGCTGACCTCCAGCGAGAGGCGGAAGTCCGTGAACTCCGCGCTCGTGCGGAGGTTGGCGGTGCGCGCCGCGGGCTTGCCCGGCTCGCGCGCGGGCGGGCGGTTGACGAGCGCGCTGTCCGCCACGACCCACGCGTTGGGGAGCCGCGGCTCCTGCGCCACCCAGCCGGTCAGGTCGCGGCCGTTGAAGAGCGCGACGGGCGGACCGAAACGGACGGCGGCGAGGTCGGGGCGCGGGGGCAACGGGGCGAGCCGGCGCCCGGTGAACTCGGTGCGGTCGAAGCCCTGGCCGTTGGGGCGCGGCACGACGCGCGTCCCGCGCAACTCGTCGCCCTCGAGGCGTGCGGTCACGGTCTCGGTGAGCTGCTGCCGGCGGACGACGCGGCCCGCCGCGTCCTTGCGCTCGACCTCGCGGACGCGGGTGGCGGTGACCGCGGGGCCCTCGAGGGTGACGCTGGCGAGGGGCAGGACGCTACCGCCTCCCCACAGGATGGAGCCGTCGACCCAGCCGGCCTCGGCCTTGAGTTCGAGCCAGCCGGCGGAGCCGTTGGGGAGGGCGAGCCCCCAGCGGCCGAGCAGCGGGTCGGCCGGGGCGGCGGCGAAGAGCGGGGCGGACAGCAGGCCGGCAAGGAACAGGGCGCGGGGGAGGCGGTGACGGGGTGGCATCGTGCGGCCAAGTTGGGCGCCGCGGGCCGGCCGGGCAACTCCGCGCTTGCGGGGCCGGGCCGGCTTCCGGTTCGCTGCGCGGATGCACGTTGCCTGCCCGCTCGCCGCCGACCTCGATGCCGCCCTCCGCACCGCGGCGGCTACCGCCGGCTGGGCGGACGCGGCGGACTTCCAACCGGACGTCCGCGCCGCCGATCCGCGCCACGGGGACTTCCAGGCCAACGGCGTGCTGCCCCACGCCAAGGCCCGGCGCCTCAACCCGCGCGCCCTCGCCGAGCAGCTGGTTGCCGCCCTGCCGGCGGAGCTGCTCGCCACCTGCGCCGTGACCGTGGCCGGGCCCGGCTTCATCAATTTCACGCTGCACCCGGAGGCCCTCCTCACCTGGCTGCGGGCGCACGCCACCGCGGACCAGCTGCGCGCCGCCTGCGCCGGGGGAGCCGCCGGCACGTGGGTCGTCGACTACTCCTCGCCCAACACCGCCAAGCAGATGCACGTCGGCCACCTCCGCTCGGCCGTGATCGGGGAGGCCCTCTGCCGCCTCCTCGCCTTCACCGGCGCGGCCGTGGTGCGCGACAACCACCTCGGCGACTGGGGCACGCAGTTCGGCAAGCTGATCTATGGGTACAAGCGCTGGGCCGACCCCGCGGCGCTCGCGGCCGACCCGATCGAGGAACTGGAACGCCTGTACAAGCGCGGCCACGAGGCCACCCCCGAGGGTTCACCCGAGCTCGAGGAGGCCCGCCGCGAGCTGGTGCGCCTCCAGCAGGGCGACCCCGAGAACGTCGCGCTCTGGCGCAAGTTTTCCGAGGTGAGCCTCGGCGCCTTCCAGCGCATCTACGACCGCCTCGGGATCCGGTTCGACCACCACTTGGGCGAGAGCTTCTACAACGACCAGGTGGAGCGCGTGTACACCGAGCTCACCGCGGCCGGCATCGCGGAGGTCAGCGAGGGCGCGCTCGTCGCGTTCCACCCCGAACACCCGCGCTTCAAGACCCAGCCGTTCCTCATCCGCAAGGCCGACGGCGCCAGCAACTACGCGTCGACCGACCTCGCCACCGCCCTCTACCGCACCGAGCACTTCGGCGCGGCCGGCATCGTCATCGTCACCGACTTCCGCCAGTCGGACCACTTTGAGCAGCTGTTCCTGACGGTGGGGAAGTGGTTCGCGGCGCGCGGCTACCGGCGGCCGGAGCTGCACCACGTGACCTTCGGTGCGGTGACCGGCGAGGACGGCAAGGCGCTCAAGACCCGCAGCGGCGACGTGATCCGCCTGAAGGCGCTGCTGGACGAGGCGGAGGAGCGGGCCTTCGCGCTGGTGACGGCCAAGAGCCCGGAGCTGCCCGAGGCGGAACGCCGCGAGATCGCGGCCGCCGTGGGCGTGGGCGCGGTCCAGTACGCGGACCTCGCGCAGAACCGGAGCAGCAACTACGTGTTCTCGTGGGACAAAATGCTGTCCCTCGAGGGCAACACCGCCCCGTACCTGCTGTACGCCGGCGCGCGCATCCACTCGATCTTCCGCCGGGCCGGGGTGGCGCCCGGAGACGAGGCGGCCCTCGCGGCGGCGGACGCGCCCTCCACCCCCGCGGAACTCGCCCTGGCGCGGCGCCTGATCCGCTTCCCGGACGCGATCCGGCAGGCCCGGGAGACGCTCCGGCCGCACCTGCTCTGCCTGTACCTGTTCGAACTGGCGGGCGACTACAGCTCGTTCAACAACGCGGACAAGGTGCTGGTCGAGGAACCCGCCGTGCGGGCCCGCCGGCTGCTGCTCTGCGCGCGCACGCTGCTGGTGCTCGAGACCGGCCTGCACCTCCTCGGCCTGCGGCCGCTGCGGCGGATGTGAACGCGGGGCCGACCCGGCCCGGAGAACACTCTTGCCGCTGCCGCGGCCGCGGGGCAGGTTCGGCGGATGTCCGCGCAGGAGCTCTATCTGCGCCCCGCGAACGCGACCGAAGCGCGGGGCCCCTTCCCGCCCGAGCAGCTCGCCGACCTGGCGCGCGCCGGGGAGGTCACGCCGGAGACGCTCGTCTATGACACCACCCGCGAGGGCTGGGTCGCCCTGGCGGAGCGGCCCGACCTGCTCGCGCTGGCGTTCCCGCCGCGGCAGCGGCTGACCTTGAAGCCGCGGCCCGCACCCGCGGCGGCGCCACCGGCCCCGGCTCCGGAAGCGGAACCCCCCTCCGCCGGGCCGGCGGCCCCGCCGGTCCCCGAGATCACGGAGATCCTTGAGGAATCGACACGGACCGGGGAAGCGGAGGAGGCTCGGCTGGTGCGCGGCGCGACCCTCGGCCGTCGGGGTGCGCTGGCGGGGTTGCTGCTCGCCGCCGGCTCCGGTTTGGCCCCGCTCGCCGGCGGCCCCCTCCCCACCTCCCCGATCGCGGCCCTCCTCGCCCACCCCGGGATGCTACTGGTGCCGGTGGACGTCGTCCTGGCGGCGCTGCTCGCGACGGGCGCGACCGGGCCCTACCCGTTCCTACGCTTCCGCGCCGCGTTCGGCCTCGGCTACGCGGGGCTGCTGCTGCAGCAGACGGACGCCACCGGCCCCGGCGCGGCGATGGCGGTGGGCGCCGCCGGCCTGTTCGCGTGCACCCTCTGCTACCGCCCGCTCGCCGCCGGGGCCGCCGCGGCGGCCGCCGCCCTCGGTTTCGGACTCGCGGCCTGGCTGCAGTTGCCGGGTTGACCCGCCGCGCGCCGTGAACCCGTCCCCGGACGCCCCGCCCGCGCCACCGGCTGAACGCCGGGCCGGCCCCGCCTGGCTCGCCCGCCTCGCGCACCTCTGGCACGCCGGCATCTGGGAGCCGTCGGCCCTCGCCGACCGCTCCCTCCGCGGGCGGGGGCTGGCCGTCCTGCGCGTCATCTCGATCACCTTGACCGTGTTCCAGGAAACCCGGGTCGTCAGCCGGGCGGCCGCCCTGAGTTTCACCTCCCTGCTCAGCCTGGGCCCGCTCGTCGCCATCTCCGTCCTGGCCGGCGGCTTTGCCCTCGGCCAGCAGGACAACCAGCTGCTCACCCACCACATCAGCAGCCTCCTCGCCAACGTGGCGCCGCAGCTGCAGTCGCTTTCCGCCGACGGCGGGACCGCGGGGGCCGCGGGCGGCGTGAACCCGGAATTGCGGCGGATCGTGGATGGCTTCGTGCAGAGCGCGCGCAGCGGTTACGGCGGCGCCTTCGGGGCGCTGACCCTGATCTTCATCGTGTTGATGATGTTCAAGTCGATCGAGGATGCCTTCAACGACCTCTGGGGCATCAACCAGGGCCGGTCGCTGCTGATGCGGGTGGTGTTCTACTGGACCATCCTGACCCTCGGCGCGGTGCTTTTCTTCGCGGCCGTGGCCCTGCTGGGGGCCGGGGCGGCGGTGAACGTGTTCCACGAATCGCTGGGGCGGCTGCCCGGCGGCGAGCGCCTCGTGGCGGCCCTCGGCTGGAGCCTGCCCGTGTTCTCGGTCTGCCTGCTGACCCTGATGCTGACGCTCGTCTACCGCGTGGTGCCCAACACCCCGGTGCTCTGGCGCGCCGCCTTCGCGGGGGGCGCGGTGGTCGCCCTGCTCCTGCTGCTGAACAACGTGGTCGCCTTCCTCTACGTGCGGCGCGTGGTGCTCACCCAGAACCTCTACGGCCAGCTCGCCGTGCCCTTGGTGCTGGTGCTCGGCCTCTACGTGTTCTGGCTCTACGTGCTCATCGGGGGCGTCATCAGCTACGCGGTGCAGAACGTCCACTTCCGCAACAGCCAGACGGCCTGGAGCCGCCTGACGGAGGCGATGCGCGAGCGGCTCTCGCTGGCGGTCCTGCTCACCATCGGCCGCCGTTTCCAGGCCTGCGCGCCGCCGGTCACCGCCGCCGAGCTCGGCCGGCGCCTCCGCGTGCCCAGCCAGATCCTCAACGAATGCCTCAACCGCCTCGGCGCGATGGGCCTCGTGAACACCCTGCGGGCCGCCCCGGGCCGGCCCGCGACCGAGCTCCGCTTCCAGCCGGCGCGGCCCCTCGAGCGGATCACGCTGCTCGACTTCAAGCGGCTCGACGACCAACTGGGCGACGACCCCGTGGGCCACGCGCTCGAGTGCGTCGATCCGCTGATGCACGCCTACGAGGAGGCCCTCGGGCGCCTCGGCGAGCAGCCGTTCTTCCAGCGGTCCCTGGACGACTTGTTCGCCGCGCACCCCTTCCCGCCGACCTCCGCGGCGGACCCCCGGCCCGCGGCGGAATTACGCCCTTGCCAGCCTACCCCCCCAACCTAAGCCTGACCCGCTTCCGCCCATGATTTCCTGGATCCAGAAATACTTCCAGTTCCACTTCCGTGTCATCTTCGCCGTGCTGCTGGGGGTGGTCATCATCGCCTTCGTGTTCACCATCGGCGCGGCCCCGGGCATCGGCGGCGCCGAGCGCGGGATGGTCGACCGCCCGTTCTTCGACTACAACCTGAGCCTCCAGTCCGACCAGCAGCGCCTGATGGGCGACGCGAGCCTCAGCGCCAGCCTCCGGGTCGGCGCCTTCGGCCAGCTCGATGGCGACCAAGTGCAGAACTACGCGTTCCAGCGTGCCGCCGCCCTCCACCTGGCCGCGCTCTGGCACCTGCCGCCCGCCTCCACCGCCGAGGTCACCGCGCAGCTGAAGACCCTCCGCGCCTTCGCCGGCCCCGACGGCCAGTTCGACCCCAAGACCTACCAGACCTTCCGCGACAACCTGAAGACCAACCCCCGCGGCCTCACCGAGGGCGACATCCTCCGCGTGGTGTCCGATGACGTGAGGGTGGAAAAGGTGCAGAACCTCCTCGCCGGCCCGGGCTACGTCCTCCCCGGCGACGTCCGCACCCAGCTCCTCCGCACCGACACCAAGTGGACCCTCGCCACCGCCAAGGTCGACTACGCCGCCTTCAAGCCGGCGATCACCCCCGCGGAGAGCGAGCTCACCCAGTTCTTCGAGCAATCGGGCGGACGCTACGACATCCCGCCGCAGGTCAGCCTCGCGGTGGTGGAGTTTCCCGCCCTCGACCATATGGCCAAGGTCAACCTGACCGAGGCGGAGATCCGCGCCTTCTACGATGCCAGCCCGTCCCGTTTCCCCAAGCCCGCCGATCCGGCCAAGAAGGACGCCCCGGCCCCGAGCGTGACCCCGCCGGCCGATCCCGCCGCCGACTTCGCGGCCGTCCGCGCCCAGGTGGAGTCCACCCTGCGTTTCGAGCGCGCGGTGAAGCTCGCCCAGAAGGCCGCCAGCGACCTTTCCCTCGCCCTCTTTGAGTCCAAGGCCCGGACGCCCGAGGCCATCGCGGCCTTCCTGGCCAGCCGCCAACTGAACGCCAAGCCGCTGGCGCCGTTCAGCCGCGACGCCGCCCCCGCCGAGCTCGGCGGTTCCCCGGAGGCCGTCGCGGAGGCCTTCCGCCTAGGCAAGGACCGCCCCGCCTCGGACGCCCTCTCGACCCGGATGGGCGCCCTCCTCCTCGTCTGGAAGGAGTCGCTCCCGACCCGCAAGCCGCTCTTCGCTGAGGTGAAGGCGCAGGTCTCCACCGATTACGTCGAGGGTGAGCGCCGCAAGCGGTTCATCGAGCTGGGCCGCAAGGTGAAGGCAGACCTCGAGACCCGCCTCAAGGCCGGCGCCGCGCTGGAGCAGGCCGGCGCCGCCGCCGGACAGGCGCACGGCCTCACCCTCACGGCCAAGACGCTGCCCGCCTTCGACCTCCGCTCCCGCCCGCAGGACGTCGACTTCGCCGTCCTCGGCACCCTCGAACGCCTCCAGAAGGGCCAGCTCTCGGATATGGTCTTTAGCGGCGAGCAGGGCCTGTTCGTGTTCGCGGCCGACCAGCAGGCCCCCGACACCACCGAGGCCAACCCTCGCTTCGCCGAGACCCGCGCCCAGATTGCCGGCTTCACCTCCCGCATCGGCGGTTCCTCGGCCCTCGCCGAGCTGGTCGAGAAGGAGCTCAAGCGCGGCGAGCCCAAGCTGCCCTGAGCGCCCCGCGGGCGCGCCCTGCGCCCATCCCGGGGCCGCCGGCCTTCTCGCCCCCATGCCCCTTCGGTCCTACGTCCCCGCCTCCGGCCCCTGCCGCCTCTGCGGGGAGGGCTTTGAGCACCGCCAAGGGCCCGCGGAACCTGATCTCTCGGCCTGCCCCCGCTGCGGCCAGGCCGTCCACCGCCGCGCCGTCGATCCGGTGAATTCACCGCAACTTTCCGCCCCACTTTCCGTCTCGCGCGCGAGACAGGCCGGCTTCACCGTCCTGCGCCGCACCTCCGGGGGCGAATACGAAAAACAGTAACTTTCCCTCCACCCACCGTGTCCTGCGCCCGCCGCCCCGCCCTTTCCGCTATGCCCCGCCTCCCCGCCCGCATCCTGCTTGCGCTCCTCGCCGCCACCACCCTCCTCCGCGCCCAGGCCCCCGCCGCCGGCACCCCCGGGGCGGTCGTGATCGCGCCGGACAAGCCCTTCGCCCTCGAGGAGGCCATCGCGCTCGCGCTGCAGAAGAGCTTCAACCTCCAGATCCAGGCCATCGCCCGCGCCAACGCCAAGGACAACGTCACCATCCAGGAGGCCGGGTTCGACCCCAACCTGACCGCAAACGTCTCCCGCTCGCTCAACCAGGCCGCCTCCACCACCAACCGCCTCGACGGCACCGCCGCCCAGGGCCCCCGCAACGATAACACGGTGATGCGCGCCGGGGTGAGCCTGCCCCGCCTGCCGGCCACCAACGGCACCCTCAGCCTGACGACCAACGTCTCCCGCGCGGCCACCAACTCGGTCAACTCGCTCTTCAACCCGGCCTACAACAACGGCGTCACCGCCACCCTGAACCAGCCCATCCTGCGCGACTTCGGCCGCGAGGCCGCCCTGACAGCGCTGGAGAATGCCCGGCTCGCCTTCACCATCGCCAGCACGAGCTACCGCAGCGCGGTGCTGAACACGGTAGCCAACACCGAAAACGCCTACTACAACCTTGTCGCCGCCCGCGAGGCGCTCCGCATCGCCCAACTCACGCTCGAGGGCAACCAGCGGCTCCTCGACGAGAACAAGGCCCGCCGCACCACCGGCGTGATGACCGACCTCGACGTCCTCAGCGCCGAGGTCGGCGTCGCCCGCGCCCGCAACACGGTCGTCCAGCGGGAGCAGGGCGTGCGCGACGCGGAGGAGCGCCTGATGAACCAGATCAACGTGCTCTCGCTCGACACGCGTCCGGGCCCGGTCGACTTCGCCCCCTACGGCGAGGGCGCCCCGAACTTCGCCGCCTCCTACAAGATGGCCCGCGAGTTCTACCCGGAAACGATGTCGCAGGAGCAGACGATCAAGCAGCTCGAGCTCAACCTCGCCACCGCCCGCCGCAACACCCTGCCCGACCTCGACCTCGTCGCCTCCCTCGGCTACACCGCCCGTACCACCAACGCCAACTACGGCCAGGCGATCGCCAACCTGCCCAACGACCACGGCAACAATTGGTCCCTCGCCCTCAACTACTCGCTCCCGTGGGGCCAGAAGGCCGACAAGGCCCGCCTGCGTCAGGCGACCGCCAACGTGGCCTCGGGCAAGATCCGCCTCGAGCAGCTCGAGTCCCAGCTGATGCTCGACGTCCGCATCGCCGTCCGCGCGGTCGAGACCAACCTGGTGGCCGTCGAGATCGCGCAGAAGGCGACCGAGCTCGCCACCCGCCAGTACGAGCAGCAGAAGGCCCGCTTCGACGCCGGCCTCTCCACCAGCCGGATCGTGCTGCAGTTCCAGGATGACCTCGAGGCCGCCCGCAACAGCGAGCTGTCCGCGAAGCTGAACCTGCGCCGCGCGGTCTCCGAACTGCGCCGCCTCGAGGGCACCTCGCTCCAGCGCTTCAAGGTGGAGATGCCCTGAGCGGCCCCGCCGCCGCGATGCCGGTCGCCCTCCTCGTCCGCCTCCTCCTCTGGCTCTGGCTGGGCGGCGCCCTCGCCCTCGGCCACCACGGCCTCTGGGGCCGCCTCCCGCCGTTCGGCCAACTCGCGCTGGTGCTGGCCCTCGCCGCCGGCGCATTTTCCCTGCTGCACCGCGTCCCCGCGCTCGCCCGCTGGCGGGAGGCACTGGACGAGCGGATCCTGCTCCTACCCCACGGGATCCGCCTCGCCGGGGTCTACCTCGTGGTGCGCCACCTTGAGGGGGATCTGCCGCGGGCCTTCATCCTCGCCGCCGGCCTGGGCGAAGCCTGCCTCGCCGCGCTCGCCCTGCCGCTCGCACTCGCGCCGCTGGCCGACGACGCCCGCGCCCGCGCGACGCGCATCTGGGCCGTCGCCAGCCTCGTCAACCTCGGACTGATCCTCGCGACGCTGCTCCGGCTCAATCTGCAGGCCCCGCTGCAGCTCCGCGCGCTGGCGGAACTGCCGCTCAGCCTGTTCCCGACCCTCGTGCTGCCCCTCGCCCTCACCGGCTCGGTGCTGGTCCTGCAGCGCGCCCTCCGGGCCCAAGGCTGAACGGCTCAGCCGGGCGGAAACAACTCCGCCGGATCGCGCAGCTCGGCCGCGTCCACCACCCGGTGCGGCGGCAATTGGGTCCGGAACCACGTGCGCTGCTTCTTCACCAGCGCCCGGGTGTCGCGCGTGATCGCCGCCGCCAGCTCGCCGGCCGGCAAACGGCCGTCGAGGCAGTCGAGCACCTCCCGGTATCCGATCGCCCGCGCCGCGCTCGGGTTGGCCTCCAGTCCCCGCGCCCGCAGGCCGCGCACCTCCTCCACCAGCCCGGCCGCCAGCATCGCGTCCACCCGCCGCCCGATCCGCTCCCGCAACTCCCCCGGCTCCCGTTCCAGCCGGGTCAGGCGGACCACGTGGTCGGCAAAAGGCCCCGGTTGCCGCGCGAATTCGGCCCGCAGCTCCGCCAGTGTCCGCCCCGCGGCCAGGCACCGCTCCAGCGCCCGCGTGACCCGCCGCGGGTTGGCCTCGTCGAGCCCCTCCAGCCCCCCGGGGTTCAACTCCCGCAGCCGCGCGCGCGCCGCCGCAGGGGTCAGGGCCGCCACCTCCGCCCGCAGCTCCGGGGACACCTCGATCGTGTCGATCACCGACCCAAGGAAGGCCCGCAGGTAGAAGCCGCTGCCGCCGCAGACCAGCACCGCCCGGCCCCGCCGTGCGAGGTCATCGACCACCGCCCGCGCCGCGGCGACGTAACGGCCGATGTCCATCGGCTCCCCCGGCTCACGGACATCGATCAGGTGGTGCGGCACCCGCGCCCGCTCGGCCGGGGTGGGCTTGGCCGTGCCCAGATCCATCCCCCGGTAGAACAGCAGGGAGTCGCAGGACACGATCTCCGCCCGGTGCGCCTCCGCCCAGCGCAGCGCCCACTCGGTCTTGCCCACCGCGGTGGGCCCGGTGAGGAGGTGGAGCACGGGAGGCGCGGACACGGCCTTTTATCGGTGGCAAGCGCCGCCCGGATCGTCAAAGGCTAAGCCCGACCTGAAGACCTGCTTCATCGCCAACCCCCGCTCCGGCCACACCGCGCCCCGCCTGCCCGAGCTCACCCGCCGCGTCCGCCGCCTCGGCGCGGAGCTGCGGCTGACGGACCATCCGGGGCAAGCGCGCGAACTGGCGGCGGCCGCCGTCCGGGAAGGCTGCGCGACGGTGGTCGCGGTGGGCGGGGATGGCACCGTGAACGAGGTCGCCGGCGCCCTCGCCGGCACCGGTGCCACCCTCGGCATTCTGCCCGCCGGATCCGGCAACGGCCTCGCGCGCCACCTCGGGGTCCACGGATCCTGGACCCGCGCGCTGGACCTCCTCGCCGCCGGCCACACCCGGCCGCTCGACGCGGGCCGCGCCGATGGGCACCCGTTCTTCGCGGTGGCCGGCCTTGGCTTCGAGGCGCTGCTGGCGGAACGCTTCAACCAGGCCCGCCGCCGCGGACTCGCGGCCTACACCCTGATCCTCCTCCGCTCCCTGCGGGCGGCCGAGCCCCGCTTGATCCGGATCCACGCCGCGGGGAAAACCTGGGAGCTGCCCGTGCTGACCCTCGCCGTCGCCAACGCCTCCCAGTACGGGGGCGGGGCCCGCATCGCGCCGCGCGCCCGGACGGACGACGGCCGGCTCGACCTTTGCGCCCTGCCCCCGTTGCGCCCCGGCAACGCCCTGTGCCTCACTTGGCGGCTGCTCACGGGCCGGATCGACCGTGCGCCCGGCGTGCTCTGCCTGCAGGGGGCGGAATTTCTCGTCGAACGGCCCGGGAACGGCCCGCTGCAGACGGACGGCGAGGTGCATCCGGCCGGCCCGGCGGTGCGCTTCACGGTCACGCCGGGCGCCTTGCGCGTGCTCTGTCCGCCGGAGCGGGAAAAAGCCTGAACGACCCGCGCCTCAGCCGGACTCATGCAGTGGGAGGCGGAGCAGCGGGGTGAGATGGCGAGCACATTTCAGAGGCGAAAGACCGAGGCATACCCGGAGGGTATGGCGACGGGAGAGAGCCACTGAAAGGTGCCGTCAGATCACCTCGATGCGACCTGATCAACTGCATGAGTCCGGCTCAGCGCCGGTGGACGCCCGCCGCCAGGTCCGCCACCCGCTCGCCCACCGCCAGTGGCAACCGCGCCCGGTCGCCGAGGTGATCGCGGATGCAGTTCACCAGTGCGCTCCCCACGACCACGCCATCGGCGTGGGCCGCCACCTCGGCCACCTGCGCGCGCGTCCCGATGCCGAATCCCACCACGGTGGGCAGGTTTGTCCGCGCCCGGATCCGGGCCACGGCCGCGGGAATGTTGCCCGCCACTTGGTCCCGCACCCCGGTCACGCCCTCGCGCGACACATAATACAGGAATCCAGTGGTGACCTCGGCGATGCGCGCGATGCGCCCGTCCGGCGTGGTCGGGGCGATGATGAAGACGGTTTCGACGCCGTGCGCCCGCCCGGCCGCCACGACCTCGCCGGCCTCCTCCGGGGGCAGGTCTAGGGTGAGGATGGCGTCGACCCCGGCCGCCCGCGCCGCCCGGAAGTAGGCGTCGACGCCGTTGGCGAACACGAGGTTGTAGTAGGTGTAGAAGACCACCGGGGCGGAGCTAAACTCCCGGATCCGGCGCACCAGCTCAAAGACCCGGGCGGCGGTCATCCCGCCCTCGAGAGCCCGCTGGGCCGCCAACTGGTTGGTCAGGCCATCCGCCAAGGGGTCCGAAAAGGGCACGCCCAGCTCAAGGATATCCACGCCGCGGGCGAGCAACTGCCGGCAGACTTCGACCGAGGTCTCAAAGTCGGGATCACCGGCGCAGACATAGGCCACGAAGGCGGCGCGGTTCCCGGCACGGGTCCGGTCGAAGACGGCTTGGAGACGGGACATCCTCGAGACGTTGGCGGGAAACCGCCGTCGAAGTCACCACAAACTTCGCCGCGCCCCGGCGCGTTCAGAAGTCGAACTCCACCGCCACCGGAAGGTGATCCGACAACAGGGTCCGCACCACCTCGCAGCGCGCCCGCACACAGCCGGCCGGCAGGAAGATGAAGTCGAGGGCACGGCGCGGAAGCGGGGACGGAAACGTCTTCCCCTCCAGCGGGTGGAGCGCGTAGTCGGAGTAATCCGCCAGATGGCTAAGGAGCGAGGCGGTGGCGTCGTCGCGCGTGCCGGGATTGTTGAAGTCACCGCAGATGATCGGCGGCGCCGCCCAAAGGGAGCTGCGGAGGCGGTGCTTTTCCCGCAGCCAGCAGACGAGCTGGTCGAGCTGCCGGAGCCGCTGGGCGCGGGAGCCGTAGTGCAGGTGCAGGTTCACCAGCGGCAGGCAGCGTCCGCCCACATCGAGCTCCACGAACAGGAACCCCTTCTCGCCCAGCCGCCGGCGTCCGAACACCACCGTCTCCGCGGCGCGGATGGGCAGGCGCGACAGCAACGCGTTGCCATAGCAGAGATTGAGCAGACCCGTGCGACGGGTGTTGATGCCGAAGACAGCGTGGGGGAACCGGGTGTGCCCCCGCAGGAAATCCAGGTGGTCGAAATTGCCCGCCCAGCGGGACCGCTCGTCGATCTCCTGCAAGGCGACGACATCCGGTTCTAGGCGCTCCAACAGTTCCGAGATGCGCCGCAGGTTCAGCCGCAGCCGCCGCGGGGAGGTCAGGCCCTGGATGGGATTCAGGCCCCGGCCGTGCGCGATGTTGAAGGTGACCAAGCGCAGGCGCGGCATCCGGCCCCGAGCAGACCGCGCCCCGCAGACAGACTCAAGTCCCGCCCCGCCGCGCGCCGCGCAAAAATCCCCTTGCGTCACCCGGGGCCGGGCCCTTTCCTCTGACCCTTTTCAACCAGAGGTAACCACTATGTCTCGCATCTGTGCAGTCACCGGACGCCGGCCCGTCAAGGGTTCGCGCATCAACCGCAAGGGTCAGTCCAAGAAGAGCGGCGGCATCGGGACGCACGTCACGAGCATCACCCCCCGTAAGTTCCGTCCCAACCTCCAGCGCATCCGAATCCGCACCGCCAACGGCGGCACCAAGCGCGTCTGGGTGTCGGTGAAGGCCATCAAGGCCGGGCTGATCGAGAAGGTTTAACCGCCCCTCGTCCCCTCTCCCACCGCGGCCTGCCCGGCCGCGGTTTTTTTGCGCCCACCCGGGACGTCCGCTACCGCCCCGCTCAGGCGTCGAGGGCGCGGAAGACGATGGACGAGTTCTGGCCGCCGAAACCGAGGTTGTTGCTCAACACCGCCCGCAGCCGGGCCTCGCGGGCCTGGCCGGGGACGTAGTCCAGATCACAATCGGGATCGGGGTCGTCGAGGTTAATGGTCGGCGGGATGGCCTGGGCCGCCAGGGCGCGCACGCAGATCAGGGATTCGATGCCTCCGGCCGCCCCCAGCAGGTGGCCGGTCATCGACTTGGTGGAGCTGATCGCGACGCGCTGGGCGTGGTCCCCAAAGACCCGCTTGATCGCCAGGGTCTCAAACTTGTCGTTGTAAGGGGTGGAGGTGCCGTGGGCGTTGATGTAGTCGATCGCGGTGGGGTCCAAGCCCGCCGCCGCCAAGGCCCGGCGCATTGCCATCGAGAGCCCCTTCCCCTCGGGGTCCGGCTGGGTGATGTGGTAGGCGTCGCAGGTGGCGGCATAACCCGCCAATTCGCAATAGATGCGGGCGCCGCGGGCCCGGGCGTGCTCCAGCGATTCCAGCACGAGCACCCCTGCACCCTCGCCCATCACGAACCCGTCCCGCCCGCGGTCGAAGGGCCGGCTAGCGCGGCTCGGTTCGTCGTTGCGCGTGCTCATCGCCTTCATCGCGCAGAAGCTGGCGTAGGCGAACGGGGTGATCGCGGCCTCGCTGCCCCCGGCGACCATCACGTCCACGTCACCCCGCCGGATCGCGTGCGCGGCCTCGCCTAGCGCGTGCGTGCCCGTCGCGCAGGCGGAAACGACCCCGAAGTTTGGTCCCCGCGCCCCCAGCTCGATCGCGAAGAGGCCCGAGCACATATTCCCGATGAGCGAGGGGATCGTGAACGGCGAAATCTTCCGCGGGCCGCGCTCCGCCAGAATCTTCAGCTGCGACTCGTAGGTGTACATCCCGCCGATGCCCGACCCGATCATCACGCCCACCCGGTCTGGATCCTCGCGCCCCATCTCGAGCCCGGCATCCCGGCAGGCCTGTTTGGCGGCCACGAAACCAAAGTGCGTGTAGCGGTCGTTCCGCCGTGCCTCCTTCGGATCCATATGTTCCGCCGGATCCCATCCACGCACCTCCGCCCCCACATGGCTGGCGTAAGGAGTCGGATCAAACAGCGACACCCGGTCCACCCCAGAGCGTCCGGCGAGCAACCCGGCCCAGAACGCGTCCACGTCGTGCCCCAACGACGCCACGGCCCCGAGACCAGTGACGACGACGCGGCGGGAGGAGGAATCCATCGGCGGGAAAGGAATCGAGACCCGGGAAATAAGAAAGGCGTCCGACCTGAATTTCCCGCGGGAAACCCGGCCGGACGCCGTGGAAAGGGGAAAACGCGGCTTAGGCAGCGCCGGCCTTGGCCTTGATATAGTCGATCACTTGGCCGACGGTCTGCAGCTTTTCGGCGTCCGACTCGGGAATCTCGCCCTTGATCTCGTCCTTGAACTCCTCCTCGAAGGCCATGATCAGCTCGACCGTGTCGAGGGAATCGGCGCCCAGGTCATCCAGGAAGGAGGCCGTCGGCGTGATCTGCTCCTCGTTCACGTTGAGCTGATTGACGATGATCTCCTTGACGCGCTGTTCGATGGTTTTCTGGTCGGCCATTGGCAAAAAAAGGGTGCGGGCGGGGACTGGGCGGAGGCTTCACATCGCCATTCCACCGTCAACGTTAAAAACTTGCCCGGTAATGTAGCCGGCCTCCTCGGAACAGAGGAACGCGGTCATCGCCGCCACCTCCGCCGATTCCCCGAAACGCTTGAGCGGCACCGTCTCGAGGATCTTCGCCGCAATCTCCGCGTCCCCGGAGAAACCAGCCGTCATATCGGTCTTGATGAAGCCGGGGGCCACCGCGTTGACGGTGATGGACCGGGAGGCGAACTCCCGGGCCAGGGTCTTCGTCAGCCCGATCATCCCCGCCTTCGCCGCGGAGTAGTTGGCCTGCCCGGCGTTGCCCATCACCCCACTCACGGAGGCGATGTTGACGATCCGGCCCCACCGGGCCCGCGTCATCGGCCGCGCGATCAGCTTGGTCCAATGGAAGCAGCTGGTGAGGTTGGTGGTCAGAACGTCGTTCCAGTCCGACTCGCTCATCCGGAACAGCAGGCCATCGCGGGTGATGCCGGCGTTGTTGATCAGGATGTCGATGACGGGAAACTCCTTGAGCAACTCCTCGGAGGCCTTGGCGATCGCCGCGCCATCCGCCACGTCCACCGCTAGCGCCTTGGCCCGGCCGCCGGCCGCGGTGATCGCGGCAGCGGTGGCCCCGCAGGACTCGGCGGACTTGGACACGCAGATGACGGTCACCCCTTGGCGGGCGAGGGTCTCAGCGATGGCCCGGCCGATCCCACGGCCGGCGCCGGTGACCAAGGCGGTGCGGTTCTTGAAGGTGAGCATAGGAGGAACGGGCCGCGCGGCCCGGAGCGGGATGAAGTGACGGATGCGCCGGCGCGGGGCAACCGCCAAGTGCGCTGCCGGCCCGCGGACGCGCGCAGGCTTGCAGCGGTGGCGGAATTGCCGCCCAGTGAAATCGTGTCCGCCGCCGCCATCCGCCTCCAGAAATTCATCGCCGACGCCGGGGTCTGCTCCCGCCGGGCGGCGGAGGCGCTGATCGCCCGCGGGGAGGTCTGGGTCAATGGCAGCGCCGCCACCCCCGGTACCCACGTCACCCCTGGCGTCGACAAGGTCACGGTCTCCGGCAAACCCGTCCGCGCCGCCGTCCAGCCCAAGATCACCGTCGCCGTGCACAAGCCCCGCGGGCTGATCTGTTCCAACGACGACCCCCATCACGCGGACACGCTCTTCACGCTCCTCCCCCGGGAACTCGCCCGCCACCGTTTCTTCTGCGCCGGGCGCCTCGACCTCGACAGCGAGGGACTGGTCATCCTGACGACGGACGGCGACCTCGCCCACCGCCTGATGCACCCCTCCCAGGTGGTGGTGAAACGCTACCACGTGGTGCTGAAGACCCCCTTCCCCTCCGGCCGGCTCAACCAGTTGATCCGCGGGGTGACGGTCGAGGGCGAGCGGCTGAAGGTGGAGCGGGCGGCCCTGATCAACGCCGATGCCGGCGGCATCTCGACCGACCTCGACGTCCACCTGCACCACGGCAAAAAGCGCGAGATCCGGCTGCTGTTCACGCAACTCGGGTTCGACGTGAAGCGCCTGCGCCGTTACCAGATCGGGGCGCTCCAGTTGAAGGGCATCCCGCTCCGCGGCGGCAAGGTGCTCTCCCCCAAGGAGATCCAGTCCCTGTTCCAAAACCCACGCACCCCGCGCGCCGTCCACGAGGCGGTCGCCGCGCCGCCCGCCACCGGAACCTTCGCCCTTGCGCATGAAGCCTAGCCTGCTGGCCCTCGCCACCCTCGCCGCCACCCTCGCCGGCCCCGCCCGCGGCGCCGGCCTCCCCGCCACCACCGCCGTCCACGTCGAACCCTCCGCCCAGAGCGCGGTGGCGACCTACCTCAAGGCCGGCGAGGAACCCCGCCCCGCCTCCGCCGCCACGGCCCCCGCCGGCTGGATGGCCGTCGAGCTCCCCGGCCCCTTCGAGGTCTACGTCGAGAACAAGGACCTCACCAAGAGCCTCGATGTCCGCCCCGGCGCCGCCCTCCGCCAGGCCCCCAAGGCGGACGCTCCCGTGCTGGTCACCGCCGGCCACGCCGAAAAGGCCACCATCACCGGCATCCGCGGCCGCTGGACCCAGCTCAGCCTCGAACGCCCGCTCGTCGGCTTCATCCAGACCACCGCCTCCAACCCGGTCCCCGCCCCCGCCCGCCCCGAGGCCCCCGCCGCCGCGCCCGCCCCCGCCCCCGTGAACCCCGGCGTGTACGGTTCCGCCGCAGCCGGCCAAGCCGTCGCGATGGTCAACCTCGGCGACGGAGGCAGCAG
>VHCY01000029.1 GCA_016871595.1 Verrucomicrobiota bacterium
GCCAGCAGTTCGTCGGCCAGGCGGGCCTGGCGTACACGATCGGGCTGGCGGCGGGCTCGTTCCAGCTCGTCGGCGCCGCCTGCTTCGCGCTGCTGGCGGTGTTCTTCGTGGACGTCTACCTCGGGCTCCGACTGCGGACCGCCCCGGAGTTCTTCGAGCGGCGCTACGGGACCGGGGCGCGCCTTTTTGTCGCGGGCATCAACGTGGTGATGATCGTGGCCGCGAACCTCGCCACCGCGCTTTACGCGGGAGCCACTGTGCTCTCGGGCGTCGTGGGCGCCGAGGCGGCCCCGTTCGGCGCCGCCGTCCTCGCGATCGCGGCGGCGGCCGGGACGTACGCGGTGCTCGGCGGCCTGCGCTCGGTGCTGTGGACCGACCTCGCGCAGACCGCGCTGCTGCTCGCCGGCGGCGTGACGACCCTCGTGGCCGCGCTCGCGGCCGCGGGGGGCTGGGCGGCGGTGCGCCCCGTCCACGACCCGTCCGGACGCAGCCTGTGGTCGGTCGTGCAGCCTTGGGACCACCCGTTCGGATGGCTGCCGCTCTTGACCGGCGCGCTGATCCTGGGCGTCCACGGTCATTGCACGGACCACGACTACGTGCAGCGGGCGCTCGCGGCGCGGAGCCGGTTCCACTCGAAGATGGGCGCGCTGTTCGCGGCGTTCCTGAAGCTGGTGGCGCTCTTCGCGATCGCCGCGCCCGGCGTGGTGGCCGCGAAGCTCCTGCCGGGCCTGGCGCATCCGGACCGGGCCTACGTCGAGCTGGTCAACGCCTACCTTCCGGCCGGCTGGAAGGGTCTGGTGCTGGCGGGCCTGCTGGCGTCGATCCTCGGCACCGTGGCCGCGGGCCTGGCGGCGGCGGCCGCGATGCTGACCTTCGACTTCGCGGCGCGGCTCCGGCCCGGGATGACTGAACGCGGGCGGGTGCGGCTGGGGCGCGGCCTGATGGCGGGGCTGCTGGTGCTGGGCGCGGCGCTGGCGCCCGGGATCCGCGACCACGGCGGCGTGTTCAAGTACCTTGTCCAGCTCTGGTCGCTGCTGGCGCCACCGGTTTTCGTCTGCGTCGTCGCGGGGGTGTTCACCACGGGGGCTACGCGGCGGGGAGCGACCGCGACGCTAGCGGTGGGCACGCTGCTCGGCGCGGCCGCCTTCCCCGCCCTCAGCGACCCGGGGATCCTCGCGGCCCTGCCCGTCTACCTGCGCAGCCCGCTGAACTGCGGCTTCGTGATCGCGCTCGTGTGCGCGGGCACGATGGCGGTGGCCAGCCGCGGCGGCCACCCCGAGGGGACCATTCCACCCGGGGTGTGGCGCCGCGACGCGCCCGGGCCCGACAGGATGACCGCCCGCGAGCGGCGGATTTACCGGATGACCCTCGGGGCCCTCGTGACGCTGTGGCTCGCGGTCGTGGTCTGGTTCTCCCCCTGGGGCTGGGCGACGAGCCGGCCCCCCACACCCCCCGCGCTCCGGGAAGCGCGCTGAATCAACCGCGATATGCCCCCCTACCCCCATCCCATCGGCCGCGCGTGGTGGCGCGCCGCGCTGCTGTGCAGCGGACTGTTGCTCGGCCGCAGCGAGGCCGCGGAGTACTTCGTGGCGCCGGACGGGCGCGATGACGCCCCCGGGACCTCGCTCGGGCAGCCATTCCGCACGCTGCGGCGCGCCACCGAGGCGCTCCAGCCCGGCGACACCTGCTGGATCCGGGGCGGCACCTACCGTGAAACCGTGAACCTCGCGCGCGGCGGCCGTCCCGGGGCGCCGCTCACCCTCGCCGCGTGGCGGGGCGAGCGGGTCGTGCTCGACGGCGCGGACCCCGTGGCGGGGCCGTGGACGCGGCGCGCCGACGGCGTCTGGAGCACGCCCTGGCCCGCGGCGCGACCGGTGGAGGCGGTCTTTTGTGGCGAGCGGATGATGAGCGAGGCCCGCTGGCCCGATTGCGCCTGGGAGGAGAATTGGCAGCCGGACCGCAAATGGGCCGCGACCGGGGAGGGCAGCGCCCTCGGGCACATCCGCAGCGACGCGTTGGCGCGGGCCGGGGTCGACCTGTCCGGGGGGCTGCTCTACCTGAAGCTCGGCAAGGGCAACAGCTGCCACACCCGGCCCGTGACCGCGCATCGGGCCGGGGACGGGAGCCTGCGCTACGACGCCTCCGGGATCGAGGGCCGGGCCTGGCGGGAGGACTCGATGCCGGAGCGCCTCGCCAAGCACGGCTTCGCCGGCAACCGCTTCTTCGTCGTCGCCCGTGGCGCCCTCGATGCGCCGGGCGAGTGGTGGCACGACCCGGAGGCCGGGCGGCTGCTGTTCCTGCCGCCGAAGGGGATCGACCCCGCGGCGGGCGAGGTGCGGGTGAAGGCGCGCGGCGCGGCGCTCCTCGGCTCCGGCATCTCCGACCTCGTGTTGGAGGGCCTGGAGTTCCACGCGTCCAACCTGCGCCTCGAGGAGGCGCGGCGGGTGACCGTGCGCGGGTGCCGCTTCCTGTTCCCCGCGACGCCCCGGTTGTTCCCCGACGCCGAGACCGAGCGGCGGACGGCCCGCAACCTGCGGATCGCCGGCGAGGACAACGTCATCGAGCGCTGCGAGATCGCCGGCGCGGTGGACGGCGCGCTGGAGATCGAGGGCGCCGGCAACAGGGTGGAGGACTGCGTGGTGCGCGACAGCAACCTGCACGGCCGCCATCCGGGCCCGGCGATCCGGGTGCACGGCACGGGCCGCGGCGGCAACCTCCTGCGCCGCAACACCGTTTACAACCTGGGCAGCGTCGGGCTCTACGTCTCCGGGCAGGGCGCGAACGAGGCCGGCTTCAACCACGTGTTCAACGCGGGCCTGTACTGCGTGGACGTCGCCGCGATCTACCTGCCGATCGGCGACGACCTGCAGGGCACGCGCGTGCACCACAACTGGCTGCACGACCTGAACGGCCTCGGGTTCCGCGTCGACCTGCAGGGACGCGACCTGACGTTCGACCACAACCTCGTGTGGCACGCGACCGCCGGCTGCAAGCTGCAGGGCTACCGCCTCTTCGCCCACCACAACACGGTGCTCGTCCACGAGCCGCGGAGCGGCTTCCTCGTGGTCTTTGAGCCCGCCGCCTCCGCCGCCGAACGCGCCGGCTGGCGGGTGCGCAACAACGTGGCCTACGCCTACCTGGATCGCCTCTCGCTGCGCGGCGACCCGCGGCGCGGCCAGCGCCGCAACCTGCTCCCCCTCGCCGACGAGCCCGGCATCGTCGAGGGGAACCACCGGATCCCCGCCGGGGAGGAGGGCCGGCTCTTCGCGGACTTCCCGGACGACGATTTCCGGCCGCGACCCGGCGGGCCACTGGACGGCACGGCGCTGCCGCCCGCGGACCCCGGCACGAATCGTCCCGGCCGGCCCGCATCCCCCGGCGCCCTTGAACCCGGGGTGCCCCCCTGGCGGCCCGGCGCCGGATGGAGACCGGACACCCACGCCCTCCCCGCCACGCCCGCCGCGGCCGGCGCTCTCGCCCGCCGGCTGCGCCCCGCGCAGTTGGAGGTGGGCCGACCCAACCCGGGATTCGACCAGCCATGAACTTCCCGCGCCTGCACGCCGTCCTGGTTTCCATCCTCGCCCTCGCCGCCCGCGCGGCCACGCCGGCCCCCGGAGCCGCGGCCGGGGACACGCCCGTGGAGCTCTCCCCGTTCGTCGTGCAGGACCGGACCGGCGGGTACTACGCGGCCCAGACCCTCGCGGGCAGCCGGCTCCGCCAGGACCTGCGCGATCTCGGGGCCTCCATCCAAGTGGTCACGCGGGATTTCCTCGACGACCTGGGCGCGACCGGCCTCGACGAGTTGCTCCAATTCACGACCAGCACCGAGGTGGGCGGGATCGCCGGCAACTTCACCGGCGCCATCGACGGCGGCACCGGGGATGTCAGCACCGACAGCGCGCGCCGCGGCGGCGCGGACGGCGCGACCCGCGTGCGTGGTCTCGGCGCCCCCTCGCGCGCGCGCAACTACTTCCCGACCGGCATCCCCTTCGACGCCTACAACGCGGATCGCGTCGACCTGAGCCGCGGCGCCAATTCCTTCCTGTTCGGCCTCGGCTCCCCGGCGGGACTCATCAACACCGGCCTGATGAAGGCGCGTTTCCGCGACACCGCCGAGGTCTCCACGCGGATCGGCAGCGGCGGGCTCGACCCCTCCTACCGCGGTTCCATCCACGTGAACCGCGTGCTGCTGCGTGACACGCTGGCGGTGCACGCCGCGGCGCTGACGGACCGCACCCGCTACCGGCAGCGCCCGACGCACAAGGACGACGACCGGCAGTACGCGGCGCTCACCTACCAGCCGTTCCGCCACGCCGCCACCGTGCTCACCGCCCACTTCGAGCGGGGAAGGATCCGCGGGAACGCCCCCGATGTGCTGCTGCCCGTGCAGAACCTCGACACCTTCCTCGGCGATCCCGGCACGGCCCGCGTCTCGATCGCCGCGTGGTCGAACCTCCAGCGCTTCGCCCACGCCGAGGGCCCGACGCAGGCCCAGTGGAACGCCCTTCCGGCCGCCGAGCGGGCGCGCTACCGCGTGCGGGACACGCCCTCCGTCAACAGCCTCGCCGCCCTGCCCTGGGGAGCAGGCGCCTACGGGCTGGTCTACGACGGCGCCAACGGCCGCCAGCCCTCCTTCGCCTACACCGACCAGTACCGGGCGGCCGACTACGCCGCGCGCGATCCCTTTTTCGGCCCGGGCCGGACCACCAAGGGTGCACCCGCCAGCCCCTATCACGGCAACCGGGCGGAAATCGCCGGCACCGGCTGGCTCGACCAGGGCTTCACCAACCTGAAGACCTTCGACTTCAGCCGGGAGCACCTCGCCTGGGACAACGACTACCACGCCCGCGACTTCGTGAACTACAACGTCGCCCTGGAGCAGGTGCTCTGGGGCGGGCGGGCCGGCTTCGAGCTCGCGTACGATCACGAGGACCAGTTCCAGCGCACCTTCAACGCGATCAACTTTGCCAACGCCCGGGTGATCTTCGACATCCAGGAGACGCTCTGGCTGCCCTCCGATCCCAACTACCGCACCTCGGGCATCGTCGCACCGCAGCCCAACCCGAACTACGGCCGGCCCTTCGTCCTCGCCCGGGGCAACCCCGCCACCGTCGACGCCCAGCGCGGCGCCGCCCGGTTCACCGGCTTTGTGAAGCACGACTTCGCGGCGCGCCGGCCCCGCCATTCCCGGCTCGGGCGCCTGCTTGGCCGGCACACCCTCACCGCCCTCGCCGACCGGTCGACCGACCGCGCGCGGGTGATCAGTTACAACCTCAGTTCCTTCGCCGATCCCGACCCGGCGCTGCACATCGGCAACGCCAACGCCCGCGTCACGGGCAACGCCTCCCGCAACGTCCCCCTGATGGCCTACATCGGGCCGCCGCAACCGCAGGCGTTCACCGACCCGAACTTCCAGCTCCGCGACTTTGTGCTCGCGCCCGCGCGGTACCAGCTGCGCCCGCCGGCGGATTACTCGATCCGGAAGCTCACCTGGAACCTCGGACCCGACTCGAACAACGACAACCTCGGCCTCGACGTGCGCGCCAACGGCAACGAGGGCTTCGTCTGGGCCAACTTCACGCCGCGCGACGTGCCCAACAACAACTGCCAGGCGCAGCAGACGCGCGTGACCTCGCTCGCCCTGAACGGCCAGTCGGTCTTCTGGGACCACCTGCTGGTCGTGAACACCGGCTACCGGATCGACACCGTGAGGAACTGGCTCAACGTCGAGCCGCCCCTCGTCGGGATCGACCAGGTCCCCGATGTCTCCCCGGCGGCCTTCCGCGCGACCAACGGCGCCTTCACGCGGATCCGGAACCGCGTGTTCGGTTACGGCGCCGTGCTCAACCTCCCCCGGCGGCTTGTCCGGCTGCCCGCCTCGGCGTCCGCCTCCCTGCACTACAACCAGAGCGAGAACTTCGTGCCTTCCCCCAGCCGCGTCGACGAGTTGCGCCGCCCGGTCGAGTCGCCCGCGGGCCTCGGCAAGGACTACGGTTTCAGCATTTCCCTGTGGGACGAGAAGGTCATCGCCCGCTTCAACTGGTACCGTTCCCGGCTGCTTCGCGCCAGCTCTAGCGTGAGCACGCTGTTCCACCAGACGAACGCGAATATGTTCAACCATTACGGCTTCATCAACGCCGACCTCCGTCGCCTCGACGCCAACAACGACGGCCGGATCGACGAGGCCGCGCTGGCCCAGATCGCTGTCGACCCCCTCACTGGCCTCACGCCCGAGGGCCTGACCCGCGACCAGGCCGCCCGGCAGCTGTGGCCCAACCTCGCCCGCGCCCGCGAGGCGATGGCGGCCATCGCGCCCTACCTGACCGACGAATTGAAGGCCGCCGTCAACTACCGGATGCTGTCCGACGGCACCGTGCAGGTGAACAACCCCGGCGTCATCACCGACACCAACGACCTCGAGGCCCGGGGCTTCGAGGCTGAACTCACGCTGAATCCCTCCCCGCGCTGGCGGATCTCCTTCAACGCCGCGAGCCAGGAGACGATCCTCACCAACGTCGCCCCCCGCTTGACGCGGGTGCTGGACGAGACGTGGCTGCCCCACCTCGCGAAGTACGGCGACCTCGACTGGAACGAGCCCGTCGGCGCGGTCAGCGGCACGACCGTCGCCCAGCAGGTCAACGACCGCCTGCTGGAGTACTTCGCGATCAAGGGCCAGGAGGGCCGGCCGCAGATGGAGCAGCGCCGGTGGCGTTTCAACCTCGTCACGCGTTACGGGTTCAGCGAGGGGCGGCTGCGCGGCTTCTCCGCGGGCGGCGCGGTGCGCTGGGAGGACAAGTACGCGGCCGGGTATCCGATCTTCCTCGACGCCCGCGGCGTGATTCAGCCGGACCTCCGGAACCCGTGGTTCGCCCCGCCGCAGACCAGCTACGACGTCTTCGTCGGCTACCGCCGCCGGATCCTCGGCGACCGGGACTGGACCGCGCAGCTCAACGTCCGGAACCTGCAGAACCTCCTCAGCGACAAGGTGTCCGCCGTCCGCTACCAGCCCGGCGGCACCGCGGCCCGCGTCCGCTTCGATCCCCCGCTCCAGGTTTACCTCACCAACACGGTGCGCTTCTAGGCTGGGGTATTCGCTGCGAATTCAAACCGGGTTCCGTGCTCCGCCGTCGCCGGCAACCTTGGCTGGCGCTGATTCCGCATAACCGGACAGGTCCAGCTGGCTCCTTTGGGGGGGGGAGCCTGCGGCGCCGAGGTCATCGAGCGTATCCCCAGTCAGCACGGGGTTCGCGGTCGGAGTATCCTGCTGGGCAGCCTCGGCGGTGGCCGGAAGCGCCAGCGAACCAGAAGCGTGAGGGGGACCGGTGGAGGGATGCGTGCGCGCTTAGCCGGCGAAGTGCGGGGGCGGAACGAACGGCCAGCCGAGCTCGACCGCCGCGGCCGCTCTGGCGATGGGCGCAGCCCGGCGGAAATCGAGGCCGCAACCCGCGTGGCGAGGAGTTCGTAGCCGCGGGCGTTGAAGTGCACGTCGTTGGGCAGCTGGGTGGCGGCGAGGTGGGGCGTGATGAACGTGAAGAGGTCGTCGACGATGAGGCCGTGCTTCTGCGCGAGGCGGGCGGCGATCGCGTTGCGTTCGACGATCGCGGCGGGGTCCTGCTCTTTCGCCGGAACGGAAGGGATGGGCGTCGTGCTGGCCCAGATGATGCTGGCACCGGTCTGCCGGAGCCGGACGATGATCTGATTGAGCCGCTGCTCGTAGTCGGCAACCGGCGTCGCCCGGTCGTGGATGCCGAAATTGAAATAGATCACGTCCCACTTCCCGCTACCGATCCAGACGTCGAGCTTCTTCAGCCCGGTGGCGGTCGGGCCACAATTCTCCGGCGCGCGGTGGACGTTGGCCTTGCCGGCCAAGGCGCGGCGCACCGGCAGCGTGTAGGCGCGGGAAATGGAATCACCGATAATCAGCACCCGCGCCAGGGTGGGATCGTCCGGCACGAAATCCCACGCCGTGGACGCACCCTTGACGAACTCGCGCTTGTGGATCGGCAGGTAGAACGCATTGCCGAGGTTTTCCTGCAGCGTCCTCTCCCACGCCTGGCGTTCCGGAGAAAGGGTCGCAGCTTTTTGCTGATAAAGCTCGTCGATGCGCGGCACCTCACCCCAAAGGTTCAGCCGGCCCGCCGCCGCCCACTCGTCACAGGTCTCCGCCATCGTGGAGGAGGGGGGTGATCGGGTAGATCGCGATTAACTCGTGGAGGCGGTACGAGACCGAGGCCGCCGCCTCGTTGCCGTCGCAGGTAAGCGTCTCGGCGGACGGACGCGCCGGCGAGGAGGTGGCGGGGGCGGGCGTCACCCCGCAAAGATGGCAGCCCGGCCCGGCCGCCGCTACGCGGGCCTTGCGCGACGCGCGCCGCGGATTGCGGGCGAACCCGGAGCCGGCTCAGGCCCAGTGCTGGCGGAGTTTGCCGCGGACGAATCGGACGCTTTCCGCAAGCTGCTCGATCCCGTCCACCCCGTCCTCGATGCTGACCCACCCGTCGAACCCGGCCGCGCGGAGGGTGGAGAAGATCGCGTCGTAATTATTAAGGCCCCGACCGATGGTGCCGTGGCGGAGGCGCTTCGCGTAGCCCTCGGGCCCGCCCTCCTCGCGACGCAGGTCCTCCAGCGTGCCCTCGGCGAGGTAACGGTCGCTGGCGTGCATCGTGACCACCCGGTCCTTCACCCGGGCCAGCAGCTCCAGCGGATCGTCGCCCGCGAGGAAGGCGTTGCTCGGGTCATAGTTCACCCCGAAGCGCGGATGCCGGATGCGGTCCACCAGCGCGCAGAAGACGTCCATCTTCTGGGCGAACTCCGGGTAGCTCCAGAAATCGTCCTTGTAGTGGTTCTCGAGGATCAGGGTGACGCCGCACGCCTCGGCCTCGGGCAGGCAGGCCTCGATGCAACCGGTCACGAGGTCGAGGCCCTGCTCGCGGCTGAGCTCCGGGCGGCGCTGCCCGGAAAGGACCCGGCAGTAACCGGCGCCCAGGGCGGCGGCCATCCGGATCCAACCCTTCTCGCGCTCGATCTCGGCCCGACGCAGCGCGGGATCGGGCTGCGAGAAATCCGGCGAGCAGCAGAGCATCGGGATCACCATCCCCCGTTCCTCCACCAGCCGGCGGGCGGGCGCCCACGCAGCCGGATCGGCGAGCTCGAGGAAGCCGCTGTAGAACTCCAGCCCGTCCACCCCGAGCGGCACCGCGAGGTCGGCCCAGTCGCGGAGCGTCATCGTGCCCTCGCGGCAGAGGGGGCGCATGTAGGCTTTGGGGAAGGCGGCGAGGCGGGGCATCGGGGTCAGACCTTGACGGGGTTGCGGCCGTGGAGGGAGTACTGCTCGAGCTCGATGACGGCGCCGTTCACCGGGCCGGACTCCTCGGCGAGAAGGTAAACCGCCGCGGCCGCGACCTCCTCGGGCCGGAGCAGGCGGCCCGAAGGAGCGAACACCGCGGGAAGGCGCTCGTGCCAGTCCGGCGGCTGGCCCTCCGCGACCTGCATCGCGTGTTCGCGCTCGGTCAGCACCCAGCCGACATTGAGGTGATTGCAGCGGACCCCGTCCGCCGCGTGCGCGTTGGCGAGGTTGCGCGAGAGCGTCTGCAGGGCGCCCTTGGAGACGCTGTAGTCGAGCAGCGTGGCCTCGCCGCTCAGGGCGTTGATCGAGCCGATGTTGACGATGCAGCCGCGGTGGGCGCGCAGCTCCGGCCAGGCCGCCTGGATGAGCAGGAGGGGCGCGCGGACGTTGATCGCCATCATCCGGTCGAAGCCCGCGGCCGAGGCGGTCGCGAGCGTGCTGCGGGCCACAAGGGCCGCGTTGTTGACGACCGCGTCAACCCGGCCGAAGGCGCGCACCGCCGCCGCGACGATCCTGCCCCCCGCCTCGGGATCCGCCAGGTCCTCCAGGTGCAGCACCGCCGCGGCCCCCAGTGCGGCGACCGTGCGCGCCCCCGCGGCCGCGTCGAGGCCGTGCACGAGGACCCGGGCCCCCTCGGCCACCGCCCGCGCCGCGATCGCGCGGCCGATGCCGCCGGTCGCGCCGGTGACGATGATGACCTTGTCCCGCAGGCGCATCGGGTTCAAGCCGGCTGGAGCACGGCCTTCACAATCTCCCCGCCGTGCATCTTCTCGAAGGCGGTGTGCCACTCCTGCAGCGGCCAGACGCCACCCGTGATCGGCCGCACATCGAGGCGACCCGACGCGAGCAGCGCGAGCACGCGTTCCCACATCGGCCAAGTGTGGCTGAAGCTGCCCTGGAGGGTGACGTTCTTCTGCACCAGCGGGTCGAGGGAGAAGTTCAGCGGCTGCGGGCCCCAGCCCACCTTGCTGATCCAGCCCGCGGGACGCACCAGGTCGAGGGCGGTGCGAAGCGCAGCGGAAACGCCGGCGGCATCGACCACCCCATCCGCGCCCAAACCGTCGCGGCGCCGGGCCCATTCCGCGGCATCGCCAACGATCACGTCGCAGCCGTAGGCCTTCGCCACATTGAGGCGGACTCGGTCCCGCTCCAACCCGACCAGCGCGACCTCGGCGCCGGCCAGACGGGCCATCGCCGCGCAGAGAATGCCGATGGGCCCCGGCCCCAGGACGACGATGCGGTCGCCCGGCTGGACCCGGCCGTTCTCGATCACTGCGTTGTAGGCGACGCAGCAGGGCTCGGTCAGCGCCGCCTGTTCCAGCGGAAGGCCATCAGGCACCCGGTGCAGGCAGCGGGCGGGAACGCGCACGAAGCGGGTCATCGCGCCGTCGACGCCGTAACCGAAGCCCTTGCGACGCGGGTCAAGATTGTAGCGTCCGGCGCGGGAGAGCGGGCTGGCGGGATCGATCACCGCGGCGGTCTCGCTGACCACGCGGTCCCCCTCGGACCAGCCGCGGACCGCGGCGCCGAGCTCCGCGATCCGGCCGCCGAACTCGTGGCCGAGCACGACCGGGTAGTTCACGGGCCAGCTGTGCTGGCCGGTCCACTGGTGCAGGTCGCTTCCGCAGACGCCGACCGCCTCGACGGCCAGGATCACGTCTTCGGGGCCCGGCATCGGGCGCGCGAACTCACGGAGCTCCACGCTTTGGGGCGTGGAGGAGAAATTGACGACGGCGGCGGATTTCATCGGAGGGAGCGGGGGCGGACGGGGACGTCCCCGTGGGCGTGGACGCGTTCGCAGATCAGGCGAAGCGTGCCCTCGAGGTCACCCCCGGCGGTGCGGAACGAGTCCGCGTCCACCGCGAGGGGGGCGCCGATCACGACCAGGGGGGCGCCGTATTCCGGGGTGCGCACGGCTTGCTCGAGCGTCAGCCCCCCGACCGCCTGCACGGGAATCCCGACGGCGGCGACCACCTCGCGGAGCTGGTCGAGCGGGCTGGGCATCCGGCGGCCGGCGGCGGCGATCCCGCGGCGCTCGTCGTAGCCGATGTGGTGGATGACGAAGTCGCAGCCAAGGTCCTCCATCAGCCGGGCGCCCGCGACCATATCGGGGCAGCCGAGGTTGTCGCCCATCACCTTCACGCCGTGGTCACGGCCCGCCTTGACCACGCAGCGGAGGGTCTCCTCGTGGGCGCGCGCCATCACCACCACGTGGGTCGCGCCGGCCTTCGCCATCATCTCCGCCTCGAGGTAGCCGCCGTCCATCGTCTTGAGGTCGGCGACGATCGGCACGCCGGGGAAACGCTCCCGCAGGGCGCGCACCCCGTGGAGGCCCTCGGCGAGGATGAACGGGGTGCCGGCCTCCAGCCAGTCGACGCCGGCGCGCAGCGCGGTGGCGGCGGTGGCGAGCGCTTCCGCGCGGTCGGTAAGGTCGAGGGAGATCTGGACGATGGGGCGCATTGGGGTGGATCAGGCCGCGCGCAGCCCGGCGCAGAAACGGGCGAAGCGGGTGACGCCCTTGGCGATGATCTCGTCGCTGGTGGCGTAGCTCAGCCGGAGGTAGCCCTCGGCGCCGAAGGCGCTGCCGGGCACGGCGGCGACCTTCTCCTGCTCGAGCAGGCGGTTGCAGAACTCGAGGTCGCTCAGGCCGAAGCGGGAGATGTTGGGAAACAGGTAAAAGGCCCCCTCGGCGAGCAGGCAGGAGATGCCCGGGATGCGGTTGAGCTCCGCGTGGAGGTGGCGGCGCCGGCGGTCGAAGGCCGCCAGCATCGTGGCCAGCGCGGCCGAGGTCTTCTCCTTCTGCTGCAGCGCCGCCAGCGCGCCGAACTGGGCGAACGTGGTGACGTTGGAGGACATCTGGCTCTGCAGCTCCGAGATCGCCTTCGCGATGGGCAACGGGGCGAGCGTCGTGCCGATGCGCCAGCCGGTCATCGCGTAGGTCTTCGAGAAGCCGGCGACGGTGATCGTCCGGGCCGCGGCCTCGGGCGCGAGCGTGGCCACGCACGTGGGCCGCACGCCGTCGTACACCAGGTGCTCGTACATCTCGTCGGAGAGGATGTAGAGGTTGTGCCGGAGGGCGACGGCGACGATCGCCTCGAGCTCCGCCCGGGAGTAGACGGCGCCGGTCGGATTGGACGGGGAGTTGAGGATGAGCAGGCGGGTGCGCGGGGTGATCGCGGCCTCGACCATCGCGGGCGTGAGGCGGAAGCCCGTGCGGTCATCCGCGAGCACGAAGCGGGGGACGGCGCCCGCCAGCTTCACCATCTCGGGGTAACTCACCCAGTAGGGGGCGGGCACGATGACCTCGTCGCCCGGGGAACAGGTCGCGAGGACGCCGAGGTAGCAGCTGAACTTGCCGCCCGGGGAGACGATCACTTGGGCCGGGGTGGCGCGCAGGCCGTACTCGGCGGCGTAGCGGTCGGCGATCGCCTGCCGCAGCGGCTCGATGCCCGGCGTCGGCGCGTACTTGGTCTTGCCCGCGCGGAGGGCCGCGGCGCAGGCCTCCTTGATGTGCTCGGGGGTATCGAAATCCGGCTCACCCGCGGCGAAGCCGCAGACATCCTCGCCCGCGGCCTGCAGGGCCTTCGCCTTGGCGTCGACCGCGAGGGTCGGGGACGGGGCCACGTTGCGGGCCCAAGCAGAGAGGGGGGCGGGGGAGGCGTGCATAGTCAGCGCGGGACCAAAGGGACCGGCCCGCGCCATGGCAAGCGCGGCGCGGGACCGCCTGCCAGGGCCTACCGCCGGCCCGGTTTCACCGGCATCGCCGCGAGCGCGAGCCGCAGCAGTTCGCCGACGCTGACGCGCTTCAGCCGCGCGTGGCGGCGGAGGAGGGCGCGCTGGTCGGCGCTCACCCGCACCGAGAGCTGGCGCTGTTTCGCGCGCACGGGGCGGCAGCCGGCGAAGTCGAACGCCGCGAGCGCCGCGCGCACCACCGCGCTGGCCGAGGCGTAGCCGTGACCGCGCCGGCAGGCCTCAAGCCGCGCCTCCATCTCATCGGTGATTTCAAAGGTAAGCGGGGAGGACTTGGGGGAGGCCATCGGTGCGCGGGGATTCAGCTACAAGGTTGGTGCCACGCCCGCCCCGCGCCCCGCAACGCAAATTTGCACGCCGCGCGCGCCGCACCGCTCGCAAACGGGAGGTCAGGCCCGCGGGCGCCCCTGCCGGCGGCCCAACCACTCCTCGATCCGGGCGAGGGGCCACGTCGTGATCACCTGTTCCGGCACCAGCCAGCCCTTGCGCGCCGCGTTGATGCCGGCGCGGACGTGCTCGAGGCCGGCGGTGTCGTGGGCGTCCGGATTGATCGCGCAAAGGAGCCCCCGCTCGGCCGCCCGCCGCCAATGCCGCCAATCCAGATCCAGCCGCCACGGGTTCGCGTTGAGCTCGATCACGACCCCGTTGGCCACCGCCGCGTCGATCACGCGGCCGGCGTCGACCGCATACCCCTCGCGGCGGAGCAGCAGGCGGCCCGTGAGGTGCCCGAGCATCGTGGTGCGCGGGTGCTCGAGGGCCCGGACGATCCGCGCCGTCATCGTCGCCTCGTCCTGGCCGAAGGCCGAATGCACCGAGACCACCACGTAATCCAGCCGGGCGAGGATCTCGTCGGCGAAGTCGAGGCTGCCGTCGGGCAAAATGTCGCACTCCGTGCCCGCGAGGAGCCGCACCTGACAGCGACCGGACGCGTTGAGGGCGCGGATCTCCTCCACCTGCGCGAGGAGCCGGTCCTCGTGCAGGCCGCGCGCCTGGAAGCTGGACTTCGAGTGGTCGGCGATGCCGAGGTATTCCCAGCCAAGCGCGCCGGCCGCGGCCGCCATCTCCGCGAGCGTGTTGCGGCCGTCCGAGGCGGCGGTGTGGTTGTGGAAGGCCCCGCGCGTGTCGGCCGCGGTGATGAGGCGGGGCAGTTCCCCGCGCTCGGCGGCCTCGATCTCTCCCCTCCCCTCGCGCAACTCGGGCGGGATGTAGGCGAGCCCCAGGGCGCGGAACAGGTCCTCCTCCGCCGCGACCGCGGGCGGCGGCGTGTCCGTGCCCCCGACCGCGGTGAGCCCCCATTCGCTCAGGCTCCAGCCGCGGGCGAGGGCGCGCTGCCGCAACTGCACGTTGTGCTCCTTGGAGCCGGTGAAGTGGTGCAGGGTGAAGGCGAACTGCTCCGCGGGCACCAGCCGGAGGTCCGCCTGCAGCCCGCTCTCGAAGCGGACGCTCGCCTTGGTGTCGCCGTGGGCGGTCACCTCGCGGACGCCCGGCTGGGCGACAAACCACGCCACGACGGGCGCGGAATCCTCCGCCGCCACGATGAAGTCCAGATCGCCCACCGTCTCGAGACCGCGGCGCAAGCTGCCCGCCGCCTCCGCACGGCGCACGGCCGGCAGGGCGCGCAGCCCGGCGAGGATCGCGCCCGCCAGCTCCGCGGCGTCCCACCACAAATGGCGCCGCCCGTAGGCCTCCCGGTTGCGCACGCCGGCGAGCAGCTTCTCCTGCGTCTTGGCGCCGAAACCCTCGAGCTCCGCGACCTGGCCCGCGGTGCAGGCGGCGGCGAGCGCCGCGACCGAATCCACGCCGAGCTTGTCGTGCAGCGCCCGGATCTTCTTCGGCCCCAGACCCGGAACCTCCAGCAGTTCCACCAGCCCGGGCCCCACGGCGGCGCGCAGTTTCTCCACGAACGGCAGCCGCCGGGTCGTGTGCAGCGTGGAGATCTTCTCCGCCAACGCCTCGCCGATGCCCTTGACGCTCCGCAGCTCCCCCTCGGCGACCAGCCGTGCCAGGTCGGCCTCCTCCATTCCCTCGAGCACGCGGGCGCCCGACTGGTAGGCGCGCACCTTGAAGGGATTCTCCCCCTGCAGCTCGAGCAGGGTGGCGATCTCCAGCAGGACGTCGGCGATCTCGTTCTTGGTCATCGGCACCCTGCAGCTAGTCCCCGCCCCGTGGCGCCGCAAGCGTGGCGCCAAGCCGCCGGAGCGCGGCGCGGTCCACCTTGCCCGCCGCGTTGCGCGGCCAAACCTCGACGGCCACCCAACGCCGCGGGCGTTCCCACGCCGCCAGCCCCGCCAGGGCGGCCGCCGGATCGGCGCGGGGCGACCCCGCCGGATGAAACGCGACCACGCTCTCGCCCCACTCCGGATCGGGCAGGCCGAGCACGACGACGTCGTCCCAGACTCCCGCGCCGCGCAGCGCCGCCTCGACGCGCGCGGCGTCCACCTTCCGGCCCCCGGTGATGATGACCTGATCCGCGCGGCCGAGAATGACCCAGCCCTCCCCGCGCGTCTCGGCGCGGTCGCCCGTGGTCCAGTAGCCCTCGTCGCGCCACTCTGGCCACAAACCGCGGCAGATCGACGCGCCGCTGACCCGCAAGCGCCCCTCGCCGTCAACCGCCAGTTCCGCGTGGGGCAGTGGCCGCAGCTCCTCGCGCCCCGCGAGAAACTCCTCCGGCCGCACCGCGGCCACCATCGCCGCGGTCTCCGTCATCCCGTAACTCGGGGCGAGGCGCAGCCCCTCCTCCCGCGCGCGCCGCAGCAGGTCCGGCCACGCGGGCCCGCCGCCGAGGAAGACCACGCGCAGGCCGCGCAGCCAAGCCGTCGCCGCGGGCTGGCGCAGCAGGCGCTGCAATTGGGTCGGGACGAGCGAGAGGACCCACCCATCCGGGCGCCCAGGCAGTTCCGGGCCATCCCCGGCCTCGAGCCGTTTCCACGCCCACGGCAGATGCGTTCCCCCGGAGACCTCCGCGCGGACCCGCGCCATCAGGCCGCTCACGTGGTGCGCCGGCAGGACGTCCACCGCGTGGATCGAACCGATCCCGAAGTGCGCTCGTAGCCCGGCCACCGCCGCGGCGAGCGTCGCCTCGTCGTGCCGCGCCCATTTGACGCCCCCGCCCGAACCGCCGGTTGGAAGGGCCAGCCAGCCACGCTCCTCTTCCGGCGGACGCCCGTCGGGCAAGGTGAGCAAGGCCTCCGCTTCCCGCCGCGCTTCCGGGCCCCAGCCCGGATCGAGTACGAAGAGCATCCGGCCGACCGCGCGGGCGCAGCCGGTCGCCTCCACGAGGGCCCTCAGGCGAGCGCGTTCCATGCTTCCTCCAGGTCGAGGGCCGCGACGTCCTCCCGCCGCAGGAAAGGCGCCGCCACGGGTCCGTCGAGGGCGCGCGCCGCAAAGAGGGGCCAAACGCCGAAGCCGAGCGCGTGCCGCTCGCCCGGCCACGCCCACGCCCGCCGCAACGCGTGCGCCGCACCCACGCGCGTCTCGAGCGCGGAGGAGAACACCACCCGTGCCCCGGCCCGCGCCAGCGCCGCCAGGGTCTCCTCCGGCGCGGCGTGCAGGCTCAACTTCAGCACGAAGAAACCGGGCCAGCCCTCCCCTAACCAGCGCGCGACATCGCCGTCGCCAGCGAGGGACTCGTCCAGCGCGAGCGGCGTCGGGAAGGCGCCGGCAAGACCCCGCAACAGGTCGTCGGCGCGCCGACGCTCGCGTTCGGCGGACCCGGGGGACGCGGCGACGGGTTGCTCGACCAATTCCACCGGGCGCTCGGCGCAGCGCTCCAGCCAGCGTTCCGCGACTCGGCGCTCCCACGCGCCATTGGCATCCAGCCGCAGCCGGCCTCCGGGAGGCAGGCGGCCGCAAAGCTCGTCGAGCCACCCGAGCTCGTCCGCGGCGTCCCCCACCCCGACCTTCCACTTGAAGACCCGGAATCCCGCCTCGGCCAGCCCGGACAGGCGGGCGGACGCCTCGCGCCCGGCGGGCAACAGGGCCGCCACGCCGAGCGCGGCCGGTTCCGGAGGCACCACGAGCGGTTCCCGCGCCGCCGCCAGCGCCCCGCGCAGGCAGGCCAACCCCGCCGGCAGCCGCGACAGGGCGCGCTCCTCCACCCACTCGCCCAGTTCCCGGAGCGCCTCCGCTCCCGCGTCCACCGTCTCCGTAGTCCAGCCGGGCAGCGGCGAGCATTCACCCCAGCCGCAGCGACCGGCGTCATCCTCGATGCGCAGCAGCAGGCCCTCGCGGTGCGTCCACACCCCGTGCGCCGTCCGCACCGGCGCGCGGAAGGGGAGCAGGTAGCGGCGGTGCTGCAGGCGCAGGCGCGCGGTGGACATCCCCCCAACGAGCCGGGCGGCGCGCCGAACGCAACCCCGCAGGCCAACCGCGTTTTCCGTTTGCCCTCGTCCCCCGCCGCCCTACTCCGTTCCCGGCAACCTTATGTCCTCGGTTGCCACGCCCTCCCCCGCCACCGCCGCCGCGGACGGCGAGTACTTCCTCCCGGCCGACGCCTTCTTCCGCGCCAACCTGCCGATGGCGCTCACCTTCGACGACGTGTCGCTGGCGACCCTCTACTCCGAGATTCTGCCCAAGGACGCCGACACCGCCACCGCTCTCAGCGACTCGCTACGCCTCCAGATCCCGGTGCTCTCGTCCGATATGGACACCGTGACCGAGTCGCGGATGGCAATCGCGATGGCGCTCAACGGCGGCCTCGGCCTGATCCATTACAATATGGCGCCGCGCGACCAGGTGAAGGAGGTCGCCCGGGTGAAGCGCCACATCCACGGGCTCATTCAGGATCCCATCACCGTCGCGCCCGGGCAACTCATCGGCGACGTGCTGGGGATGATCGACACGCGCCGGTTCGCCTTCTCCACCTTTCCGGTGGTGGATGAGGCGGGCCGCTTGGCCGGCCTCCTCTCTGGCAACGTGGTGAAGGACCGCTACCGCGCGAAGCGCGTGGCGGAGGTGATGACGCCCCGGGCCCAGCTGCGCACCGTCGACCAGCGCGACGTCGCCCAGGACCCGATCCGCGCGGCGGACCGCTTCTTCTCCGAGAATGTCGGCAGCAACAAGATGCTCGTGGTGGACGCCGCCGGCGCCCTCCGTGGCCTGATCACCGCCTCGGACGTCGAGCGCATCACCGGCGAGGCCAAGTCCCGCCGCAAGCCCGCGCGCGACCAGGAGTTCCGCCTCGTCGCCGGCGCCGCCCTGTCGCCCGTCCGGCGGCCCGACGGCACCCTCGACCGCGAGCGGATCATCGAGCACGTGGGGCAACTCGTCGCCGAGCACGTGGACTGCGTCGCGGTCTCGACCGCCCACGGCCACACCGCGGGAGTCGGCGAGGTGGTGCGGCTCGTGCGGTCGGCCTTCCCAGCCCTGACGATCCTCGCCGGCAACGTCACGAGCGCAGCCGGAGTGGAGTTCCTCGCCCGCTGCGGCGCCAACGCCATCAAGGTCGGACAGGGCCCCGGTTCCATCTGTACCACGCGCGTGGTCGCGGGCGTCGGCATCCCGCAGCTCACCGCGCTGCACGTGGCCGGCACCGCGGCGCGCACCCACGGCGTACGCCTGATCGCGGACGGCGGCATCACCAAGAGCGGGGACATCGTGAAGGCGCTGACCCTCTCGGACGCGGTCATTCTTGGCGGCCTGCTCGCGGGCTGCCGGGAGGCGCCGGGCGAGATCCTCGAGATCAACGGTAAGGTTTACAAACAGTACCGCGGGATGGGTTCGCTGGCCGCGATGAAGGCCGGCAGCGCGGCCCGCTACGGGCACGACAAAACGGACACCACCCGCAAGGTCGCCGCCGAGGGCATCGAGGCACTGAAGGAGGTCTCGGGTTCGGTTGACGACGTGCTGGCGAACCTGATCGGCGGGGTGCAGAGCGGGATGGGCTACCTCGGCGCGGGCACGCTCGCGGCGCTGCGCGAGCAGGCCCGCTTCATCCGCGTTTCCCCCGCGGGCCAGAAGGAGGCGGCGCCCCACGACGTCATCGAGGTCTCGACGCGCACCCACCAGGGCTGAGCGGCGGCGCAAAATCCCGTTGACGCGCCCCGTCCCGCACCCTTCGCTCTTCCGCTCACTCGTGGCTCGGTAGCTCAGTTGGTAGAGCAGAGGACTGAAAATCCTCGTGTCCCCGGTTCGATTCCGGGCTGAGCCACCACTTTGACCCGCTGTCCCGCAAGGGGCAGCGGGTTTTTCGTGCCCCCGCGGGGCGCCCGCTCACTGCAGCCCGGGCGGGAGCTGCTGGACGATCTTCTTGATGTCCTGGACGGCGTCGCGGTGGCAGACGAGCACCGCGTCCGGCGTCTCCACCACGACGAGGTCGCGCACACCGCACAGGGCGATGGCGCGGCCATTGCTCACCGCGATGTTGCCCTCGGCCCCGCTGGTGAACACCGGCCCGCGCACGGCGTTGCCCGCCGCGTCCTTGGCCAAGTGCCGCGGCAGCGCGGTCCAGAGGCCGACGTCGTCCCAGTCAAAGGCCGCGAGCAGGGTCTCCACCGCGGCCGCCTTCTCCATAATGGCGTAGTCGACCGAGATCTTGGGCAGGCGGGGGAAGCGGTCGGCAAGGTAAGCGGAGGCGTCGCCCGCGGGAAACCCTCGCACGAAGGCGGCCAGCTCGGGGGCGTGCCGGTCGGCTTCGGCGAGGAAGGAGCCCACGCTCCAGAAGAACATCCCGGCGTTCCAGGCGTGCCGGCCCTCCGCGAGGTAACGGGCGGCCGTGGCGGCGTCCGGTTTCTCGACGAAGCGGCTGACCTGCCGGAACACGCCCGCCTCCCCCCGCGCCAGCTCCGGGCCCAGCTCGAGGTAACCGAAGCCCGTGGCCGGATGATCCGGCTGGATCGCGATGGTCAGGAGGGCCGAGGACGCGGCCGCGCGCGGCAGGGCCGCCGCCAGCTGGCGGCCGAAGGCGCCGCGGTCCGCGATGAACGCGTCCGCCGGCAGCAGCGCCAGCGCGGCCCGCTCGCCGCCCCGGGCCCGCACCAGCGCGGTCGCGAGGGCGGCGGCGGGAGCGGTGTCACGTTTCGCCGGCTCGGCGACGATCTGATCGGGCGGCACCAATCCGGCCAGCGCCTCGCGGGTCGCGGGCAACTGCACCTCGTTGGTCAGCACGAAGAGGTTCTCCGGCGGCACGACCGCGCCCACGCGGCGGACGGTCTCCTCGACCAAAGTGCGGTCGGAAAGCAGGCGCAGGAGGTGCTTCGGCGTGCGGGCCCGGCTCATCGGCCAGAACCGCTCGCCGCTGCCACCGGCCATAATGCAGGCGTAATGAAGGGAACTCATCGTGGGGAAATTCAGGCCGGCTCAGGTCCGGAGGACGATCTTGCCGCACTGCGCGCCAGCCTCCATTCGCGCGAAAGCCTCCGCCGCCGCGGTCAGCGGGTGCACCTCGCCCACGAGGGGACGGAGCCGATGACGTTCCACCAGCGCGAGCAGGCCGCGCCAGTCGGCGGGGGAGCCCATCGTCGAGCCGAGCAGGGAGAGCTGTTTCCAGAAAACCTTGCGCACCGGGAGGACTGCGTCGCCGCGCGTGGCCCCGAAGAAGACCAGCCGACCTCCCGGCGCGAGGACGTCGGCCAGCCGCGCGAAGCCCGCGCCGCCCGCGCTGTCCACGACCACGTCAAACGTACCCGCCCGGGCGACGGCGGCCTCTGTCCAACCGGTGTCGGTGTACAGGAACCCGCCGCGCGCCCCGAGCGCCTCGGCCCGCGTCACCTTGGCGGCGGAGCCGGAGGTCACCCAGACCTCGGCGCCGGCGGCCACCGCGAACTGGAGGGCGCTGGCGGCCACGCCGCCGCCGATCCCGGTGACGAGCACCCGTTCCCCGGCGCGCAGCCGGGCGCGGGTGAAGAGCGCGCGGTAGGCGGTAAGGCCGGCGAGGGGCAGCGCGGCCGCCTCCTCCCAGGAGAGGTGAGCGGGCCGGGCCGCCAGTTGGCCCGCGGGCACGGCGATGCGGCCGGCCAGGGTACCCGCGCGCGGTAGGCCGAGGATCTGGAACTGGGCGCCCTGCGCCCTCTCGTCGTCGCCCCAGAAGAACGCGGGGTTGAGGATCACCTCGCGACCCAGCCACGCGGGGTCCACGCCCGGGGCCGCGGCCACCACCACCCCGGCCCCGTCGGAGCCCGGGATGCACGGCCACTTTAGGCCGGCGTACTGTCCGGACTTGATCCAGACGTCGCGGTGGTTGAGCGCGGCCGCCCGCAGCTCCACGACCACCTCGCCGGCGTCGGGCATCGGATCCGCCACCTCGCCGACCAACAACTGGTTGGGCCCCTGCAGTTGCGCCGCGATCATCCCCGAACGTGGCGCGCCGGCGGCCCGCGGCGCAAGCAGTCTCTCGCCCGCGTTTGCCGTTGCGCCGGGCGGGCCCGCCCGCGTCATTGCCGCCGCCTGCTCCTCGCCTTCCACAAACCCTACGGGGTGCTCTCGCAGTTCACCCCGGAGCCCGGCTCCCGCTGGGGCACGCTCGCCGCCTTCGGCCTCCCGCGCGGGGTCTACCCGCTCGGCCGGCTGGACGCCGACTCGGAAGGGCTGCTGCTGCTGGCCGACGAACCGGGCCTGAACCACCGGCTGCTCGATCCCGCGTGCGGCCACCGCCGGGAGTACTGGGTGCAGGTCGAGGGTGAGCCCGACGACGACGCCCTCCGCCGCCTCAGTGCGGGCGAACTGCGGATCGATGGTGTTCCCGTGCGCCCGGCCCGCGCGTGGCGGCTGGAGCCGCCGCCGGACCTGCCGCCCCGCGTCCCAGCCATCCGCCTCCGCCAGACCATCCCGGACCGCTGGCTCGCCCTTGAACTCACCGAGGGCCGCAACCGCCAGGTGCGGCGGATGACGGCCGCCGTCGGCCACCCCACCCTGCGACTGGTGCGTGCCCGGATCGGCGGATTACCCCTTGGGGCGCTCGCCCGCGGCGCGTGGCGCGAGCTCAACCCCGCGGAGCGCCGCCAGGTATTCTCCGGGGATCACTGACCGCCCGCGGGAATCTCGCCCCGGCCCGCTGGTTAATCGATATCAGTAACTGCGGCCTCGCCGGGCTCCCCGCGGACGCGCCTGCTCGCGCGGTTGGCACCAAACCCTTCCTCCCGATGAAACTGCCCCTCCCTGCCCAGCGGGTCGCCCTCGCGGCCGCGCTACTGTTGTCCCCCCTCGCCCGCGCCCAGCGGGCCCCCGCGCCGGCCCCGCAGGCCGACGAGGTCGTCGAGCTCTCCCCGTTCGTCATCTCCTCCAGCGCCCTGATCGACGGCAACCGCATCGCGGAGGCCACCGCCGGCACGCTGGTGGCGCGCCCGATCGACAAGCTGCCGATGGGCCTCCAGGTGGTGAGCGCCGAGATGATGAAGGAGCTCAACATCTTCAACGCGGACGGCCTCGGCCAGATCGTCCCCGGCCTCGCGAACCAGAACCAGACCTCCTCCGAGGGCACCGGCAACAACACCCAGTACGCGTCGCGCGGGTTCACCGTCCTCCCGCGCCGCAACGGCTTCGCCCCCGGCGGCCGCCTCTACGATATGACCGGCATCGACCGCGTCGAGGTCATCCGGGGCCCCAACTCCCTCCTCTACGGGCAGAGCGACGCCGGCGGCATCATCAACTACATCACCAAGCGGCCCCGCCTGCGGAACACCCCCGACGCCAAGGGCAGCATCGGCGGTGCCTTCGGCAACTACGCGTTCTACCGCGCCCAGGCGGACGTCGACGTGACCCTGGTGCCGAAGACCCTCGGTTTCCGCCTCCCCGCCTCGTTCACCAGCAACGAGCGCGAGTTCAATTTCTTCCGCAACAAGGCCATCGCCTACAATCCCTCGGTGCTCTACCGCCCGCTGAGCAACACGGAGGTCTCCCTCGAGTGGGAGTACCTCGACGTGCGCACCAACTTCGGCGCCTTCCAGCCGATCGTCTGGCGCCCGCCGGGGTCCACGGTTGAGTACGTGGACAAGGACAGCCGCGGCCTCGGTCGCGCCGCGCGCGGCGGCCTCTTCGGTCCCTACGCCAAGGCGGAGAACAAGCAGACTAACTGGACCGCCGACCTCACCTCGCGCCTCACCGACAACATCACGTTCCGCGCCGTGTACTCGAAGAACGCCCGCAACCGCAACGAGATCGTCCCCACCGGCGGCGACCCCTTCCGCGCGGTCCCCGTGGCGTACTTCGGCGCCAACACCCGCGACGGCAACCGCATCACCGGCTACAAGGGTGACCTCCTCGGGGAATGGAC
>VHCY01000030.1 GCA_016871595.1 Verrucomicrobiota bacterium
CGCAGGCGGGGCAGTCGTCCATCGCCTTGAACAGGCCGGCGGCGGTCGCGAGCAGGCGGGTGCGCTTGCGGGCGAGGGTCCGCACCTCCGGGTCCTCGACCTGCGGCGCGCGGAACACCTCGACGGACACGAGGGGGTTCACCACGGGCTGCTCGCCGGGGTTGTAGATCTCGAGCATCACGTTCGTCCCGAAGGTCTTGAGCGGGTCGAGCAGGACCGCGCTGGTGTGGATGCCGAAGTTGCCCTCGCCCTGGTTGAGCACGACGTAGTGCTCCTTCAGGTACATCGAGCAGCTGGTGAGGATGCCGGCGCGCGGCGCGATCGCCAGCGGGGCCGCCTCGCGGCGCACCTGCACCCGGTCGAGGAACCCGCGCCCCAGCACGCCGGAGACGACACGCTCCAGGTCGTCGCGCTGCAGCTTGGGGCTGAGAGTGTAGGCGACCTGATGGGGGGTCAGGTAGACCCGGCCCTCGGAGTCGATGCTGATGGTGTTGGGCAGCTTGAGCTGGTTCGCCTTCAGGGCGTCCCAGATCTCCGCGGTGGTGAGCTTGGCCTCGGCGGGCGCGTGGTAGAGGCGGCCGGCCGGGGCGCCGACGCGCAGGAGCTTCTTCCAGTAGGCGGCGTGCGGGAAGCTGGGGTCGTAGAGGAAGGCCTCGGCGTCCAGCTCGAGGCGGCCGCCCTCGACGCGGAGGGGACCGGTCAGGGTCACCTCGAGGCCGATCCGCGCGAGGGAGCTGCGGAGGGAGAAGCGCAGGCGCGGCAGGAGCGGGCGGAGGGCCTCCAGCTCGGCGGGGTGGCGGGGCCAGAAGGCCAGGGTGAGGCGCACCGATCGCTCGTCCTTGTTCCTGACCGTGAGGATTTGGCCGTCGGGACTCGTCCAGAATTGCGCGGGATGCATCGGGGTTTGTTCGCCCACAGTGGGCGCGGGTGGCCGCCGGGACAAGTGGGGAGAACGGGATTGCCTTCGCCCGGGGCGGCTGGCACGCCTTCCCGCCTGCGCGGCCCGCCCCGTGCGACCGCGCCTCCTCCCACCCACCTCGAACCATGAAGTTCCCGTCCCTCCCCCTCCTCAGCTTGGCCCTGCTCGGGGCCGGCTCCCTCGCCGCGCAGGAGGCCAAGGTCACCCTCCCCGGCGCCGCCGCCCCAGCCGCCGCCAAGCCCGCGTTCACCGACGCCCAGATCCTCGAGGAATTCGGCTGGTTCATCGGCAAGCGCGTCGGCCTTGGCGAGCTGGAGTTCTCGAACGAGGAGCTGGAGACGCTGATCAAGGGCTTCCGCTCGGCCGCCGCCGGCAAGGACTCGCCCTACGAGCTGGAGAAGATCGGGCCCCTGATGGACGACTTTATGCAGAAGAAGCAGAACGCCTACACCGCGAAGCTGAAGACCAAGAACTCGGCGGTGAACGAGGCGTACTTCACCAAGCTCCGCGAGAACAAGGCCGTGGTCGAGCTGCCCAGCGGCCTCCGCTACGAGATCACCCAGGCCGGCCCCGGCCCCGCCCCCAAGGCCACCGACACGGTGCGCGTCCACTACGTGGGCAAGCTGATCGACGGCACGGAATTCGACAGCTCGATCAAGCGCGGCGAACCGGCCGAGTTCCCCCTCGACCAGGTCATCCCCGGCTGGACCGAGGGCATCCAGAAGATGAACAAGGGCGGCAAGATCCGCCTCCACGTCCCGCCGCAGCTCGGGTACGGTGACGACGGCCGCCCCGGCATCCCGCCCAGCTCGACCCTCGTCTTCGACGTCGAGCTGCTCGACATCAAGTCGCCGCCCGCCGCCGCCCCCGCCGCGCCGGCCCCGGCGAAGAAGTGAGCCTCCGCCCCCCGCCCACGCGGGGGGCTTTTTTTTTCGCCCCGCTTGCCCGTGCGCCCGGGCCCGCCCTAAATTCCCCCCCCACGATGCGCCTGCTCCCCCTCCTGTTGCCCGTCCTCCTCGCCTCCTCCGCCGCGGGGGCGGAAACCAGCGCCCTCGTCCGCCGCGCCGCGGGCGACGGCCGCGCGGCCTTCACCTTCGACGCCGGGGCCTGGGCGGATCCGGCCGCCGTGCGCCGCCTGCCGATCGGCGTCTTCGACTCCGGGATCGGCGGGCTCACCGTGCTGGAGGCGATCCTGACGCTCGACGCCTTCAACAACCAGACCCTCGAACCCGGCCCGGACGGCGTGCCGGACTTCGCCGCGGAGCGCTTCGTGTATTTCGGGGACCAGGCCAATATGCCCTACGGCAACTACGGGGCCGCGGGCCGCACGGACTACCTGCGCGAGCTGATCCTCAAGGACACGATCTTCCTCCTCGGCCGCCGCGCCTGGCCGGCCCGGGGCGACGCGCCCCACTTCGCGAAGCCGCCGGTCAAGGCGGTGGTCATCGCCTGCAACACCGCCACCGCCTACGGCCTCGAGGACATCCGCGCCGCCGTCGCGGCCTGGGGAGTGCCGGTCATCGTGGTGGGCGTGGTGGAGGCCGGCGCCCGCGGCGTGCTGGAGACCAATCCCGCCGGCGGCATCGGCGTGATGGCGACCGTCGGGACCTGCGCCAGCGGCGTGTACCCGCGGACCATCGGCGCCACGCTTGGCCGCGCGGGTTTCGGCCCGCCACCCATCGCGCAGCAGGGCAGCGCGACGCTCGCCGGCGCGATCGAGGGGGACGCGGCCTTCACCGAGCCGGTTGCGGTCTACGCGCGCCGCGAGGTGCGCGCGCTGGCCGAGGCCTACCGCGCGCTGCGCCCCGGCCGGCCGCTCGAGACGGTCGTGCTCGGCTGCACGCACTATCCGCTCGCCAAGACGGAGATCGAGAAGGCCTTCACGGAACTCGCCGCGGATCCGGCGTGGCGGGACGTCGTCTCGCCCCGGCCTGCCTTCGTCGACCCCGCCACCCTCACCGCGCGGGAATTGTTCCGCGAGCTCGCGCGGGCCCGGCTGCGGCTCGGCACCGGGGAAAGCCCGGTGATCGCCCGCGACCAGTTCTACCTGTCGGTGCCCCGCCCGGATTTCCCCGGCGTCCGCCTCGCGCCCGACGGCGGGCTGGACCGCGACTACAAGTACGGCCGGCGGCCCGGCCAACTCGACCGCGAGGACACCAAGAGCGTCCCGCTCACGCCCGCGGTGCTGCCGCCCGCGAGCGCCCGCCTGCTGCGCGAGCGCCTGACCGCCGTCTGGTCGCGCCTCGGGGACGGATAAGCGGGCCGCCGCGCCTCAAGCCGGCCGCGCGGACGGGGCGAGGTCCCGTTCCGCGGTGACCTCGCCGCCGGCACCGGGGTGCAGGGTGAAGCTGCGCCGGTGGCAAAGCCGCTGCATCGGGAGGTTTTCCGCCCACAGCGTGCCGGTGAGGCGCGTGCAGCCGACGGCGCGGGCGGCCTCCTCGAGCCGGGCCAGCAGGCGTTCGCCCACCCCGCGGCGCTGGCAAGCGTCGGCCACCACCAGCGCGAACTCGGCCGCCGGGCGCGCGGGTTCGCGGTGGAGGCGGCCCACGGCGAGGATCGCCTCGTCGGCGCCCCGGCGTCACGCACGACGACGAGCGGGATCTCGGTCCGGAAATCGGCGAAGCAGAGCCGGCTCAGGCGGGCGTGCCGGACGCGCTGGGCGAGGGGGATCGGCCGGAAGTAGCGCTGGTAGACGCTGCGGTCGGAGAGTCCGGCGTGGAACCGCGCGAGGCGGGGCTCGTCGTCGGGGCGGATCGGGCGCACGCGGAGCGCGGTGCCGTCGGGCAACGTCACCTCCCCGGAGAGTTCCCCCGGCGGGCCGGGAGTGGCCGGCGTCCCCGGCCCGACCGGCGGCGTGACCATCCCCGGAGTGAAGCGCGGGCGGGGAACGGGCGCCAGCGGGAAGCGGCGAGCCCGCGCTTGCCGCCGCACGCGGCAGCACCTATCAGCAACGGCACAGATGCCCACCGTCGTATTCTCCATCGCCAACCAGAAGGGGGGCGTCGGCAAGACCACCACCGCGGTCAACCTTGCCGCGGCGCTGGCCGAGCGGAAGATCCACACGCTCCTCGTGGACCTGGATCCGCAGGCCAACGCGACGAGCGCGCTGGGGGTGGAGAAGCAGGCGGGGCGCAGCCTCTACGGGCCGCTGCACGGGGAGGGCTCGGCGTTCGATATGATCACCCCGACCGCGCACGAGTGCCTCGCCCTGATCCCGAGCGAGGAGGATCTGGCCGCCGCGGAGATCGAGCTGGCGCAGGGGCAGGATTACCTCGCGCGGCTGCGGCGGGTGCTGGACCCGGTGCGCGACTCCAACGGCTACCGCGTGATCCTGATCGACTGCCCGCCCGCCTTGGGCCTGCTCTCGATGAACAGCCTCGCCGCCGCGGATTACCTGCTCATTACCCTCCAGTGCGAATACCTGGCCCTCGAGGGCCTCGGCCAGATCCTCCGTAACGTGGAGCGGCTGAAGGCGGCGCACGTCAACGACCGGCTAGAGCTCGGCGGGGTCGTGATGACGATGTTCGACGGCCGGACCAAGCTCGCGCGCCAGGTGGTGGAGGAGGTGCGCCAGCACCTGCCGGGCAAGGTTTTCGACACGCTGATCCCGCGGAGCATTCGTCTCAGCGAGGCGCCGAGCTTCGGCAAACCGATCCTCGCCTATGATCCGCAGGGACTGGGATCCACCGCCTACCGGGGCCTGGCGGACGAGGTGGTGCAGCGTTTCGGCCTGCAGCCCTGAGGCCCGCGATGCTTCGCGCCGCCGGCAAGTACCGCCAGGCCTTCCTGCTCGGGCTCCAGGGCAGCCTCGTGTACCGGTGGAACTTCGCCGTGCGCGGGTTCTTTTCTCTCTTCCACCTCGCCGCCGTTTTCATCCTCTGGGGCGCGGCCTTCGCAGGGCGGGAGCAGGTGGGCGGCTTCGACCTCCGGCAGACGCTCACCTATTTCACGACCATTTTGTTCCTGCAGTTCCTGATTAGCGCCTTCAACGAGGACTACCAGATCAGCGAGGAGATCCGCCAAGGCCTGATCAACCAGTTCCTGCTCAAGCCGATCAATTACTTCCTCTACCGCCTGAGCATCTTTGCGGCCGCCCGGCTGGTCTCCGGCGCGCTCATCCTGCTGCCCCTCGCCGCGGCCTACCCGTTCATCCACGACGCGCTCGCGTTTCCCGGCGAGCCCTGGCGCCTCGCGGCGGCAGTGCCGGCGCTGGTGCTCTCGGCCTTGGTCCAGTTCACCATCGCCTACTGCTTCGGGCTGCTGACCTTCTGGTTCCTTGAGATCCAGGGGCTCGTCGTGCTCTCGATGGCGGTGGAGGCGGTGCTCGGCGGCCAGATCTTCCCGCTGGACCTGCTCCCGCCCGCGCTCCACGCCGTCGCCCGATTCCTGCCGTTCTATTACCAGATGTACTTCCCGGCCGCGATCCTCACCGGCCGCATCGGGCCGGTCGAGACGGCCGAGGGCCTCGCTCTCCAGGCCGGTTGGGTCGTGCTGCTGCTGCTGCTCGCGCACGCGCTGTGGGTCCGGGGGTTGCGGCGCCACACCGCCGTCGGGGGATGAGCGCGCTCCCGCAACACCTCCGCGTCTGGGCCGCCAGCGCGCGTTACTCGCTCACCCGGGCGATGATGTTCCGCGGGGACTTCATCATCTGGTCGCTGGTCGAGCTCTTCTGGATGGGCGTCAACCTGCTGCTGGTGGAGGTGATCTACCGGCACACCGACTCGATTGCCGGGTGGAACCGCGCCGAGATGCTGCTGCTGCTTGGTACCTCGCTGCTCATCCAGCGCCTGCTGATGGGCTTCTTCTGGAGCGGGCTCTACGACCTCGGGCGCAACGTCCGCAACGGGCACCTCGACTTCTTTTTGGCCCAGCCCGGCAGCGTGATGTTCATGGTCTCCACCCGGAAGCTGGACCCGGACGGGCTGGTGAACTCGGTCGTCGCGCTCGGGCTGGTGATCTACGCCGCCGGGGAACTCGGCCTCCGGCCCGGCCCAGGGCAACTCGCCCTCTATGCCGTGCTCGTGGGCTGCGGCCTCGTGATCCACTACAGCGTGCTGATGCTCTCGACCGCGAGCGTCTTCTGGCTGACCAGCGCCCAGGGGGTGGAGGGCGGGTACTTCAGCCTGATCGAGTTCTCGCGGATGCCCCGCGAAGCGTTCCGCGGCGCCGCGGAAGTGATCTTCGTCTGGATGCTGCCGGTCGTCGTCGTGAGCAACGCGCCCGCCCGGGTGCTTCTCCACGGCTTCGAGCCGGTCTGGGCGCTGGGCCTCGCCGGGTTCGCCGCGCTCTGGCTCGGCCTCGCCGTGCTCATCTTCCACCGCGGGCTCCGCCGCTACGCCAGCGCCAGCTCATGAGCGTCTCCCCCACCCCGCCCGAGGTCCGCCTTGGCCACGTCTTCCGCGACCGCACGCTCCTCGCCCAGGCGCTCACGCACCCGTCGCTCCGCCAGGAACCGGTGCCGCCCGAAACCAACCAGCGCCTCGAGTTCCTCGGCGACGCGGTGCTGCAGCTGGTCCTCACCGAGGCGCTGTTCCAGGCCTTCCCCGGCGAGCGCGAAGGGGAACTCAGCCGGCGACGCGCCACGCTCGCCAACGGCACCTGCCTCGCCGGCCTCGCGCGCGAGGCCGGGGTCAACGCCGCATTGCGGCTCAGCGCCTCCGAGGAGGCGGGAGGCGGCCGCACGCGCCCGGCGGCCCTCGCCGACGCCCTCGAGGCCCTGCTCGGCGCCGTGTTCCTCGAGGCCGGCCTCGACGGCGCCCGCCGCGCGGTCCACGCCCTGTACGGCCCGCTCGGACCGCGCCTCGCGGCCGACGAGGCCGACAACCCGAAGGGCCGCCTGCAGGAACGCATCCAGCCGGTGCACGGTAACGACGCGCTCCGCTACGCGGTGGTAGCCACTGAAGGGGCCGACCACGCGCGCACCTTCACCGTGACCGTCTACCTCCGCGACCAGCCGCTGGGCACGGGCCGCGGCTCCTCCAAGCAGGCCGCCGAGAAGGCTGCCGCCCGGGCCGCACTGGCGGTCACCTGAGGCTCCCGCGCCCCGCCCGATGGCTGAAGCTCCGCCTGTCCGCCGCGTCACGGGCGTCTGCCCGCCCGCCCGCGGGGCCGTCCTCGCCGCGCTCACGCACCGCGAACGCGCGCCCGTCTGGCTCGTCGTCACGCCCAGCCTGCGCGAGGCCGAACTGATCGCGGAGGACACCGCGTTCTTCCACCGCGCGCTCGGTTCGCCCGCGCCGCTCGCCGCCCTCGTGTTCCCCGAGTCGGTCCAGGAGACCGCGGAGATGCGCGAGGCCTTCGCCGCGTCCAGCGACCGCCTCGCCGTGCTCTCCCGCCTCCGCGCGGTGCGCGGCCTCGTCGCCACGCCGGACACTCTGGTGGTGGCGACGACCCCCGCGGCGCTGCTGCAGCCCGTGCCGGCCTTGGAGGAGTTCGCGCGACGCGAGCTCACGCTCACCCGCGGGGCCACCCTGCCCTTCCAGACGCTGCTGGAGGAGCTGCGCCGGCTCGATTACGACTGCGAAGCCGTCTGCGAGGCCCCCGGGCACTACGCGGTCCGCGGCGGCCTCGTCGACATCTACCCCGTCACCGCTTCCGGACCCCTGCGGGTCGATTTCTTCGGGGACGAGATCGAGTCGATCCGCCGATTCGATCCCGTGACCCAGCGCTCCGGGGACGCCGTCGAGAGCGTCGCGGTGCCCGCGTCCCCGCGCGTGCGCCTCGCGACGTCGGTCACCGGGCTGGCGGGCTACCTGCCGGGAACGGCGCGGCTGGTGCTGGTGGAGCCCGCGACGCTGGAGGCCGAGCTGGCCGCGCTGTTGCCGGCCGGGGGCGCCGACCCGCTCGCGGCGCTGGCCGCGCATTGCGCTGGGGTGAGCGGGCTCGGGGACCTTGACGAAGCCAGCCGCCTGCTGGCCGGCGCGGCGGAGGAGGTGACGTGGGACACGGAGGTGCTGTCGCACCACCGGCGGACGCCCGGTGAGGGCCTGATCGCGCAGGAGCGGTTATCCGCCGAGGAGGAGGCGCGCGGGGAATTCCTAGCGCTGGTCGCGTCGTGGGGCCGCGCGGGGGCCGAGGTCGCGGTCGTGATGTCCAAGGAGGGCGAGGAGCAGCGCGCCAAGGAGCTGCTGGCTGCGGCCCCGGGTGGGAAGGAGCTCCGGCCCCGGTGGTGGCGGGGGGCACTCAACGAGGGTTTCCGCATCACCGCCCGGGCCGACGCCGCGCTCGCGCTGCCGGCGGAGGCGGGCGGACGCCGGCGGCGAGGCGCCGCGGGGGAACATGCGGCCCGGGATCTGGTGGTGGTCACGGAGACGGAGCTCTTCGGCCGGCGCCGGCCGCGCCGCGCCGCGGGGCCGGGGCGGGCCGTGGCCCACCGGGCGCAGGTGGACCAGCTGCTGGACTTCGCGGAGCTCGTGGAGGGCGACTTCGTCGTGCACCTCCAGCACGGCATCGCGCACTATCGGGGCATCACCCGGCTCGACACCGCGCAGGGCCAGCGCGAGGTGATCTCCCTCGAGTTCGACGACCAGGTGACCCTGCACGTGCCGCTCACCGAATCGCACCTGATCAGCCGCTACGTGGGCCTGAGCAAGACGCGGCCTCAGCTGGGCCGGATCGGCTCGGGGCGCTGGGAAAAGGCGCGGCAGGCGGCGGAGCGGTCGACCGTCGACCTCGCGGCCGAACTGCTGCGGCTGCAGGCGGCGCGCGAGGCCCAGCCCGGGCACGCGTGCCCGCCGGACAACGATTGGCAGCGCGAGTTCGAGGCCTCGTTCCCCCACGCGGAGACCCCGGACCAGCTGCGGGCCATCCAAGAGACGAAGGCGGACCTCGAGCGCGAACGGCCGATGGACCGGCTAATCTGCGGGGACGTCGGCTTCGGGAAAACCGAGGTTGCGATCCGAGCCGCGTTCAAGGCGGTGCAGGCTGGGCGCCAGGTGGCGCTGCTGGTGCCGACCACCATCCTCGCCCAGCAGCACCTCAACACCTTCCGCGAGCGGATGGCCGGCTACCCCGTGGCGATCGAGATGCTCAGCCGCTTCCGCTCGCGCGCGGAGACCCGGCAGGTGCTCGCAGCGGCGGCGGCGGGCCAGGTGGACATTTTGATCGGCACGCACCGCCTGCTCCAGGGGGACGTCGTGTTCCGCGAGCTGGGGCTGGTCGTGGTGGACGAGGAGCAGCGTTTCGGGGTGAAGCACAAGGAGGCCCTCAAGCGCCTGCGGGCGACCGTCGACGTCCTCTCGATGAGCGCGACCCCGATCCCGCGCACCCTCTATATGGCGCTGACCGGGGCGCGCGACCTGAGCGTGATCGAGACCCCGCCGGTCAACCGCCACCCGATCCAGACGATCGTGAAGACCTACGACGAGCAGGTCGTGGTGGACGCGATCCAGTTCGAGCTGCGGCGTGGGGGGCAGGTGTTTTACCTGCACAACCGCGTGCAGACGATCGAGCTCGTCGCGTCGCGGCTGCGGCAGTTGCTGCCGGGCGTCGCGATCGGGGTGGGCCACGGGCAAATGGACGCAACGGAGCTGGAGCGGGTGATGACGGAGTTCGTCGCGGGCCGGCACCAGGTGCTGCTGGCGACGACCATCATCGAGAGCGGGCTAGATATCCCGAACAGCAACACGATCATCATCGAGGGCGCGGACCGTTTCGGGCTCTCGCAGCTCTACCAGTTGCGTGGGCGGGTGGGCCGGTTCCGGCACCAAGCCTACGCCTACCTCCTGCTGCACCGGCACACGCGGCTGCTGCAGATCGCGCGTCAGCGGCTGACCGCGATGCGCCAGCACAACCAGCTAGGGGCCGGCTTCCGCATCGCGATGCGCGATCTCGAGCTGCGCGGCGCCGGCAACCTCCTCGGGGCCCAGCAGAGCGGGCACATCGTCGGCGTGGGCTTCGAGCTGTACTGCCAGCTGCTCCGCCAGTCGGTCGCGCGGCTCAAGGGGGACCGCACCGCGGCGGCCGTGCGCGCGAACGTGAAGCTCGACTTCGTGTTCGTCGGCGAGGGCCAGCCCGAGGCCCGGGGCGCCCGGCGCCACGAGGACGGGTACACCGCGCTGCGCGACGCCGAGGACACCGGGGCGGCGGAGGTCGCCCTGATCCAGGCCCGGCTGCCCGTGGCTTACGTGGCCGAGACGCGCCTGCGCATCGATTTCTACCGCAAGCTCGCCCTCGCCGACTCCCTCCCGGCGCTCAAGCAGGTCGAGGCCGACTTGCGGGACCGCTTCGGCCGCTTCGGCGACGAGGTGAAGGCGCTGCTGCTGGTCACGGAGATCCGCGTGCGCGCCGAGCAACGAGGCGTGCTGTCCGTCGAGACCGACGGGGGCCGCCTGAAGTGCCTGCGCCGGGCGGGGGGCCCCGACGACTGGGTGCAGGTGGGCGCGCGGTTTCCAAGGTTGACCGCCCCCAAGCCCCTCCTACGGTTGCGCGAAATCTCCGCGTTCCTCGAACAATTGCCGCCGTTATGACGTTCCGTCGCCGCCTCGCCTGTCTGGTTCTCGCCGCCGCGTCGGGCGCCTCTCTTCCCGCCCGGGGGACCGCCCCGGCCGGGCCCGGGGATCCGGTCGCCCAGAACCTTAACCTCCGCTTTGCCAACGGGATCGTGGCGGTGGCCGAGGAGAAGATCATCACCGTCGCCGACGTGATGCAGTACATCGGGCCCCTGCTGCCCCAGCTCCGCAACGAGGCCCGCAACGAGAAGGAATTTCAAGAGCGCCTCGAGCAGCTGCAGGACAGCGCGATCCAGGACCTGATCGACCGGGTGCTGATCGTGAAGGAGTTTCGCAAGGACGAGAAGCGCCAGATCCCGGTCCAATACATCGACAACGCGATGGCGGATGAGATCGCCGAGCGGTTCGAGGGCGACCGTTCCAAGTTCCTCGCCTACCTCCGGGCCAAGGGCCAGACGATCCGCGACTACCGCAAGGAGATCGAGGAGAACATCATCTTCAGCTACATGCAGGGCCAGCAGCGCAAGTCGCAGAGCGTGGTGAGCCCGGTGCGGATCGAGACCTATTACAACGAGAACAAGGACCGCTTCTACCGCGAGGACGAGGTGCACCTGCGCCTGATCCAGATCACGCGCACGGAGTCCGAGACCGACGCCACGCTGCTGGAGCAGGGGCGAGGGATCGTCGGCCGCCAGAAGGGCGGGGAGAAGTTCGAGGACCTCGCGCGCCAGTTCTCCAAGGACCTCAAGCGCAGCAAGGGCGGCGACTGGGGCTGGCTCAAGCGCTCCGACTTCCGCAAGGAGTTCAGCGACGTCGCCTTCGCCCTCAAGAAGGGCGAGGCCTCCGACCCGATTCTGCTGCCCGAGGGCGCCTTCATCCTTTACGCCGAGGACCGCCGCTTCGCCGGCATCCAGCCGATCGACGAGGTCCGTGACCAGATCGAGCGCGTGCTGATCCAGCAGATGAGCCGCACGGGCCAGGAGCGCTGGCTGGAGCGGCTCCGCCGGAACGGGTTCGTCAAGTACTACTGAGTCCCCGGTTTCGGGCCCGACGCCGGCTGGCCGCCCGCCCGCGCGCCGTGGAGCGTGGAGGCAATGCCTCCGCCCGCCCCGCCCCGCGCCGACCTGCCCCGTGAACGCCTCGCCCGCGACGGCCCCGCCGCGCTGGGCGATGCCGAGCTGCTGGCCGTGCTGCTGCGCCACGGCTCGCGGGGCGAGGACGTGCTGACGCTCGCCCGCCGGGTGCTGGCCGAAGCGGGGGCGTTGCCCGGCTTGGCGCGGTGGCGGCTGGGCGACTTCCGGCGCCTCCACGGCCTCGGGCCGGTAAAGGCCCTCCAACTGGTCGCCGCCATCGAGCTCTCGCGGCGCCTGCTGCTCTCACCCCACGGCGAGGCCCCGTTGCTGGATCAGCCCTCCCAGGTGCGCGACTACCTGCTCCCGCTGGCCACCGGGCTCGAGGTGGAGAAGTTCTGGGTGCTCTGCCTCAACCGCCGCCACCGCCTGCTCCGCCGGGTGGAACTCACCTCGGGCACGGCCCACGCCACCCTCGCCCACCCGCGCGAGGTGTTCGGCCTCGCGGTGCGCGAGGGCGCCTCCGCGATCGTCTGCGCGCACAACCACCCGAGCGGCGACCCGGCGCCGAGCGCGCCCGACGTGCAGGTCACGCGCCTCCTCCGCGACTCCGGCCGCACCCTCGACATCGCGCTGCTCGACCACGTGATCCTCGGCCGCGCGGGGGCCGATCCGTTGGGCAAGGGCTACTACAGCTTCCGCGAGGCGGGCGTGGTCTGATCCCACTCGGGTCCCGCCCCGCGGACCAGCGTGCGCACGCGCAGCAGGAACATATCGGCGGTGATGTAGAGGGTGCCGCCGTCGTCGCCCCAGGCGCAGTTGCCGGTCGCCTGGCCGGTCCGGATCCGGCCCAGCAGCTTCCCCTCCGGCGAAAGCACCAGCACGCCGCCCGGGCCCGTGGCCCAGACGTTGCCGCGGTGGTCGACCTTCAACCCGTCGCAGGAGCCGCGGACCCCGGGCTGCCGCAGCGGCAGCGCGTCGAGGAACAGCCGTTCGCCCGCCAGGGTGCCGTCCGCGGCCACGTCGTAGGCCACGATGCGCGGGGCCCGCCCGTCGCTCACGGCGACGTAGAGGCGGCGCTCGTCCGGCGAGAAGCCGATGCCGTTCGGGAAACTCAGGCTGGCGGTGAGCAGGGTCACGCGGCCGGAGGGCTCCACCCGGTAGACCCCGTTGTGCGGCTGCTCCTTGAGCGGGGAGTCGTTGAGCTTCTCGAGCCCGTACGGCGGGTCCGTGAAGTAGATGTCGCCGTTGCGGCGCAGCGCGAGGTCGTTGGGGCTGTTGAATCGGCGGCCCGCGTGGCGGTCGGCCAGCGTGACCCAGCGGCCCGCCTCGTAACGCGCGACCCGGCGCTCGCCGTGCTGGCAGACCAGCAGGCGGCCCTGCGCGTCGCGGGCGAGGCCGTTGCTGCCCGGCTCCCGGAACCCGGGCGTCGGCGTCAGCAGTCCGCTGGGCTTCAGGAACACCTCGGCCTCCCGGCGGCCCGGCGCCCAGCGCAGGATCACGTTCTCCGGGACGTCCGAGAAGAGCAGCGCGCCCTCGAACCAGACCGGTCCCTCGGACCAGTTGAAGCCCTCCGCGAGCACCTCGATCGCGGCCCCCGGCGCCACGAGCGCGTCAAAAGCGGGGTCGAGCCGTTCAATGCGGCCGTCAAAGACGGACGGGGCGGGCGCGGCGGCGCGCAGCAGCGGGAGGCCAAGGAGGGCCGGCAACAGGAGGGCGGCAAGGAGGCGGGACGGGGGCATCGGGGAAAGCCGGAGGGGCGCGGCGACCCCACGGGATGCACGGCGCCGCCCCGCGACGCAAGGTCCGGCATCGGGCCCGCTCAGCCGGCGGCGCCGGCCGCAGCGAGGGTCTTGCGGACGAGGCGGGCGATGGACTCCTCGGGATTGAGGGCGGCGACGGCGCCGAGTTCCACCCACGCGAGCGCCTTCGATTCGTGGGTGAGGCGCAGCGGTTCCTCCGGATCGCCCTCCAACCGGAACCGCAGGTCGTGGTGAAAGTGCCCCGGCTGGCCGGGCCGTTCCGGGATCCAATGACGGTCGACGTCGAAGATCGCCGGCGAAACCACCCGCAACCCGGCGAGGCCGCTCTCCTCCGCCGCCTCTCGCCGGGCCACCGCGAGCAGGTCGCCGTCGCCATCCGCGTGCCCGCCCAGCTGCAGCCAGCGGTCGAGCTTGTGGTGGTGCGTGAGCAGGACGCGGCGGCGGCAGGGGCTGACGATCCACGCGGAGCCCGTCAGGTGCCCGGGCGCGCAGTAGCGGTCGAGGCAGTCGGGATGCGTGCGCACGAAGGCGAGGATCTCCCGCAGCGCGGCCGCCTCGGCGCCGGGTTCGGCGCGGGTGACGTGCGCCGCAAGGAGGGTGAGGACGGGGCCGCGGTGCATCCGTTCAACGCGTCTCGTACCACTTCGGGTCCGCGGGGGCGGCGCCGGCGGCGATCGCGGGGAAGACCTCGGCCACCGAACCCACCACGCGGTAGAGCGAGCGGTTCGACTCCTTGTAGAAGTGCTGCTCCTGCATCCGGTCGAAGAGCTGCAGCAGGGGGTCGTAGAACCCACCGTAATTGAGCAGCACGCACGGTTTCCGCACCACGTTGAGCTGCCGGAGGGTGAGGATCTCCACGATCTCCTCGAGCGTGCCCCACCCGCCGGGCAACGCGACGAACGCGTCGGCCCGCGTCTCGAGAAGCAGCTTGCGCTCGCGCATCGTGATGACCGTGACCAGCTCGTCGGCCTCGTCGTAGGCGAGTTCGCGGACCTTAATGAACTCGGGGATCACGCCGACCACGCGCCCGCCGGCCTTTTTCACCGCCCGCGCCACCGCCCCCATCATCCCGGTCCGCCCGCCACCGAACACGAGGTCCCAGCCCTCTGCGACCAGGCGGGTGCCGAGTTCGTCCGCGAGGTTGAGGTACTTGGCGTCGAGCCGGTCGGAGGAGGCGCAGTAGACGCAGAGGAGCTTCGGCATCGGAGGATGGGATTGAGGGGTGAGCCGTCGGCTGCTTGGTTTCAACCCAATCCCGGCGCGAACGTGTCCTCCGCTCCCCCGCCCTTCTCCCCGCCCTACGTGGGCCGCCTCGCGCCCTCGCCCACCGGCTGGCTGCATCTCGGCCACGCGCGGACCTTCTGGGCGGCCCACGCACGCGCGCGCGCCGCCGGCGGCCGGCTCTTGCTCCGGCACGATGACCTCGACCGGGATCGCTGCCGCCCGGAGTTCATCGCCGCCGCCGAGGAAGATCTCCGCTGGCTGGGGCTGGACTGGGATGGGCCCCCGCTGGTGCAGACGTCGCGTCGGTCGCGGCACCGCGCCGCCCTGGCGCGCCTGCACGCGGCCGGATGCCTCTTTCCCTGCCTCCGCACGCGCCGCGACGTGGTCGAGGCCTCCTCCGCGCCCCACGAAGGCGGGCCGGACGACGAGCCCGTGTACCCGCCGGCCTTCCGCCCCCCGGAGGGCGCCGCGACGCCACCCCTCGGGGAGCGGATCACCGCGAACTGGCGTTTCCGCGTCCCCGACGGACGCGAGCTCCGGTTTCTCGATGGCGTGGCCGGACCGCAGACGGCGGTGGCGGGTCGGGACTTCGGCGACTTCCTGGTCTGGCGCAAGGATGACACCCCAAGTTACCAACTCGCCTGCGCGGTCGATGACGCGGAGCTGGGGGTGACGGAGGTCGTGCGCGGGGAGGATCTGCGGCGGAGCACGCTGCGCCAGCTGCTACTGCTGGAGGCGCTCGGGGCAACCGCGCCGCGGTACCGGCATCTGCCGCTGGTGCGCGATGCGCAAGGTGCCCGTCTCGCCAAGCGCCACGACGCCCTCGCCCTGCGCACCCTGCGCGCCCGCGGCGCCGATCCCGCGGCGTTGCGCGCGGGGTTCGCCGCGGAGCTCGGCGAGCACCCGGAATGAGGCGGGCTGCCTCCGTGGGCCCCTCGCCCGGCCACCACGGGGATGACCTGGGCCCTTCCCGTGCCCACCGGCGACCGCGCGGCCTCAGCCCACCGCGTCAAACCCACGAGGGTGGCCATCGGCATCAGGACCTACGGCGGCCCGCTCACTTAGCCGATTGAGGCCGCCGCCAAGGTGGTCCCGCTCCCGCGCGCGCCGTGCGGGATCATCCCCACCCTGACCCTGGAGCACGGCGGGGGAGTTCGGAGCTGGACACCGCGGGCCCGGGCAACTTGCTCCCGGGACCCGTGCCGCCGATCCCGACTTCCCGCTTTGATTTTCCCGTCCCGGAGCGCCTGATCGCCCGGACGCCGGCGACGCGGCGCGACGCCTCCCGGCTCCTGGTGGTCGACCGCGCCTCACGACGGCTGGAGCACCGGACCTTCGCGGAGCTCGGCGAGTTCCTGCGCCCGGGGGACCTTCTCGTGCGCAACAACGCCTCGGTCCTGCCGGCCCGATTGCGGGCCCTCCGGCCCACCGGGGGTCAGGTCGAGTGCCTGCTGCTCCAGCCCTTGGGCGGCCGTGAGCGGTGGCGGTGCCTCGTGCGGCCGGGGCGCAAGCTCGCGCCCGGGGCGACCTTCACCGCGCCCGGCGGGGAATTCTCCGGGCGGATCGAGGCCCGCGAGGAAGACGGCACGGCGGAAGTTACCTTCACCACCGCCGCGGGCGAGCCGCTCACAGCGGTGGCCAACCGCGTCGGCGCCGTGCCCCTGCCGCCCTACATCGAGCGGGCGCGGGAAGCGGCCGGGGAAACCGGCGCGGGCGCTTTCCCGGACCGCGAGCGCTACCAGACGGTCTACGCGGAGCCCTCGCGCCAGGTTGCCGCCGCCGCGCCCACGGCCGGCCTGCACTTCACCCCCGAACTGCTCGCCCGCCTCGCCGCCGCCGGCGTTGGGACGGCTGACGTGACGCTGCACGTGGGCCTCGGGACCTTCCAGCCCATCGCCACCGAGAACGTTGAGGACCACGCTATCCACCGCGAGGTCTACGAGATCCCGGTCGCGACCCAGGAGCGCCTGTTTCCCCCGCTCCGCGGACGCCGCGTTGCCGTGGGCACCACGTCCGTCCGCACGATCGAGGATTTTCTTTCCCGCCACGCTGCGCCCCTTCCGCAACCGTGCCTCGCCGAGGCCGGGATCTACCTCGTGCCGCCCCGGGAGTTCCGGGGGGTCGACGCGCTGATCACCAATTTCCACCAGCCCCGCTCGACCCTGCTCTGCCTGGTGTCGGCTTTCCTCACGCCCGGCTCGACCGCGGGGATCGACTGGCTGCGCGAGATCTACGCGGAGGCCATCGGGCGCGAGTACCGCTTCTTCAGCTACGGCGACGCGATGCTGATCGTCTAGGCCTTGGCTTTCGCCCGCCCCGCGCCACCCTTGACCCGATGAACGCAGACGAACTGCAGGCGCTGATCGAGGAGGCCACGGCGGATTTCGCCGCGGGCGACAACGACCCCGCCCTGACCAAGCTCGCCCGCGCCACCGCCGCCGCCCCGGGCTCCATCGCGGCGTGGCACGCGCTGGCGGAAGTGACTTTCTCCCTGCGGCGCCTCGACGAGGCCCTCGCGGCCGCGGAGCGGGCCCACGCCCTCGACCCGGCCGACCTGTTCATCAACACCACCCTTTCCCGCATCTGGATGGAACGCGGCGACAAGTCGCGGGCGGAGCACTTCGGGGCCCAGGCGCGGATGCAGGGCTGGAAGGAGCAATTAAAGGCGCCGCCCCCTCCGCCGCCCCTCCGTTGACAGCGGGGAAGCGCGAACCCTAGCCTCACCCCATGGAGTCTCCGGCGTATGTCTTGGAGTTCGAGAAACCGCTGCGCGACCTGTCCGCGCAGCTGCAGGAGCTCCGGCAGCGCTCGCTGGAGACGAACGTCGACCTCGACCGTGAGGCCCGCGAGATCGAGGCCAAGATCGAGGCGACCCGCCGGGAGATCTATTCCAGCCTGACCCCGTGGCAGCGGGTCCAGATCGCCCGCCACCCGCGCCGGCCCTACGCTTTGGATTACGTCGCCGCGCTGTGCGAGGATTTCCAGGAACTGCACGGGGACCGGCACTACAAGGACGACCGGGCCATCATTGGCGGCACAGCCTTCCTCGACGGGGAGGCCGTGATGATCGTGGCCCAGCAAAAGGGGCGCGACCCGAAGGAACGTATCGCCCGCAACTTCGGCATGCCCCAGCCCGAGGGCTACCGCAAGGCCCTCCGCCTGATGCGCCTCGCGGAGAAATTCCGTCTGCCCCTCATCTCCTTCATCGACACCCCCGGGGCGTTCCCCGGCGTCGAATCCGAGGCCCGCCACGTCTCCGAGGCGATCGCCGTCAACCTGCGCGAGATGGCGCTGCTCGGTACCCCCTCATCTCGGGTGGTCATCGGCGAAGGTGGCTCCGGCGGCGCCCTCGGCATCGGGGTCACCGACCGCGTCCTGATCCTCGAGAACAGCTACTACTCGGTCATCTCCCCGGAAGGCTGCGCGGCGATCCTCTGGAAGAACGGCGCGGCCGCCCCCAAGGCGGCGGAGGCCCTCAAGCTCAGCGCCGCCCACCTCGAGGAGCTCGGCGTGGTCGACGAGGTCGTGCCCGAGCCGACCGGCGGCGCGCACCAGGACCCAGCCCAGGCGGCGCAGGCGGTCAAGTACGCGCTGCAGAAGCACTTAAACGACCTGCGCGGCCTCACCGCGGAACAGTTGCGCGACTCCCGCTACGAACGCTTCCGCCGGCTCGGCGTGTACGAGGAGGCGGGCGTCGTCCGCAGCTGACGCCGCGCGCCGCGACCCTCCCGGTACCCGGGCACCCGACTCAGGAGGCGAAGCCGACCGGACGCGCACCGAGCGCCGGGCGCAGGCCCTCGACTTGATGGGCCCGCGCATCCTGCGGGGCTTCCCCGTGGAAACCCACGGCGTCCTCGAAGCCATCCCGCGCCTGGCCGACCGCGCGGATGGTGACGATCACGGCGGCGACGGACAGGGCGAGAAGGCTGAGGAGGAAAAGGGTCATGGCGGGAGGGAACGGCACGACTCTCCACCGCCTCGCGGGGCTGACCAGCGGCATCGCGCCGGCCGGGCCTTTTTGACATCCTGTAAACAAACCGGGGATCGGGGCGCAGGGAGAGGGATTTGCCGCTTGCGGGGTCGAGAGGCGGGGCCAACCCTCCGCCGCCGATGGCGAACAAGTTCGGCACCCTCTTCACCGTCACCACGTGGGGCGAGAGTCACGGCCCCGCCGTGGGCGCGGTGGTGGACGGCTGCCCGCCGCGCCTGCCGCTCACCGCGGAGGACATCCAGGCCGAGCTCGACCGCCGCCGGCCGGGGCAGAGCGACATCGTGACGCCGCGGAAGGAGGAGGACCGGGTGGAGTTCCTCTCGGGGGTCTTCGAGGGTCGCACCACCGGCACCCCCATCTCCCTGCTCGTGCGCAACGCGGACCAACGCCCGGCGGCCTACGACGAGATGCGGGACAAGTTTCGTCCCTCGCACGCCGATTTCACCTACCAGGCCAAGTACGGCCTGCGCGACCACCGCGGCGGCGGCCGCAGCTCCGCGCGCGAGACGGTCGGCCGGGTGGCCGCTGGCGCCATCGCCCGCAAGGTCCTCGCGCTGGCCGGGGGTGTCGAGGTGCGGGCCTTCCTCACCCAGGTGCACGACATCGCCGCGCCCGCTGAGGCGCTCGCCGCCTTCCCCACCCTAGCCGAGGTCGAGGCGACCCCGGTCCGCTGCCCCCACCCGGAAACGGCCGCGCGCATGATCGAGCGCATCAAGGCCGTGCGCGCCGAGGGCGACTCCGTGGGCGGCATCATCGAGTGCCGGGTGCGCGGCCTGCCCGCGGGCCTCGGCGAACCCGTCTTCGACCGACTCGAGGCCGACCTCGCCAAGGCGATGCTCTCGCTCCCCGCGACCAAGGGGTTCGAGCTGGGCAGCGGCTTCGCGGGCGCCGCGCTCCGGGGCAGCGAACACAACGACGCCTTCGAGGTGCGGGACGGCCGCGTGCGCACCCGCACCAACCGCAGCGGCGGCACCCAGGGCGGCATCAGCAACGGCGAGGAACTCGTCTTCCGTACCGCCTTCAAGCCCACCGCGACCATCCTCCAGCGCCAGGCCACCGTCGACACCGCGGGCTCGGCGACCGAGCTCATCGGCCGCGGCCGCCACGACCCGTGCGTCGTCCCGCGCGCCGTGCCGATCGTCGAGGCGATGACCGCCCTCGTGCTGCTCGACCACTGGCTCCGCCACGCGGCCCAGAACCGGACCTTCAAGTTCTGAGGTGCAGCCGCTCGTCTACCTCTTTCTCGGCGTCCCCGGCTCGGGCCGCCGCGAGATCCTCACCGACCTCGTCGCTGACGGCCTGGCTGCGGACGACACCCCCGCCGTCTTGCTCCCGGACGAGGAACCGGAAAACCCCGCCGACGCGGGACTGCCCCGGACCGCCCGCTGGCGCTGGGACGAGGGCACCATCGCCGCGGAGTGCCCCCGGGACGTCTCGCACCTGTTCATTCTCACCGCGGGCCGGCGTAACCCAGTGGACCAACTGGAGGCCTTCAAGACCTGGTTTGCCGCCCACCGGCTGGAGCTCACGCGCGTGATCTGCGTGGTCCACGGCCAAGTGGCGGCCCGCCAGCCGACGCTGGTCACGTGGTACGACGTCTGCGTCCATTTCTCGGACGTCGTCCTGCTCCACCGGCGTGAGGGCCTGGAGAACAAGTGGGTGAGCGGGTTGCTCCGCCACCTCGAGGAGCAGCGGCTGCCCTGCATTCTGGAGCTGGTGAAGGCCGGCCGCGTGCGCAACCCAGCGCTCATCCTCGAGCCGCAGGCGCGGAGGGTCTCGCAGGCCTTCGACCCAGAGCCCGAATGGGTCTTCACCAACGCCGAGGGCGAGGAGGTTGATCCCGAGGAGGAGCCGGTGGACGACGACGAGGAGCTGACCGCGACCCCGGCGGAGGATCCGTTCTTCGAGCGCCGAAGCGGCGGCCGGCGCGTGCGGGAAATCCCGGACGTGGCGGCGATCCTCGATGCGGACGCCACGGGCCAACCGGGCGCCGGACCCTCGGCCGGATCGTAGCCGCGACTTAACGGCGGCGAACCGGACCGATCAGCGCGCGAAGTGCGCGACAAAGGCGGGATCGCGCATCGCGGCGCGCACCTGCGCGGCGAGCGGCGGCCGTATCACGTACAGCAAGCTGGCCAGCGTGCTCAGCGCCCGGCCCGGCGGCAGCCCGCGCCAGACCAAACCGGCGGCCAGACCATAGAACGCGCCCAGCAGACCGGCCGCGAGCGGCGCGATCGGCCCGAAGCCGATCCCGGGCAGGTTGCGCGTCGCCAGCGTCAGCAAGGTTAGCCCGGCCAGCATCGCGGCTCCGACGAGCGCGTGGACGCGCGCGACGAAAAGGACGCACTCCGGCGGCGCGGGGCGCACGGGGGCGGGGGCGCGTCAGGCGGCCGCGGCGGCGGCCACGAACGCCTTCGCCTTGGCGGTGATCGCGCCCCAGTTGCGCTCGCGCAGGGCCTTGGCGTCGACCAGCGAGCTGCCGGCCGCGGTCGCGAAGGCGCCGGCGCGGAGGAACTCCGCCACGTTGCCCTCGTTCACCCCGCCCGTGGGCACGAGCTCGATCTGGGGCAGCGGCGCCTTGACCGCCTTGATGTAGCCCGGGCCGAAGAACTCGGCGGGGAAGACCTTCGCCGCGTCGGCCCCGGCCTCCCACGCGGTGAGGATCTCGGTGGGGGTGAACGCCCCGCAGAGCACCGGCACGCCGTAGCGGCGGCAGAGGGTGATCACGTCGGGCCGCAGCGCCGGCGTGACGATGAAACGGGCGCCCGCGAGGATCCCGGCGCGCGCCGTCTCGGCGTCGAGCACCGTGCCGAGGCCGAAGAGGAAGTCCGGCAGCTCGGTCGCCGCGCGCTCCAGCATCCGGATCGCCCCCGGCGTGGTCATCGTGAGCTCGATGCTGGTGAGCCCGCCGGCGGCGAGCGCCCGGGCGCAGTCGAGGAGGCCGTCCGAGGAATCGGCGCGGATCAGCGCGATGACCTTCTCGGCCCGGAACTTGGCGAGGATGGCGTCTTTCTTCATCACCCGCGGACGCTGGCGGGCGGCGGCGGCCGGGGAAACACCTTTTTGGCGGCCCCCCTCCCGGCCGCGCGGACGTCAGCGGGCGTACTCGACCTGGAGCCAGGACTTGCGGACGTCCGGGAAGCCGCGGGCGGCGCCGCGGAAGTCCGCGAGCTTTACCAGCGCGGTCCAGGCCGGGCCGAAGCGGCGGCTGAGCATCAAATCCCACTCCTCCCCGAGGCGCGCGCCACCGCGGTCGGATCGGAACCAGTGTCGCCGCACCGAGAGCGCGAGGGCACCGGGCAGATCCGCCTGCAGGCGCACGTAACCGTCCCGGAGGCCACCCGCGGGAATCGCGCTGAAGACGTCGGCCCAGCCGTTAAACGGGTGGAGCGTCGCCAACGGGGTGCGGAACGGCAGGCCCGCGTCGTGCCCGAGCACCTCCACGCCGGCCGCGAGGCCGCCGCGAGCGAGGTTCACGCCGGATTCGGCGGCCAAATAACGGGCGGCGTAATCCAGCGGACTCGCCCCGTAGTCCGTCTGGCGTGCCGCCTCGACCCGGTACACCCAGCGAATCCCCGGACCCATCGCGGCGCCGCCCGCGAGGCTGGCCCCGAGCGTGGCGCACGCGTTCGCCCGCACGTCCGGGAAGTCTAGGAGATAGGCATACGTGCTGAGCGTGCCGATGCGCAGCCCGTCGCGGGATGCGTGGAACAGGTGCGAATTCGTCCGCCAGCGGCCCTGCGGGTGGGTGCGCCCCAGCCCGCGGTTCACCTGTCGGAGGTGGGCGTAGGTGAGGGTCGTGCCCGTCCAAGTTCGATCCTCGACCAACGCCGCGTCGAACGTCTGCTGGTTCTGCCGCCAGAGGCCGTCCCCGACGAAGCGCCCGTTGTCGAGGAACAGCCGCTGCCGTCCCATCCGGACGAGGGTCTTCCCGAAGGTCCGGCCGAAGTGCAGCTGGTTGATCTCCACGGAGTCCGGGTCGGCGATGACAGCACGGCCGGCCGCCGCCGGGTTCAGGCCGGACTGGCTGTAACGGTCCCCGGCGGCGGCGGCCACGCCCTCGAACTCGAGGAAAGCCGACCAACCCGCCCAGGGAGCCGGGGCGAACCCTAGGCGCGCGCGCGCCGTCAGCGCCTCCGCGTCCCGCAGGCCCGCCTGGGCGACGGCCTCGTGTCGCACCCGCACGTTCAGGGTGACCACGCCGGCGGCGAACGCCTCGGCCGCAGCGAGGCCGGAGGCGAGCAGCGCTAGGAAGAGGCGGGCGGGACGGGGGGGCATCGGGGGGGCAGCGGCCTTCGGCGAAACCCGAGCGAAAGGCAGCACGGGGCACGAGGCAACCCCCGAGCCGAGGCGAACGTTTCAGGCCGCCCCGGCCGGCGGCGGGAAGTGCCGGGCCGCGGATGAAGTCCATCTGGCCCCCGATGCCCGAGTAGATCCGGTGCCCGAGGGAGTCGGCGCACACCTAGCCGCTGAGGTCGACCTGCAGCGCCGAGTTCACCGCCACCACCCGCGGGTTCTG
>VHCY01000031.1 GCA_016871595.1 Verrucomicrobiota bacterium
GCGTCAGCGGAGCTTGGCGAAGGTCGCTTGGAGCAAGGCGAGGTCGGTGGCGCCCTTGGTCTTCTCGCGGGTCTTGGCGATGAGTTCGGCCTCGATCGCGTTCTTGGTGCGGCGGGCCTTGTTCTCGTAGAACACGCCGAACTTCCCGGGCCAGGCCTGGCCGGCCAGCTGGAAGGCGGCGACCTCGTCGGTCACATCGTGGCGGGCGGCGTCCTCGGGCGAGCCGTCGTTCTTCCGCTCGTCGATGAGGACCCAGTTGCCGCCCTTGCGGGGCACGGCGGCGTCGAAGGCGCCCTCGAAGAACTCCACGCATTCGGAGAGGATCTCGACCACCGAGAAGCCGTCGTGGCGGGCGGCGCGCAGCATCATCTCGGTCATATGGTTGACCTGGGTGGCGTGGCTGCGGGCGACGAAGGTGGCGCCGCTGTTGAGGAGCGTGCGCATCGGGTTGATCGGCTGGTCGAGGGCGCCCCAGGGGTCGGTCTTGGACTTGAAGCCGAGCGGGGAGGTGGGGGAGGTCTGCTTCTTGGTCAGGCCGTAGACCGAGTTGTCCATAATCACGTAGGTGATCCGGACGTTCTTGCGGGCGGTGTGGGTGAGGTGGTTGCCGCCGATGGAGAAGCCGTCGCCATCGCCCCCGAAGACGAAGACGTGGAGGTCATCGCCGCCGAGGCTGATGCCGGCGGCGAAGGGGAGGGCGCGGCCGTGGATGAAGTGGCCGCCGTGGGTGTTGACGAAGTAGGGGAAGCGGGACGAGCAGCCGATGCCGGCGAACGTCACGATCTTCTCGTGCGGGTACTGGAGCTTCTCGAGGACCCGGTAAAAGGAGGCCAGGACGGCGAAGTCGCCGCAACCGGGGCACCACGTGGGGTGATCCGCGGTGAGGACCTTCTTGGTGAGCGGGGCTCCGGCCGGGGGCGGGGGAGTGGCGACGGCGGTGGACATAGGACGGGAAGTCAGGGTGGAGGGGTTCAGCGGGTGGCCAGGGGGCTGGGGCGGGCCTGGCTGACCAGGCCCTCGAGGGTGGCGTTGCCGAGGTGGCGGGCGACGCCGGCGACGAGCTCGCTCACCTTGAAGGTGAGGCCGTCGGTCTTGCAGGTGCTGACGATCGAGGGCAGCGCGTAGCGGGCGCGGAGCAGCGTGGTGAACTGGCCGAAGCCGTAGACGCCCTCGTCGTTGAGTTCGGCCACGACGACCTTGCGGTAGCGGCCGAGGATGTCCTCGAGGCCGGGGGGCAGCGGGTGGACGTGGCGGATGTGGAGGTGGCCGGCGGAGACCCCGGCGGAGCGGATGCGCTCGAGCGCCTCGCGGGCGGGGCCGTAGTTGGAGCCCCAGGTGACGATGAGGGCCTCGCCGGAGGCGTCGCCGCCGAGTTCCGGGGCGGGCAGGGTGGCGGCGAGGGCCTTGATCTTCTCGCGGCGCTTGGCGTTCATCTGCGCGTGCAGCTTGGGGCTGCCCGTGGGATGGCCGAACTCGTCGTGCTCGAGGCCCGTGACCACCGGGTATTTCCCGGAGGCGATGCGGGTGCCGGCCGGCGCGTGGCGGGTCTGGCGGTCGAGCGGGTACGGCTTGAAGTCGGCGGGGCGCTCGGTGCGGTCCGGCCCCGGGGGCACCATCAGCGCCTTCAGGTCGGGTTCGTCGAAGGCCTCGATGCGCGAGGAGAGCGCCTGGTCGGTCAGGAGCAGCACCGGCGTCGAGTAGGCGCGGGCGATGCGGACGGCCTCCATCGCGAGGTAAAAGCAGTCCTCGACGTTCTTCGGGGCGAGGACGACGCGGGGGGTGTCGCCGTGGCTGCCGTAGATGGCCTGCATCAGGTCGGACTGCTCGACGTTGGTGGGCATTCCCGTGGAGGGGCCGCCGCGCTGCACGTTCACGACCACGAGGGGCATCTCGGCCATCGTGGCCCAGCTGAGGGCCTCCATCTTGAGCGAGAGGCCGGGACCGGCGCTGCCGGTGATGGCGACGTTGCCGGTGTAGGAGAAGCCGAGCGCGGTGGAGATGGAGGCGATCTCGTCCTCGCACTGCACGAAGACGCCGCCGTACTTGGGCAGCTCGGTGCGGAGGATCTCCATAATGCTCGACCAGGGCGTGATCGGGTAACCGGCGCCGTGGCGGACGCCGGCGGCGAGGAAGCCGTAGGCGATGGCCGAGTTGCCATCGAGGGTCACCTGGGTCCGGCCGGAGACGGCCGCGGCGCGGTCGATCGCCTCGAAGCGGTAGAAGAGGTCGCGGAGGTTGTTCTGCGGCCAGGCGTAGCCGGCGTCGAAGCCGAGCAGCGCGTTGCGCACGATGTCCTCGTTCTTACCGCCGAAGCGCTCGCGGATGAGCTGGGTCAGCTTCGGCACCTCGAGGTCGAAGATGCGCGCGATCAGGCCGAGCACGTAGATGTTCTTGCCCTTGTCCTTGGCGGTGCCGCCGACGGCCTCGATGGTGCCGGTGGTGATCGGGCAGGCGACGTTGGTGAAGCGATGGTCGCCCTCGGCAGGCTTCACGTGGTCGGCATCGTAGAGGAGGACGCCGCCGGGCCGCAGGGAACCGATGTGGGCGTCGTAGCTGTGCTGGTAGAAGGCCACCAGCATATCCGCGCGGTCACCCGCCGAAAGAATGTCGCCGGTGCCCATCCGCACCTGGAAGATCGAGGGCCCCCCGGAGATGGTCGAGGGGATGGTCATATACGTCATCACGTCCTGGTCGCTGCGGCCGGCGAGGCGGGCGAGGAAGCCGCCGATCGCCTGAATCCCGTCCTGGGAATTGCCGGCGAGGCGGATGACAACGTCCTTGATGGAGCGGGGGGCGGCGGAGGCGCTGGCTCCGCCCGGGGTTTCGGGAGTATTCGGGCTGACCATGAGACCGCGAGGGTGGTCACGCCAAAATCCTGAGTCAACGGGACGCGGGTGCAGTCCCGGGGGATTAGGGACTTTGTGCGTCCGCTACTCGGGCCAGTAGCGGAATTTATGGGTGGGGCGCCGGGGAAAACAGGACGCAGACGCAGCAGGGAACGGTGGCGGCGTGGGCGGTCGGGGTGAGGATGCCCTGCGCCGGGTCGACGGCGAACACGGTGACCTCCGGTGAATCCTGGTGGCCGCAGACGAGCCAGCGCCCGTCCGGGGACAGGTCGAAGTTGCGCGGGGTGCGGCCGCCGCTGGGGAGGTTTTGCACCCCAGTGAGGGTGCCGGTCGCCGGATCCGCGCGGAACACGGTGAGGCTGTCGTGGCCGCGGTTGGAGGCATAGACGAACGGGGCGGTGGGATGAACCCGGATCTCCGCGGCGGTGCTCGGGATGGCGCAGCCCGGGGGCAGGGTGGCAGCGGTGCCGAGCGGGCTCAGGTGTCCGTCGGCCGCCCGGCAGGCGAAGGTGGTGAGGGTGTTGTCCAACTCGTTCAGGACGTGCAGGTGTCGGCCGTCGCGGCTGAAGCGGGTGTGGCGGGGGCCGGCGCCGGGGTGCGTGGCGGTGACGGCGACCGGTTCCGGGCGGAGGGCGTCACCGGCGGGCGTCAGGGCGTAGGTGAGGATCTGATCGAGGCCGAGGTCCGCGACGAGGGCGTGACGTCCGTCCGGGGAGAAGAGCACCGAATGGGGATGCGGCCGGTCTTGGCGTGTGGGGTGCACGCTCCGGCCGGTGTGGGGAAACCGCTGGGCCGGGCCGAGGGTGCCGTCCGGGTGCAGGGGGAAGGCCGCGAGGTAACCGCCGTGGTAGTGCGCCGCGAGGATTAGGCGACCGGACGGGGCGACCGCGAGATGACTGGGCCCGGCAGTGGGCTCGGCGGCGGGCGGAACGCCGAGGGGGTGCAGTTCCCCGGGCACCGGGCCAGGGGCAAAGACGCGCACTTGGGCGGGCGAGGGGTGGGTGGCGAGGAGGCGGGTGCCGTCCGGGGTCCACGCGAGCCAGCCCGGATCCGGCGTGGCCGCGGCGAGCTCGGCGGGCGAGAGGGCGCCGGTCGCGGGGTCGAGGCGGAGGCGGTAGAGCCCTTGGCTGGCGCCGGAGCGGGTGTAGGTGCCGAGGAAGAGCAGCCAGGGCTTCACGAGGCGGCGGTGGGTTGAGCGGCGGCGGGCCGGGCGGGGGCGAGGGCCTCCTTGAAGTGGCGGCGGCAGAGGGCCACGTAGCGGTCGTTGCCGCCGATCTCCACCTGGGCGCCCTCGCGCACCGCGCGGCCGGCGGGGTCGACGCGGAGGTTCATCGTCGCCTTGCGGCCGCAGTGGCAGATCGCCTTGAGCTCGGTGAGGTCGTCGGCGACGCCGAGAAGCGCCGCGCTGCCCGGGAAGAGCCGGCCCTGGAAGTCGGTGCGCAGGCCATAGCAGAGGACCGGCACCCCGAGGTGATCCGCCACGTCGGTGAGCTGCCAGACCTGGACGGGCGAGAGGAACTGGGCCTCGTCGACCAGCACGCAGGCGACCGGGCTCTGGCCGTGTTCCGCGCGGATCACCGCCAGGAGGTCGTCTCCGGGCTGGATGGGGCGGGCGTCCGCGGTAAGCCCGATGCGGGAGTGGATGCGCCCGGCGCCCGCGCGGTCGTCGATCGCGGGCACGAGCAGCAGCGGACGCAGGCCCCGTTCCCGGTAGTTGTGCCCGGCCTGCAGGAGGACCGTGCTCTTCCCGGCGTTCATCGCCGCGTAATAGAAGTAGACCTTCGCCATCGGGTCAGGGCCGGGCCGGGGCGGAGGGGCGGGCGGGCGCGCGGGTCACAGGGTCTTCAGGTAGGCGACGATGTCGGCCACGTCCTGCGCGGAAAGCCCCAGTTGCTCGGCGCTGAGCATCAGGGAGCGGCCGAGCGGCTTGCGCGGGGAGCCCTTGATGCGGGCGGCGGGCACGAGCTGGGTCAACCCGCCCATCGACTGGATCACCACCGGATCACCCGCGGTGAGCAGGCGGCCGTGGATCTGGGTGCCGTCGGTGAGGTCCACCGCGACGCCGTCGTACCCGTGGGCGATTTCCGCGGAGGGCTCGAGGATGGCCTGGATGACGACCTCGGTCGCCTGCCCGCGCGCGAAGCCATCGAGGCCCGGGCCGTACTCGTGGCCCTCGCCGCCGAGGCGATGGCACAGCCGGCAGGACTGGGCGGCGCGGGCGCCGCGGGCCACGTCGCCCGTGAGCCGGGCGACTTCCGCGGCGGGCGGCAGGGCGGTGGGGCCGGCCTCGGGCACGATGCTCGGGGAAAGCGAGACCTGGTCCGGGTCATAGAGCCCGCGGGCCTTGAGGGCCGCGTTCACGCCGGCGGTGGGCCACCGGGAATCCTTGTAGTTGAGCAGCCACCACAGCGCGTGGTCGCGGACCATTCCGGTCGAGCGGGCGGCGACGTCGACGAGGGCCTGGGCTGCCTCCGGCGCGGCGTTGAAGCCGAGGGCGGTGACCGCGGCGAGGCGGTCCGGCTGGGGGAGGGTTTCCGCGACCGCGCGGGCGTTGAAGGCCTTTTCCGCGCCAGGGGGCCCGAGGCGCCAGAGCAGGTTGGCGTACTTGGCCGGCCAGCGGGCGGGATCGCGGTCCGGTGCGAGGGGGGCGAGGGCGGTGGCGATCGCGGCCTCCTTGCCGGTGCAGCCGGTGCCCCACGCCTCGAGGTACGCGCGGTCCCGGCCGTCATAGCCGCGGGCGAGGGTGACCAGCAGGTCCCGGGCCTCCGCGAGGGGCACATCGCGCAGGGCGATGGCGACCTCGCGGCGGACGGCGGGGGAGGGGTCCTCGGCGAGCGTGCGCGCGTGGACGAGCACGCGGTGGTTCACCCGGCGCAGGGCGCGGAAGGCGGCGATCCGCTGCATCGGGTCGGCGTGCCGCAGGTGACCCTCGACGCGGGCGAGGCCGGGTTCCCCGAGGTGGGCGAGCAGGAAGACCGCGCGGCCCTGGATGTAGGGGTTCGGATCCTCGAGCAGTTTCGCCACGGGGCCCGCGGCCTGCGGGCCGGCGGCGCGGAGGCGTTGGAAACCCAGCGCGCGGACGTGCACCGCGGAGTTGCGGAGGGCCGCGATCTGGCCGGCGGTGGTCGCGAGGTCGAGGCGCGGGACGGTGAGGCGGCGGCCCTTGGGGGCGATCCGGTAGATGGCGCCGGCGAAGCTGGCGTCAAGGGCCGCGTGACCGCCGGTCCGGGGATCGAACCAGTCCGCGACGTAGACGGCCCCATCGGGTCCGATGGCGACGTCGGAGGGACGGAACCAGGTCTTGAGGTCGTCCGCCCGGAGCCGGCCGCGCTGGCCATCGATGCCGGCGAGTTCCCCGGTGGGGTTGGAGGTGAGGAAGGCGAAGCGGTCGAGGCGGTAGCCGGCGCCGTCCGCGGCGGGATGGTAGCCGAAGACCACGTTGCGCGAGGTCTCGCAGCTGAGAAGGGTGCCGCGCCAGCGGGCGCCGAGCTCATCGCCCTCGTGGAACACGATACCGGTGGGCGCGCCGTTGCCGTAGACATCACCGGCCGGGATCACGCCGGGGTCGTCCTGCCGCCACTCGGCGACGGCGGTGGGCTGGCCGGGGCGGCGGTCGGCGCCCCAGGCACGCTTTCCGTCGCGCGAGGCGAAGCCGAAGTTGCCGTATTCCTGGAGGAAGGAGGTGCGGGCGGCGGGCGGGTCGTCGTTGTCGTTGTGGAACACGTCCCCGAGGGAGGTGACGGCCTGCTCGTAGGAATTGCGGTAGTTGAACCCGATGGGCTCCACCTGCGTGCCGTCGGGGTTCATCCGGAACGTGGCGCCGCCGATGTACACGTGGCCGTCGTCGCTCTTCTCCCCCGCGAACTCGGGCGGGCGGCGGGTCGTGATCGGGAGGCCGCCGCCGCTGCGCCCGCCGTCGTACGGGCTGCCGATGCGGAAGGTGCGGCCGGAACGGTCCGTGAAGTACGAGCCGCAGTTGCCGTGGTTGAAGTACCACTTGCCGTCCGGGCCCATCGTGACCGAGTGCAGCGAGTGGTCGTGGTTGCGGCCGTCGAAGCCGGTCAGGAGCACCTCGCGCTTGTCCACCGCCGGGTCGAACCGCGCGTCCCGGTTGACGTCCGTGTACACGATCAGGTCAGGCGTGCACGAGACGATGATCTGGTTGTCGATGACCGCGATGCCCATCGGGGCGAGCAGCTCGGGCTCCTGGACGAACACGCTGGTGCGGTCCGCGACGCCGTCCCCGTCGGAGTCCTCGAGGACCAGAATGCGGTCTCCGGCGGGGTCCTTGCCGGCGTGGCGGCGGTAGTTGTAGGCCTCGGCGACCCAGATGCGGCCCTGGGCGTCGATGTCGATGTTGGCCGGGTTGCGCAGCTGCGGGGTGCGGGCCCAGAGGGTGACCTCGAGGCCCTCGGGCGCGGCGAGCATCGCCGGCGGGATGAAGGGGGCGGGCGGCTCGATCGGGGCCGCGGGCATTTTGGGCCGGGGCTCGCCGGACTTAGGCTGGGCCGCGGGGAGGAGGGGCAGGAGCAGAAGGCCGGCGACGGCGGCGAGGGCCGCGCGCGCGGACGCGAGGGGGGCGGAGGGCATCGCGGCGGAGGAAAGGCGTCCGCGCGCGCCTTGGCAATCCGGGAGGGGCGCGGCGCGCGCGGGGCCCGGCGCGCCGCGGCGGCGGTCAGGGCAGGATGGCCGGGTCGAGGCCGATCGAGCCGGCGAGGGCGGCGCCGCCGGGATCGCGCGCGGCGGCCGCGGCGGCGCGCGCGGCTTCGAGCCGCTCGCGGATCCCCAGTTGCCCGGCGACGTCCGCGTAGTTCGGGCGGGAAAGGAACCGCTCGAGGTAGGTCGCGGCCTGTTCCCAATAGGCGAGGTCGCGGCGGCGCTGGGCCTCGAGGCGGGCGGCGTACCACTCGCTGCCGAGCAGGTGGTCCCGGGTGAAGAGCGCGCGGAACGCGGGGGCGTCGGCGCCGTGGCCCTCCCAGTGGCCGTCGCGCATCAGGTGCAGCAGGGCCCGCAGGGGCGGCACGGCCTGGGCGACCGAGCCATCCGCGAAGTAGCTTTCCGCGGCGGCGCGCATCGCCTGCACGATGTTCTCCATCCCGTCCGCGAAGACCGCCGGGTCCTGCCGCTCGGGCCGGAGCAGGTCCTCGTCGAAGAGGGTGCTGGGGTTGCCGAGGACGCGCCCGCAGAAGGTCTGCACGAACCGCGGGGTGATGCGCCAGCCGAGGCGGCTCGCAAGCACGGGCCGGCCGCCGTGCGTCCAGTCGGTGCAGCGTTCGAGGAAGCCGCCCTCGGTCAGGAAACGCGGCGAGCGTTCCTCGGGGCTCATCCGCGCCCAGATCTCGGGGACGAGCAGGCTGATGTCGTGGTCCACGCGGAAGTGCGGCCCGATCCAGCCGGCGGCGGAGGAGAAGACGGCGAGGTCCGTGAGGATGTAGCCGACCAGCGCGGCGTTGAGGTCGTGGATCGGCGGGAGGGCGTTGAACGGTCCCTTGGTCAGCGCGCCCTCGGAGCCGGCGCCGGTGGTCGAGGGGGACTTGCCGGTGAGGCTGGCGATGAAGTCCATAAACGCCTCGGGCAACTCCTGGTAGTGGAGCGGGCCGAAGACGCACATCGGGCGGACGCCGGGCTCGGGCGGGTTGAGGCGCCGTCCGGCCAGCACCGCGCCGACCGGGAAGAGCGCGGGCGTGGCGGGAGGGAGGCGCCGGTAGAGCTGCGCGCCGACCTGGGCGAGGTACGAGGCGCGCGGGTCCTCGAGGTCCGGGCGGCGCTGGAGGTAGCGGGGATTCTTGGTGCGCTTCCCGTCGACGATCCGCGGGTGCGCGGGCGACGCGAGGTAGGCGGGCCGCGCCGCGGCGGCGAAGCGGGTGAGGAGCACGCGGATCGGCTCGGTGAAGGCGTCGAAGCCGATGGCGTCCTCGACGAGGCGGCGGACGGCGGCGCGGTCGAGGGGCTCGTAGTTGGAGAGGAAGTTCCCCGGGCGGGAGAAGTCGCGCTCGGTGGTGCGGTCGTAGCCGCGGTGGATCGCGTCGTCGGGCCGCTGGAAGAGCGCGGACTCGCAGTTGGCGACGAACTTGACCGGCCGGCCCGCGCGCGCGGCGGCCGCCGGCAGGCCGGCGAGGCGGTCGCCCGGGAGGATGATCGCGGCCGAGATGTCGTCCTCGGCCTGGATCTTGAGGGCGGGGTGGAAGTCCTTGCGCAGGCTGAAGGTCCGCCAGCCCCCCTCGGGGGTGAACCCGACGCGCAGGAAGTGCGTCATCGCCTTCTCGCCCTCGAACTTCAGCTCGTTGCCCGGGCGCCCGTTGATCGTGTCGACCGTGAAGTGGCGGCGCCAGTCGTCGCCCCACTCCGGCCGGTACACGCGCTTGATGAGGAGCACGAGGTCGAGGATGTGGCGGGGGATCTCATCGAGCCACGCGTTGTAGGCGTCGGTGTAGTCCGGGCTGCGGCTGAGGAGCTTCACCACGGAGCCGAGTGAGCGCTCGGGGCTGAGCAGCGGGCGCCCGCGGGGCCGGTTGCGGGCCGGGTCGCGGAAACGCTCGCCGTACTCGCGCCGCAGGATCGCGTCGATCGCGTCGAAGTCCCGCGCGAGGTCCCCGACGAAGTTCGGGGCGGTGAAGATCGCGTCGGCGATGGACTTGGAGATCTCTGACTTGCCGCCCCCGGAGACGGTGCAGGGCTTGTGGCAGAGGAGGCCCTCGGCGGTCGTGCCCCGCAGCCGCCAGCGGCGGCCGTCCTCGGGCTTGACCATCTCGACCTTGTAGCCCGAGGGCAGGACGTAGGTGTGGCGCGGCAGGAGCTTGAGGCTGGCGGTCCCGCCGGCGGCGTCGCGCCAGGAGATCGCCTGGGTGCGGAGGTCGAAGGCGGCGTCCTCGGGCACGTAGCAGATGTCCGGGTGGAGGCGGTCGCGGGCCCACCCGCCGGGCTGCGGCTCCGCGCGGTCGCCCAGCGTGCGGAGGGCGTCGGCGAAGGTGTGGTCGACGACCGTGAGGTGGCGGCTGAGCTGGAAGTCCGCGCCGAGGTCGTAGCTGGGGAAGGCGAGGGCGCCGCCGGCGTGCTCCTCCTCGCAGCGGCCGAGGAGGTTGGCCGCGAAGCTGATCTGCGCCTTCACCTCCTTCTTGCAGTAGCCGAAGTAGTTGTCGGCGATCAGGGTCAGCATCACCCCGCGGCGGTCGCGGGCCGTGAGCTTGAACGCGACGCCGTCGTTGTACTTTTCCCCGGGATCCTGCCAGCACATCCCGTCGCGGCGCTGGCGGGCGGTGGCGTCCGCGAAGGCGGGCAGGCCCAGCTCGCGCTTCGTCAGGCGGGTCAGGTGCGTGGCGAGGATGACGCCGCCCGTGTGGCCGGTCCAGTGTGCCGGATCGAGGGCGGCGTCGTTGGCCGGCAGGTGCGGATCGCCCGCGTTGCCAAAGATGCGCTCGATGAAGTCGAGGTTGGCCACTAGGGCGCCGGGGACGAAGAAGCGGGTCTCCATCGCGCGGGCGGGGGTGGCGCCGGGGACCGCGGGGCAGACGAGCGGGCGGAGCAGGAGGGTGACGAAGCACTCGGCGGCCGCGGGCGCGGCGGCGGTGAACGGCAACCGGAGCAGTTCGGGGGGCGGCTGGAGGGCGTGGCGCAGCAGGCGGCCGAAGACGGCGGGCGGGACGGCCTTCTTGTCGTCGGGCACGGGAAACCCGAAGTCCGCCACGTGGAAGATGCCCTGGGTGGTGCGGCGGTCGCTGCGGGGGTTATGCAGGACGCCTTGGCTCACCCGGTAGGAGGAGAGGATGTCGCTGCGGTACTCGTCGGCCCCGGGCGGCAGCGAGAGGACGCGGGCGAGGCCGGCGCGGTCGAGGACGAGCGTGGTGTGGGGGAGGCGGGGCACGTCCCCGGCGAGCTCCGGCCCGGCCTCGAGGTGATCGTAGAGGAAATTCTGCAGCCGCTGGTCGATCGGGCAGAGGTGGCGGGTGAGCGCCCGGTCCTTCTCGCGGCTGACGGCGAGGAAGTGGTCCACCAGCGGTGCGAGGCCGTCGGCGCCCTCGGCGAGCGGCACGCCGGGCTGCCCGATCTCGCGCAGCTTCAGGTTGAGGTACGTGACGAGGCCGGCGTCCGCGGCGGGAGCGGCGGCGGGGAGGGTGGCAAGGGTGGTGTGTGGCATACGGCGGGGGATCCGCCGTCCTGTATGCAGGAATCGCACCAACCCCGCGGCGGGTGCCGGGGCGGGTGGCCGCGTCTCAGCCGGGACGATTCAGTCGATCGGGTCGCCCCGAGGTGACCTGCCGGCACCTTTCAGTGGCTCTCTCCCGTCGCCATACCCTCCGGGTATTCCTCGGTCTCTCGCCCCTGAAATGCGCTCGCCATCTCACCCCGCTGCTCCGCCGCCAATTGAATCGTCCCGGCTCAGGGCGCGACGGACTCGACGAAGGCGAAACGGCCCTGCTTCACCGTGATGACGACGGCGGCTTTGGTGGCGTTGCGCTGGGCGTCGAGGGTGGTCTTGCCCGTGGCGCCGGAGACGTCGCGCGTGGCGGCCAGGGCGTCCCGCAGTTTCGGCCCCTCGGTGCCGCCGGCGCGGCGGATGCCGTCGGCGAGGACCAGCACGGCGTCGTGGCCGAGTGCGGCCATCGCGTCGGGCGCGTCGCCGTTCCAGCGCCGCTTGAAGCGCTCCACGAAGCCCTGGACGGCGGGCGAGCGGTCCTCCGACGAGTAGTGCGTCGAGTAGTAGGTGCCCTCGACCGCGGCGCCGCCGATCTCCAGCAATTGGGGGGCCTCCCAGCCGTCGCCGCCGAACAGGGGCAGCTTGAGGCCGAGCTCGCGCGCCTGTTTGCAGATCAGGGCCGCCTCGGTGTAGTAGCCGGGAATGAAGATGCCCTCGACGCCGGCGGCCTTGATCGCGGTGAGCTGCGCCTTGAAGTCCTTGTCGCCTTCCGAGTACTTCTGCTCGAGCGCGACGGTCCCGCCGGCGGCGGTGAAGTGCTCGCGGAAGTACTTGGCCAGCCCGACGCTGTAGGCGGAGGAGACGGAGGTGAGGAGCGCGACCCGCTGCAGCTTGAGGCTCTGGCGCGCAAACTTGGCATCACCCACGCCCTGGAAGGGGTCGATGAAGCACACGCGGAAGACGTAGTTGCCGATCTCGGTGACCTTGGGGTTGGTCGAGGAGGGGGAGATCATCGGCACGCGGCTCTGCTGCGCGATGGGGGCGGCCTCGAGGGAGCGGCTCGAGGCGACCTCGCCGATCAGGGCGACGACCTTGTCGCGCGCAATCAGCTTCTTCGCGATCGTGGCCGACTCGCCGGCCTTGGACTGGTTGTCCTCAATCACCAACTCGAAGCGCCGGCCGAGCACGCCGCCCGCAGCGTTGAGCTCCTCGACGGCGAGCTCGACGCCCTTGCGCGTGGCTTGGCCGAAGGCGGCCTCCTTGCCGGTGAGCGAGGCGAACAGGCCGACCTTAATCGGGGTGGGTTCGCCCGCGGCGGCGGGGACGGCGGGCAGGAGCAGCGCGAGGGCGGCGAAGAGGGGCAGCGGGAGGCGGGCGAGTGGCATCGGGGGAAGGTGGAGCGGAGGTAACGGCGGCTCCGGGCGCTTTTCAACCCCGCAGTCGACGCGTGGCCCGGCTTTAGGCTTCCCGCGGGGGGCGCCGCGCCTACAACTCGGCGCGTGAACACGTTCGACCGCCACCTGCTCCGCGAGTGGCTCCAGATCCTCGGTCTGGTGCTGCTGGCCACCGGGGGGCTGCTGGTCGTGCAGGTGCTCTTCAGCGACCTTCGCGATCTGAACCAGGTCGGCGCGCGGCCGGCGGAGCTGGCCCGGTACGTGGCGGTGCGGCTCCCGAGCTTCTTCTCGGTGGTGCTGCCGCTCTCCCTGCTGGTGTCGCTCCTGTTCGTCCTCGGGAAACTGCACCGCGCCAACGAGCTCACCGCGTTGCGGGCGGCCGGCGTGGGCTTCGCCCGGATGACGGCGCCCGTCTGGCTGGTCGGGCTCGCCTGCTGCGGGCTCTCTTGGTGGCTCAACACCGCGGTCGTGCCGTGGTCGGTCGAGGAGTCCCGCGCGCTCCGGGAGGAACTCGAGTTCCGGCACCAGACGGCCCGGGCGCTGCCGGCGGACCGGGTGGGTGCCGTCTTCAGCGTGGCCTTCGACCATCCGGAGGCCCGCCGCGTCTGGTTCCTCAACCGCTACAGCAAGGCGCGGGAGCGCGGCTACGGGGTCTCGGTCTCGGAGCTGGACCCGGACCGCCGCGAGCGGCGCCGGCTCGTCGCGGCCGAGGCGTGGCGCGATCCGGTGGCGGGCGGCTGGGTCTTCCGCGACGGGCGGGAGCTCCTGTTTGCTCCCGACACCGGGGAGCTGATGGCGGCCACGCCGTTCCGCGAGCGGCGTGAGCCGGGTTACGACGAGGATCCGGAGCTGATGCTGCTGATCGACCGGCGGGCCTCGCGCCTCTCGTTCCACGAGCTCGGGCAACTCGTCGACCATCTGGCCCGGGAGGGCAGCCCGAAGCTCCCCGCTTACGCCGTCCGCTACTACGGGCTGCTGGCGGACGTCGTGGGCCCCCTGATCGTCATCGCGATCGCCATCCCTTTCGCCGTGTCCGGCGTCCGCGTGAACCCCGCGGTGGGCGTCTCGAAGTCGATCGGGCTCTTCTTCCTGTATTACGTGCTCACCACGGCCGCCACGACCCTTGCGACAAGGGGGGCGGTCGCACCAGTGGTCGCGGCCTGGCTGCCCAACGCTGGGATGACGGCGATCGCCGGCTGGCTGTTCCTCCGCCTGCGCTGATTCCGCCGCCGGGTGGCGCTCAGAAGCGGCGCAGCAGGAGATCGGGCACCAGTCCGAGCGCCAGCAGCAGCGCGACCGTCGCGATCAGGCTCAGCGCCGCGCCGGCCGGGACGCGGATCACCGGGGCGCCGGGCGCGGGCGCGCGGACCAGCGCCTCCTTGAGCACGATCAGGTAGTAATACAGCGCGACGGCGCTCAGCGCGATCGCGAGCAGCGCGATGGCCCCGGGGAGCGAGGCTGGCCCGCCCGCCTTGAGGGCCTCGGCGAAGACCAGGAATTTGCCGAGGAAGCCGGCGAGGGGCGGAATGCCCGCGAGGGAGAGCAGGCAGGCGGCGAGGGCACCCGCCAGCAGCGGCGAACGGCGGTGTAGCCCCGCGAGGTCCGCGTGCGCCTGGGCCCCGCCCTGGCCGTCCAGCACCGCGAGGACGAGGAAGGCTCCCACCGTGGCCAGCCCGTAGGTCACCGCGTAGTAGACCACGGGGCCGGGCCCGGCCCGTCCGCTGACCAGCACCCCGAGGAGCAGCGCGCCGGCGTGCGCGACGGCGGAGTAGGCGAGGAGGCGGCGGACGTTGCCCTGGCCGAGCGCGGCGAGGTTGCCCACGACGAGGGAGAGCACGGCGAGCACGGCCACGGCCCCGGTCCAGGGTGCGGGCGGGCCGTCCGCGGCGGGAGCGGTGAGGCCGGACCCCAGCAGGCGCAGGAAGAAGGCGAGTCCCGCGAGCTTGGCCGCGGAGGCGATCAGGGCCGCCGCGGGGGCGGGCGCGCCCTGGTAGACATCGGGCGCCCAGAGGTGGAAGGGGGCCGCCGCGGCCTTGAAGCCGAAACCGACCAGCACCATCACGACCGCGACGAGCAAGAGCGGGGAGACAGGCTGCGCGGCGAGTCCACGGGCGATCCCCGGGAGGTCGAGGGCACCGGTGAGCCCGTACAGGAGGCTGAAGCCGAAGAGCAGGAATGCCGCGGCCACGGCACCGAACAGGAAGTACTTCAGCGCCGCCTCCGCGGACTCGGGCCGGGACTTGTCGAAACCGGCGAGGAGGTAGAGCGCGATGCTTGCCAGCTCGAGCGCGACGAACCCGAGGAGGAGGGAAGTGGTCCCGGCCATCAGGGTGAAGCCGGCGGTCGCGAAGAGGAGGAGGGCGACATACTCCGCGGCGTGCGGGAGGCGCAGGGTTCCGGGCGTGGCGGCCAGCGCGAGGAGGGCAAGGCCGAGGACGCCGGCCCGGGTGACCCGGGCGAGCGGGTCCAGCAGCATCGTCCCGGCGGCGAGGGGCCCGGACGGCGCGGCGGCGAAGGTCGCGGCGAGCGCCGCGGCGAGCGCAAGCAGGCCGAGCAGGGCGGCGTTCCGGGCGCGGCGTTCCGCGGTCCGGCCCCGGCCGGTCGCGAGGTCGAGTCCCAGCACGAGCAGGGCGCCCGCGACGAGGCAGGCCTCGGGCCGGAAGGCGTGCAGGAGCTCGGAGTGGTCGATGGTCACGGCGTGGTTCCCCGCAGGATCGGTTGCAGCGCGGGCGAGTGCAGGGCCGGCAGGATCCACCCGAGCAGCGCGTCCGGCTTGAGGCCGACGTACACCGTCGCGGCCAGGAGCAGCGCCGCCCCGGCCCGTTCCGGCCAGGTGATCGGGTCCAGCGCGGGCGGCGGGTGCGCCTCGGTGGGTGCAGCCGGCTCGGCGGGGCCGAAGAAGGAGACCTGCAGGACGCGCAGAGTGAAGGCGGCCGCGATCACCACGCCCGCCGCGGCGCCGAGGGCCCAGAGCGGCGCTGTCCGCCAGGTGCCGATCAGGATCGAGAGTTCCGCGGGGAAGCCGCTGAAGCCGGGCATCCCCATCGAGGCGAGCGCGGCGATCACGAACACGAGGGCCGGGAACGGCAGGTGCCGGTGCAGGCCCAGCGCCTGCAGGTGGTCGAGCCGGCGCGTGTGGACCCGCTCGTAGACCATCCGGCCCACCACGGCGAAGAGCAGGCCCGCGATCACCCCGTGGGAAAACATCTGGAGCACCGCCCCCGCGAGCGCCTGCGGCGTCGCTGCCGCCAGGCCCAGCAGGACGAAGCCCATATGGCTCACGCTCGAGTAGCCGATCACGAACTTGAAGTCCTCCTGCACCAACGCGACGAAACCGGCGTAGAGGATGCCCGCGAGCGCGAGCCCGCCGAGCAGCGGCTGCCACGCCGCGAAACCCGCCGGGCAGAGCGGCAGCGCGACCCGGAGGCAGCCGTACGCCCCCAGCTTCATCACCACCCCGGCGAGGAGCATCGAGACGCCGGTCGGGGCGGCCACGTGGCCCGTCGGCGCCCACGTGTGGAATGGGAACAGTCCCGCGAGCACCCCGAAGCCCACGAACAGCAGGCCAAAGAGCGGCACCTGCTGCGCGGCGGGCAGCGCGGACGCGGCGCGGGTGAGTTCCGCGAGGCCGAAACCCTGACCCCCGCCCGCGGCGTGGGCCCAGAGCAGGCCCGCGAGCACCAGCGCGCTGCCCGCGAACGAGTACAGCACCAGTTTCATCGCCCCGTACTCGCGGTTCGTGGAACCCCAGTTCGCGATCAGGAAATACTTCGGCACGATCGCGATCTCGTAGAACACGAAGAGCAGGAACGCGTCCGCGCTGAGGAACACCCCGTAAACCCCGCCGATGAGCAGGAAATACAGCGCGAAGAATTCCGCCGCCCGCTCGCGCACGTTCCACGAGAAGAGCACGCCCGCCGTGGCCGCGAGGCCGGTCAGCAGCACCAGTACAAGGCTGATCCCGTCCGCCGCCAGGTGGTAGCGGATGCCAGGTCCCGCCACCCAGGGGATGTCCACCAGCGTCTGCAGCCCCGGCTGGGCGGTGAAGCCGGCGGCGCCCGCCGCGCCCAGGGCCGCCCCGGCCAGCGCGGTCGCGAGCGCGAGCCCGCGCGCCACCCCGGGCGACGCGCGCCCCAGCGCGAGCAGCAGCGCCGCGCCGGCGAGGGAGACATAGATCGTCCAGGGCAGCGCGCTCATCGCGGGAGGTGCCCCGCCCACGCCGTCACGAGCGGGTGGGTGAGCGAAGTCAGGAGCCCCGGCGCGACGCCGGGCAGGATCATCAGGACCGTGAGCAGGACCAGCGCGGAGCGCTCCGCCGCCGTGAGCGGCGCGAAGCCGGCCGCGGCTCCCTGCACCGGGCCGTGGAACACGCGCCGCCAGGCCGTGAGCAGGAACTGCGCGGTGGCCAGAAGACCGGGAAGCGCGAGGACCGCCGCCGCCGGATGCAGGCCGAAGAGCCCGCGGAAGATGAGGAACTCGCCGACGAAGCCGCTCAGCCCCGGCAGGCCCAGCGAGGCGAAGAACGCGACCCCCGCGAACGCGGCGAAGGCCGGCGCGGTGGCCCGCAGCCCGCCGAAGTCGCCGAGCCCGCTGCGCCCGCCGGCGCGAGCCTCAAGGATGCCCGCCCCGAGGAAGAGCGCCGCGGCAGTGACGCCGTGGTTGAAGAGCTGGAGCACGAGGCCCGCGAGCGCCGCCGCGGCCGCCTCCTCGGCCGGCCGCTCCCCGCCCGCGGCGGCGGCCACCGCGAACAGCGCGGCCAGGCAGTACCCGAGGTGGTTGATCGACGAGTAGGCCAGCATCCGCCGTAGATCCTCCTGGCGCAGCGCCGCCCAGGCGCCGAGGACGATCCCGGCCACCGCGAGCGCCAGCAGGGCCGGCGCCGCCGCGTGCAGTTGCGCGGGGAACAGGGGCCAGAGCAGGCGGAGGAAACCGTACATCCCCATCTTCGAGAGCACGCCCGTGAGCAGCATCACCGTCCCGGTCGGCGCGGCGGCGTACGCCGGCGGGAGCCAGGTGTGGAAGGGCCAGAGCGGCACCTTCACCGCCAGACCCAGCAGCACCCCGGCGAACGCCGCCCGCACCCCCCACGGCCCGAGTCGCTCCGCCAGCGCGCCGTCCCGGCCCAGCTGCGCGAGCTGACCGAAGTCGAAGGTGCCCGTCGCCGCGAAGAGGGCGGCGAAGCCGGCCAGCAGGAACGCGCTGCCGCCGATGGTGTAGATCACGAACTGGTACGCCGCACGCGTCGCGCCCGGGCCGCCCCACAACCTGATCAGGAAGTACGCCGGCACCAGGCTCAGCTCCCAGCAGGTGAACCAGGGGAAGAAATCCTGGGCGAGGAACACCCCGAGCGCCGCCCCCTGCAGGAGCAGGAGCAGCAGGGTCGGCACCCGCGCCGGCCCCGCCCGGCCCCAGCCGGACAACTGCGCGGCCGGCGCGACCGCGGCCGTGAGCAGCACGAGCACTAGGGAAAGGCCGTCCAACCCGAGGTGGTAGTGGACGTTGAGCGAGCGGATCCACGCGTGGCGCTCGACGAACTGCAGTCCGGTGCGCGCCGGGTCGAAGCCCGCGAGCAGCACGGCGCCGAGCGCCGCCGTCGAGAGGCTGAAGGCGAGCCCGAGCCAGCGGCTGGCGCGGTCGCCGAGCCCCGGCCGCAGGCCGAGGAGGGCCGCGCCCGCCCACGGGGCCAACACGACGAGGGAGAGGATCGGCCAGGAGTTCATCGGGCGCCTCCCAGCAGCACGGCGAGGGCGAGCAGGACGAAGCCCGCCGCCAGCATCCACACGTACCCGTGGGCGTCGCCGGTCTGCGTCCGCGCGTAGGCCCGCCCGCTGGCCCGCAGGCCGTCGCCCGCCGCGTTGAAGCCGCCGTTCAGGACCTCCTCATCGGTCTCCCGCGAGACGAGGCCGGCGTAGGCGCCGAGCCGCGCGAGGAGGCGGACGCACCCGTCCCAGACGGAGCGGTCGAGCGCGTTGGCCGCGGCGGCGAGGGCCGCGTTCAACCGGCCGAGCGTCGCCGCGTAAAGCTCATCGCAACCCAGCCGCGCCGCGAGCGCCCGGTGCAGTCGCGGCACGCTCCGCGCGAGGGGATCCGGCGCGCGCGCGTCGCTCCGGGGGTGCCGGCCGTAACGCGCCCACCCCGCGAGGATGCCCGCGGCGACCAGGGCGATCGAGACCGCCATCAGGCCCGCCCCGCCGGCCTCCGCCTTGAAGGTGGGATCCAGGGTGCGTTGCAGCCAAGGCCACCACGGCGTGCCGAGGAAGCCGAGACCGACCGAGGCGAGGGCGAGCACGACCAGCGGAACCGTCATCACGGCCGGGCTCTCGTGCGCGGTCTCCGCCCCGTGGCCGCGCGGCGCGCCGGCGAAGACCTCGGCGAGGAGGCGGGTCATGTAGAAGGCCGTGAGCGCCACCGCCGCGAGGGCCACGAGAAAGGGCAGCGGGGAGATGGCCCAACCGTGGGCCGCGTGGAGGATCGCCTCCTTGCTCCAGAAACCGGAAAAGAGGAAAGGCACGCCCGCGAGCGCCATCATCCCGACCGCGAACGTCGCGCCGGTCACCGGCAGGCGCCCGCGCAGCCCGCCGAGGCGCCGGATGTCCTGCTCGTGGTGCGTCGCGTGGATCACCGAGCCCGCGCCGAGGAAGAGCAGCGCCTTGAAGCAGGCGTGCGTGAGCAGGTGGAAGATCGCGGCCGTCCACGCGCCCGTGCCCGCGGCCAGCATCATATAGCCGAGCTGGGAGACGGTGGAGAACGCGAGCACGCGCTTGATGTCGTCCTGCGCCACGGCGACCGCCGCGCCGAAAAGGGCCGTCACCGCCCCGACCGTTGCGACCACGCTGAGCGCGTGGACCGGCGCGTGGGGCAGCGCGAGGTCCGCCGCGAGCAGCGGAAACACCCGGGCGACGAGGAACACGCCGGCCGCGACCATCGTCGCGGCGTGGATCAGGGCGGAGACGGGCGTCGGGCCCTCCATCGCGTCGGGGAGCCAGACGTGGAGCGGGACCTGGCCCGACTTGCCCGCGGCGCCGCAGAACAGGAGCAGGCCGATGGCGGTGGAGACCGCGAGTCCGCCGACCGTGGTGGCGCCGGCGAGGCTGCCCAGGGCCTCCGCCTCGAGCACGCCGCGGCCGCCGTCGAAGAGGAGCAGGGTGCCGGTGGAGTCCTGGAGCCAGACGAGCCCGAGGAGGAGGCCGAGATCGCCGATGCGGGTGGTGATGAAAGCCTTGCGGGCGGCCTGCGCCGCGGCGGGGCGCTGGAACCAGAAGCCGATCAGCAGGTACGAGGCGAGGCCGACGAGTTCCCAGCAGACGAAGAGCAGCAGCAGGCTGTTCGCGAGCAGCAGCCCGAGCATCGCGCCCGCGAAGAGGCTGAGGAAGCAGAAGAACTGCTTCGCGCGGGGGTCGTCCCGGAGGTAGCCGAGGCTGAAGGTGAAGATGAGCAGTCCCACCGCCGCGACCATCACGGCGAGCAGGGTGCCGAGCGGATCGAGAAGCCAGCCGAGGCGGATGGCCCCGTGGCCGACGGCGAACCAGGTGAAGGTGTGGGTGAGGCGCGCGGCGGGATCGGCGAGGGCCCCGCCGAGGGCGAGGACGGCGAGGAGGAGCGAGCCCGCGAGCGCGGCGAGGGCGAGGCCGGCGCCCAGCCCGGGCCGGCGGGCCGGCACCACGGCGATCATAGCCGCCGCGGCCGCGGGCAGCGCGGGGATCAGCCAGGTGAGCTGGACGGGCAGGTGCATCGTTCAGCCGTGGAGGCGGCGGGCGTCGCCGAGGCGCACGTTGCGCTGGTGCCGGTGCAGCGCGATGACGAGCGCCAGCCCCACCGCGGCCTCGGCGGCGGCGACGGCCAGCGCGAACACGACGAACACCACCCCGTGGCCCTCGGCCGGGGCCGGACCATAGCGCCAGAAGGCGATGAAGTTGAGGTTGGCGGCGTTCAGCATCAGCTCCACGCCAAGGAGGACGAGGATCGCGTTCGAGCGCACCAGCACCGCGATCAGCCCGAGGCTGAACAGGGCCGAGGAGAACAGCAGGCAAGCCTGGAGCGGGCTCACGGCGCGTCCTCCTTGCCCCGGCCGGCCGCGAGCACCACGGCCCCGAGCAGCGCGACGGTCAGCAGCGCGCCCGTCGCGAGCAGCGCCCCGGCGTGCGGCCCCAGCAACTTCAACCCGAGCTCGCGAACTCCGAAGGCCGGCGCGGCGCCCATCCCGGCCGGCAGCGGGGACGAGAGCACGGCGCCCGCGAGCAGTCCCAGCACGGCGCCGCCCGCGAGGAAGCCCGGCACCGTCCGGCCGGAGCGGACCGGGGTTGCGGGGGCGGTGGGCGGGCGCGTCAGCAGCACCGCGAAGAGCACCACCATCGAGATCGCCCCCACGTAGATCAGCACCTGCGCGAAGGCGATGAACTCGGCTCCGGCCCAGAGGTAGAACGCGGCGATGCCAACCCAGCTCGCGATGAGGAGCAGCGCGCTGTGGATGAGGTCGCGGAGCGCGAGCGCCACGGCGGCGGCGGCGAGCGTGCCCAGGGCGATGGCGGCGAGCGCGATCATCGGTTCAGGCGAAGCGGTAGGTCCGGGGGCGGAGGCCGGCGGTGAGGCCGCGGCCCAGCAGCACGAAGGGCCCGGCGACGAGCGCCACCGCGCCGAGCCAGCGCAGCGGCTGCAGGGCCGGACCCCAGCCGGCGGTCAGCGCCCAGAGGGCGGCGGTGCCTAGGTTGAGCAGCGCGAGGGGCACGAGGAACTTCCAGGCGAGGCGCGTGAGCTGGTCGATGCGCAGCCGCGGGAAGGTTGCGCGGATCCAGATGAAGACGAACAGCAGGGCCAGCAGCTTGAGCCCGAACCACGCGTAGGAGGGCACGAACTCGAGGAAGGGCAGCGGCGCCCGCCAGCCGCCCAGAAACAGGGTCACGCCGAGGCCGGCGAGGGCCGTCATCCCGAGGTACTCCGCCATGAAGAACAGCGCGTATTTGAAGCCCGAGTACTCCGTGAGGTGGCCGGCGATCAGCTCGCTCTCCGCCTCGGGCAGGTCGAAGGGCGAGCGGTTCGACTCCGCGAGGGCGGCGGTCAGGAAGATCAGGAAAGAGGCGAAGCCCCACGGGGTGAGGACGAACCAGCGGGGCAGGAAGCCGAGGTCCCAGCCGGCCTGGGCGGCGACGATCCCGCTGGTGGAGAGCGAGCCGGCGAGCAGCACCACCGGGACCACCGCCAGCAGCAGCGGCAGCTCATAGCTGATCAGCTGCGCCAGCGCGCGCATCGCCGCGAGGAGCGAGTACTTGTTGCGGCTGGCCCAGCCGGCCATGAAGAGCGCGAGCTCGGTGGCGGCCCCGGCGGCGAAGAAGTAGAGGACCCCCGCCTCCAGCTCCACCGGCACGAGCAGGCGGCCGTAGGGGAGCACCGCGAAGGTCAGCAGCGAGAGCGCCAGCAGCACCACCGGCGCGAGGAAGTGGAGCACCGGATCCGCGCCGCGCGGGACGATGTCCTCCTTGGTCAGCATCTTGATGCCGTCGGCCAGCGGCTGGCCGAGCCCGCCGAGGCGGAAGCGGGTCAGCGGGAGGCCCGCGCGGTTGGGGCCGGGGCGGTTCTGGACGCGGGCCAGCACCTTGCGTTCCGCGAGGGTGAGCAAGGCGAAGAGGGAGCTGAAGACGACGATGATCGCGAGGATCGCGAGCAGGCCGTTGGCCACCCAGCGCCACGGCTCGGGCAGCGCGCCGGTGAGGGCATCGCGCGCGAGCAGGGGCAGGCGTTCGAGCAGCCCCGCGGCGAGGGGATCGGCGGCGGGAGGGTTCACGGCGCGGGCGCCGCGGGCGGCGGCGGGGGAGGCGGGACTGCGGGGGTGGCGGGGGTGGCGGGGGTGGCGGGGGTGGCGGCGGCCGGGGCGGCCGCCGGGGCGGGGGCCTTGGCGGCCTTCGCCGCGGCTTGACGGGCCTTCTGTTCGGCGAGGGCGGCGTCGACGGCGGCGGCCTCCGTCGGGTGGAGCTGGTGGTAGTAGGCGTTGGACCGGGCGAGGTCCTCCTTGTGGCGCAGGAGGCCGGTGAAGCGGTCCGCGGTCGCGATCTCGAATTCCTGGTCCATCTTGATCGCGTCGAAGGGGCAGACCTCCACGCAGATCTGGCAGCTCATGCAGACGGACAGATCGATGTCGAAGACGCGCGGCCGCTTCTGCGCCTTCCCCTTCTCATCGCGCTCCATCACGATGTAGATGCACTGGGGCGGGCATTCCTTCTCGCAGATCTGGCAGGCGACGCAGCGGAGCGTCCCGAGCGGGTCCGCCGGGTCGTCGCCGACGAGAAAGGGGAAGTTGCGGTAATTCTCGGGGAGGCGCGTGCGCTCCTCGGGATACTGCGTGGTGACCATCCGCGCCGGGTCGTGGAAGCTGCCGACGAGGTTGCGGGCGGTAACCTTGAGGCCGTGGAGGAGTCCGGTTCCGAGCATCGGCGGGGGGCTCAGCGGTCGACCTCGCCGAGCACGATGTCGATGCTCCCGAGGATGATGACGGCGTCG